>NZ_JABXKP010000017.1 GCF_017114985.1 Nostoc sp. JL33 | reverse complement strand
CTTTGGGAGAAGACCGGACTGCCTCACCGCAACGCAGTGGCTCATCAATCTCTCCAATTATTCTTCAAGTTTTAAACGGTTTAGAATACGCTCACAATGCTGAAATACCTAATGTTAAGCTACGTAAAGGTGGATTTGCCAAAGGTGTGGGTTTAGTTCACCGCGACTTAAAACCAAGTAATATTTTCTTGGGTTATGTTAACGGTAAAATCACAGCAAAAATAGGCGATTATGGTTTAGCAAAAGCATTTGATTTAGCAGGTTTAAGCGGTAAAACATTAACAGGAAATAAAGCGGGGACTCCGGTTTTAATGTGTCGTCAGCAACTGCTTGATTATAAATATGCCAAGCCAGAAGTAGATGTATGGGCTGCGGCTGCGTGTCTTTATTATATGCTTACGGGAACTTTTCCGCGTAATTTCACTACTGGCGACCCCTTTTTAGCAGTGTTGCAAAATGACCCCGTACCCATTCGCCAGCGTGATGCAAATATACCCAAACAACTTGCAGAGGTAATTGATTTAGCTTTGATAGAAATTATTTTCAGAGTGCAGCAGAGTTTAAACAGGCTTTGTTGAACCTGTTTTAATCGTATCCCCCTATGCATTAGTGACATCTTTCTTAATAAAAGAGATAAAAGCCACAAAGGAGACAGAGGATAGAGTTTGGGAATTAAGGGTAATCAGGCAATGGGATTAATAACATCATCCCACCACTATCGGAAATAACTTGACACTAGAGCAAGGTTTCATTTACAAATATTTCCTAAATAGCAAAATACGAATAAAAAAGTAGTTAGGGCATATGCCTTACCTACTTTTTTATATCGCCAATTTTCTGAAAGCCAGTTTCAATTTCCGAAACAAGCCTGACAGAAGCTGTAGAAAAAGGTTAGCTTAAGTGTTAATCACAAGCCGCACTCCAGCAGCAATGGTAAAAGAATTAGCAATTTGCACCCGTGGATTAACTAAGCAATTTGACCGGCACGTTGCTGTCAATGATGTTGATTTAGAGATCGAGGCGGGGGAAGTATATGGACTGATTGGGCCGAATGGCGCGGGTAAAACGACTCTCATCCGCATGTTGGCAACTGCTGAGGAACCAACTACAGGTGAGATTTATATTAATGGCGATCGCCTACTCCGTGACAAGAGTAACCCCAAACTCAAGCGTCGTCTAGGCTACTTACCCGATGACTACCCGCTATATGAGGATTTGACAGTCTGGGACTACCTAGATTATTTTGCGCGTCTGTATCGTTTGCGAGAACCACGCCGCACTCAACGCCTACATGAAGTTTTAGAACTAATCCAACTTGGTAATAAACGCCACAGTCAGATTTCTACTCTGTCGCGGGGGATGAAACAGCGCTTAAGTTTAGCGCGAACGATTATCCACGAACCGATTTTACTACTACTAGATGAGCCTGTTTCTGGGCTTGACCCCATTGCTAGGATGCAGTTTCGGGAAATCATTAAGGCTTTGCGAGAAGCTGGGATGACTGTAATCATTTCTTCCCACGTTCTTAGTGATTTAGCGGAACTCTGTACTTCTGTAGGAATTATGGAACTTGGCTTTTTGGTAGAAAGTACTTCCCTACAGCAACTTTACCAACGTCTTGCCCATCAGCAAATTCTGATATCAACTCTGGGGAACTTAGAGGCACTTTTGAGCCAACTAAAACATCATCGTTTAGTAGAAGAGTGGGAGGTAATAACAGGAAAAAACAGTGTGCGGGTGAATTTTTCGGGCAAAGATGAAGATAGTGCTGAGTTATTGCGATCGCTCATCAAAGCAGGTATTCCTCTGACTGATTTTCACTGCACACAAGAAGACTTAGAAAGTATTTTCTTAAAATTAGGTCACAAACAAGCATCTTGATACGTCAATAAATATCACTCCCCATTTTTGGAGAATTTTTTCTTATGATGCTCAATTTAATAGACAAAATCGGCGATTGGAATCCGCAACTATTCCGGGAACTCAAAGGACGGCTGAAATTTTTTAATGTCGCGATCGCAGTTGCAACATCCTTACTACTGCAATTGGTAGTTTTTTTATTTCAGTTCCGCGAGTTTCCTGATGATAAATACTCTCTAACTGGCACATACTGTCATTTGCGTCAAGCATACGAACGGCAACAAAACCAGCTTTACCAACAATCAAATCAATCTAAAATTGCTGAGTTCAATGATTTTATCTCAAAGAACTTTTGCCCCCAAAACGAAATTGATTGGCAGTTGTGGTGGCAAAACCATTGGGAACATATATTCCTAACGTTTAGTGTAATTTTTATATTTACACTATTAGTTGCAGGAACTTATTTACTAATAAACGATTTAGCCAAAGAAGAAACTCGCGGTACGCTGAATTTCATCCGTCTCAGCCCTCAATCAGAAACAAGTATATTGACTGGCAAGTTGCTAGGAGTTCCGAGTTTAATTTATCTCGTGGTCTTAATAGCAGTTCCTTTACATTTGTGGGCTGGACATTCTGCCAAAATTGCCTTTGGTTACATTTTGAGTTATTACGCGATTCTTGCTGCTAGCTGTATTTTCTTCTACAGTGCCGCACTACTATTTAGCTTAGTTAGTCGTTGGTTTAGCGGTTTTCAGCCTTGGTTAGGTAGTGGTGCAGTTTTCCTTTTTTTGTTCATAACGATGAACCTGGCATCGGTTTATAGCAATACTTTAAATAATTCAACTGCTTGGTTTAGACTCTTTAATCCTTGGGATGTAACTAATTATCTATTTCCTAGCTTGTTTCATCAATCCAATGGTTCTCCCCTGACAAACTGGCAGTTTTTCTATTTACCATTAGGGACAAGTGTTTTTAGTGTTGTTGGTTTCCACTTGCTGAACTTTGGATTGTGCAGTTACGGAATTTTGCAAGCTCTTAAACGTTGCTTCCGTAATCCTCAAGCCTCCATAATCAGCAAAGAACAAAGTTACTTATTAGTAGCGTTTTGCCAGTTGATGATGTGGGGATTTACTCTACAAGTTAGTAAAAATAGTCACACATGGGATCAACAAGTTGGGGAAAATTATGTTTTCCTGACAGTGTACAACTTGGTGTTGATTTTAAGTTTAATTGCAGTTCTTTCCCCTCACCGTCAAGATGTACAAGATTGGGCAAGATATCGACATCAGGGAGTTTCTAGCTACAAGAGTGTTTGGCAGGATTTAATTTGGTCTGAAAAAAGCCCTGCACTCGTGGCGATCGCAATTAATCTGGCAATTGTTACTATCCCCTGGTTAGTTTGGGTTTCACTTATATCTGTTATTGATGCCAACGATGTTCCAACTTTGTTGAGTAACGTGGTTATCAGCTTTAAAGTACTTTTAACCATAGCTTTGTCCATCAGCTTAATGATGATTTACGCTACCATCGCCCAATTGATACTTTTGCTGAAAACTCCTAAGCGTTCTTTCTGGGCAATTGGGACTATAGGTACAGCAATGTTCCTACCACCGATGATTCTACAATTTCTCGACATTTCCTCATCGAAATATCCTACTGTCTGGTTATTTTCAACTTTTCCTTGGGCAGCTATAGAACACGCTGGGGCGACAACAATTTTTATGGCACTCTTAGCTGATTTGAGTGTTCTAGCATTGTTAAACTTCCATCTGACAAGGCGCGTGAGATTAGCAGGCGAATCTGCTACGAAAGCATTATTGGCAGGACATTAGGTAAGTAGTTATCGATACACTTTATAACCCCGATTTCTTAAAGAAATCGGGGTTATAACGTTTCCTAATCACATTAAGTACATCTTAGCCCCCTCCTCGCTTGCTCTTAGGGGGTTGGGGGTGGGGTTCTTGAGGTTTAGTAACTAATCAAGCGGACATGATATTATGTATTATTTGCCTAAATTGACGGTTAAATTTTTAATCGGCATAAATATCACGGCTATCTAAGAATTATGCTAAATCTTTCTACTCAAGACCTACGCCACACAGCCATCAAGTTTTTAGAACAAAGTCCCCCACAGCGTCTACAAATTCTTAACCAATTGGGCATAGCTCGTTATGAGTTTTTAACCAAAATACGATTAAATGAAGCAAATATCATTTGTATGATGCGGTTTTTTCAATATCCAAATCAGCTAAAATTTCCTAATCTTATAGGAGCAGATTTATCTGGTTTAATTTTAGATGGCGTAAACTTTATTCGAGGAAATTTATCAGAAGCAAATCTACAAGGTAGTAGTTTAATCGATGCAGACCTATTATTTGCAAATTTTACGAAAGCCGACTTGAGAAACGCAGATTTACGAGGTGCAACTCTGAACGAGACTATTTGGTTAGATACTCTAGTCGATAAGTGTCAGCTTGGCGTAGGTACTGGTTTAAATCATCTGCAACGTCAAGATTTACAATTACGCGGAGCTAGATTTAATTCTTGAAAAAATGATAATTAAAACACACAAAATTATAAAATTATTGAATTGAAATTAACCTGGATAAGTTAATGAGTATTAAGTTGCCCCAAAAATTGATGTTGCTGGGTTCAGGAGAACTAGGGAAAGAGTTTGCGATCGCAGCTCAACGTCTTGGTAATTATGTGATTGCCGTTGACCGCTACGCCAATGCTCCAGCGATGCAAGTTGCTGATGCTTATGAAGTTATTTCTATGCTCAGTGCTGATGATTTAGAAGCTGTAGTGACAAAACATCAGCCAAATATAATTATACCAGAAATTGAAGCAATCAGAACAGAAAAGCTTTTGGAATTTGAACAGCGTGGGATTACAGTTATACCAACTGCGGCTGCTACTAACTATACAATGAATCGCGATAGAATTCGCGAACTGGCGCATCAAGAATTGGGCATCAGAACGGCTAAATATGGTTATGCAACAACTTTAGAAGAATTGATTGCAGTTTCTGATGAAATTGGGTTTGGTAATGTTGTTAAACCTGTGATGTCATCCTCTGGTAAAGGTCAGTCTGTAGTCCAGGATAAGAGTGAGGTTGAGAAAGCTTGGAATTATGCGATCGCTAATTCTAGAGGTGACAGTCAAAAGGTAATAGTAGAAGAATTTATTAACTTTGAAATTGAGATAACTTTACTGACAATTAAACAGTGGAATGCACCGACAATTTTCTGTTCTCCTATTGGTCATCGTCAAGAACGAGGCGATTATCAAGAATCGTGGCAACCCGCATTAATTTCTGAAGATAAGATATTAAAAGCTCAAGAAATAGCCATAAAAGTTACTGATGCTTTAGGAGGAGCCGGAATTTTTGGCGTTGAGTTTTTCATTACCAAAGATGAAGTGATTTTTTCCGAACTTTCTCCCAGACCGCACGATACGGGAATGGTGACATTAATCTCACAAAATCTCAATGAATTTGAACTACATCTGCGAGCTATTTTAGATTTGCCAATTCCTCATATAGAACAGCTAGGAGCATCAGCTAGTGCGGTAATTTTAGCTTCAAAAAAATCTGATTCTATTGCTTTTAGTGGTGTAGCCGATGCTTTGTCAGAAAAAGATGTAGATATTAGATTATTTGGTAAACCTAATGCTCATCCATATCGGCGAATGGGCGTAGCTTTAGCGAAGGGTGTTAATGTGCAGGAGGCTAGGGAAAAAGCTACGAAAGCCGCAAGCAAAATCATAATTAATTGATAGATTTTATTACAAGTAATCACCCGAACTTGATATAACCCCCCTTAAAAAGCTTGTCGTTACCGACATTTTTATAATAGTCAAAGTGTCGCGCTTACCCGATATCCCGCCCAGAACTTAAGTTCTGGGCTGATAGCTAAAGTCCACTCAAGTGGACTGAAATTTTCCCTTTTACATAAGAGAGTCTTCTACATGGCTGAAAATCTTGTATTTAGTCCTCTTGAGAGGACTTTAACTATTAGCCTTGGAATTTATTCCGAGGCGGGAATGGTAACGAAGCCCAAGATTTAAAAAATGTTGGTAATAACAAGCCCTAAAAAGTGGTGAATTAGAATTTTAGCCCCCAATTTATCGGGGGTTGGGGGATCTGATATATTTGTTAAGAAGCGTTTTCACCTTAAGTTGACACGTATAACTAACCCAATTGAGAACTGCTACCTCGTAACACTGTTAGGCGAATCAACCGCAGCAACTGGGTTCTCTTGATTCAGGTAATCGTAAACTAGTCGGGAAACTTGACGAATAAAGTCTCTCCCCCTGCTGTCCTTATACGGACGGGTGACGAAGATAGCCGCCAAGTAGCGCTTACCATTTGGCATAGTAACAAATCCCGCATCGCCGATAAGAAACCCGATATCTCCAGTTTTGTTAGCGATGACTGCACCTTTCCCCAAACCTGCGGGAAGCAGTGTGTGAATTGTGGTGCGACGCAGAATATCCAAGGCTTGTTCTCGACTCTGCAAAGAAACTAGCTTGTTATTCACAACTAAAGCCAGCACCCGCGCCATATCTTCAGAACTTGTGGTGTTGGTTCCTCTCAAGTCAGCCAAAAGATGGCGAATTACTGTGTCTTTCAGTCCCCAAGTACGGAAACGCTGATTTAGTTTCGCCGCTCCACCCAAGCGATCAATAATCATGTTGGTGGCGGTATTGTCACTGATAGTAACCATCTTGGTGATGGTTTCCAAAGCCGTGTACTTCTTACCAACTCGCTCATACTGCATGGTTCCAGAACCATTGGTAACTAAGTCACGCCGCATGGTCAGTATTTCCTGAAGGGTGACTTTACCAGCATCTAAATCCTGGAAAAAGGCGATGAGAATTGGTAGTTTGATTGTACTTGCAGCTGGGAAAACGCGATCGCCTCCAATATCCAAATAATCCCCAGTATCTAAATCCAGGAAAAACATTCCTGTTTTCAGAAAACTATAGCGACTCATCAAGGCTTTAATTTGAGGTTCCAGCGCTTTCATCGGTGAATGCATCGGAACCACGCCAGCAAACAGAGTGCTATTATTACTCACTGTTGGAAAAATACTCGATTGAGTCGGAGTTATTTCTAGATATTTCGGCTGGGTTGCAGTCAGTGGAATTGGCTGGGGTAACTGCACAGACCAATGATTGGGGGATTCCTCTTGCAGCTTTACTTGTACTAAATCAAAGGTATAACCGGGTGCTAAACTAACTACCATGCGGGTAGTCTGTGCGTTAAACTGCTCGATGCGAATCACTTGAATTACTGACCCCACCCTTTGACTAGTCTGTGGATATCCTAATGTAACTCCAGGCAAATTAATTACCAGACGAGTAGGGTTGGTAAGTAGTTGCAGTTTCGGTTGAATATTCTCATCTGTGGTGAAGTCCAAATGATTGCGATTGCTATCAAAATGCCAATTAGCGATGGCTACGCCCGCCGCAGGCATCGCAGTAGCTTTGACAGTAGAGCCAAACAGGAACAAACTTAAGAAGCTGGGTAGAAGCCAGCTAAATTTTAAAATGTTTTCTTTATGTGTGAGGAACATTGGCGATCGCTTTCTTTGTGTGTGAGGAAGATTCTTGAAAAACAAAAACCGCTCATCATTAAAGCACAATTATGAGAAGTTTTGTAAATTGCCGTGAAAAGGCACGATAACGAACGAACCGATTTTCAGCGTGGCGTAACCTACCGCATCCACGCGCGAATCTGTTTGCGTATCGCGGCTGATGACTGTTTCTCCGGCGCAAGTCGCAATGCCATAATTGTGTCACTGAAGGCTTTTATTGCGAAATCCACAGTAGATATTCGACAGGAATACCACATAAAAAACGAGTGTTATCCTGACATAACATTGACATAATAATGACATATCTAAGAAGTATACAATCAACTATAGTTTTAACAAATCACCATAATTTCTGTTTAGTAACTGCGCTGTTCACAAATTTAATCTTACTTAATTAAGTATTAACCAAGCAAGTGCTATTGCAGAATTTTTTGTTGCATAAGATATCTCAAATCAGTTTTGACCTAATTAGGTAACTCAAAAAATTAATGCGAGGTGAAAGTGAAAGTTTTTAACATATATAAAATTAGTCTAAGCTTGGTATTATTAGCTACACCCTTATGTATTTTTCCGCTGAGAATACTTGCCCAAACTCCAAATCCCAAACAGCCAGCAGTTATTATTAATAGTGGCTCTACAAATACCTGCAAATATAGAATTGAGCTATTGCCATCCGGAAAAGCAACTTACACTGTTTGCAACAGAAAAAGTGCAGGTGAAATAAAAGTGGACACAGCTACGAAATTCTTCAATGATATTTCGGCAGCTAAACCATTATCAAAATTACCATATAAACCATGTGCTAGATCTGTTTCATTCGGTACATCAACTCAAGTCAGGTATCAAGGGCAAATATCTCAAGATATTAGCTGTCCAAGTAATGATTTGAGGGTGACAAATCTGTATGAGGATACTAAAAGCATTCAACAGGAATTGAACTTTTCAACTTCCAAAAATTAACTGTCTACGTTTGACTTGCAATCTCAATTAAAATCCCGTCTAATGCACTTGCTACCCGATCCTAATACGGTTTGGATAAGCTGGGGAGGCGCTTGGAGGTAAGCTGAAAAACATCTAATTTGCATAACCGAATTAAACAGAACTCTTGTGGGGTGGGCATCTTGCCCGCCCTAATTATGCAAGTTAAATGTGGAACAGCTTACTTAAATGAAGAGATTAAATTTAAACACTCTTGCTTTCCCAGAACTTTCTTCTACCCCCGGTTAAAGAGATCGCCTTAACAGATAACTTTCTTAGGGACTTCCAAATAAAAAAATATTCAATTATTTATTGTGGGGTGGGCGTCTCGCCCGCCCAGTTTATATGGCTCTCGTGTCGCCCACCCCACAAGTAGTAGTAATTTATTTCTTGGAGTTCCCTTAACCGAATCGTATTGAGAGTTACTCAGATTGTTGGAGAAGCTACTAGCTTCACTGATAATGCTATCCGCTTACCAAGGTTTTTGGGCGTTGCAGATATTTGGCAAATTCTAAAATTCCCCCCCTGCAACGCCGCTTTTTGCGTAGGCTGTTTCTGTAATCAGTTTGATTGATGCACGTTAAAATCCTAAATCTACGGCAATACGGTGGGCGCAAGCAAACCCAGAAAAAGCTACTGCATTCAACCCTTGACCCGGAAAGGTACTATCTCCTACACAATAAAGTCCTGGAATAGCTGTGCGATTAAAGGGCATGTTCAATAACCCCCACAACTTGCGCCGGGGAATTGGCCCATATGTGCCATCCTCACGACCCAAAAAGCGGCGATGTGTGCGCGGTGTGCCTACTTCTAAATAATCCAATTCAGCATCTAAACCTGGAAAAATCTTCTCCAGCCGGTCAATTATTCGCCAAGCCGCCTCTTCTTTCTTCGCTTCGTACTCACTCACAGAAAGTTCTTGCCAATCATCAATCCAGTGAGGCGTGAAGGCATGAATGATGTGATATCCATTTGGTGCTAAATCTGGGTCAAGCAATGTGGGAATCGAAACAAAAATTGTGCCTTCTGCCGCCGTCATCTTTTCCCAATCTTCCAGCAAAATATGATGGCACTCTGTCCCCGCAGGTAAAACAGACTCCTTTACCCCCATGTGCAAACTCAAGAAGCTGGGAGATTTTTGATAATTTTGTTGCCAAATTTTCTCATTACGCGGCATTGATTCTGCTGGTAATAATTGTTCAAATGTATCCCAGCGTGTAGCATTAGAAACTATGCGTTTACCCCGATATACTTTACCATTAGCCAGTTGCACACCTACCGCTTTTCCCTGTTCTGTGAGAATTTTCGTGACTCTAGCTTGGTACTGAATCTTACCTCCAGCCTTCTCTAGACCCTGCACCAGTTTTTGGGCAATTTGTCCGACTCCGCCTTTAGGATAGTTAACTCCGCCATAATGCCTGTCAGAAAAGACCATTCCAGCATTAATCATTGGTGTCATCTCTGATGGAACCACCGACCAGCAATAACATTCCATATCGATAAATTTCAATAATTGCGGGTTTTTGATGTAGCGCCGCGCCACGTCCCCGGCATTTTGGGGCAGATACTTAACTAAACCGAGACACGCCAATGGATGCTGAAAAAATACCCGCAGTAGATACCGAGGTTCTTCCAGCGACAGCAAATCCATGCTGTTGAGACACTTGAATACTTTTTGGCATTCGTCATAAAAGCGACGAATCCCCTGTTCTTCATGGGGAAAATGAGCAGTAAGATTTTGCAAAAATTTTTCATAAACCCGGTCAACTTTCAGGTCTAAACCTTCGGGTAGATGATAGTGAATCTGCACTGGATCTGCGATCGCTTCTTGGCTGACATTTACAGCTGATAATGCACGGGTGAGTAAGTTGGTAGTACCATTTTGCCCCAGCCCAAAAATCATTGATGCCCCAACATCAAATCGATAACCTTGGCGTTCAAAATAACCAGCGCTACCACCTGGAATCAAATAACGTTCCAGTACCAGCACTTTCGCTCCCTTCGCTGCTAACTGGGTCGCTGTTACTAATCCGCCAACCCCAGACCCAATCACGATCGCATCAATATCTTGCATTTTAGTCATTAGTCATTAGTCATTAGTTATTTGTCCCTTGTTCCTTGTCTAGAGTCAACCAATATTTACTAATGCCCAATCCCCAATCACAAAAAAAGAGGGACGAGCCTGCTGCTGCTGGCTAATCCCGTCTGCCGATCCTTAAAAGAGAGGAGAACACTGTATAAGAATATAGCTTTGATTGACAATTAATGTCAACTGCTAATGAAAAATATTATCAATAAATTTGAGAGTGTTAATTTTAGCCGTCAGCCGGATGCAGGAAGGAGTATTATGGTGTTTCAGTTCTTATACAATAAAAAGACCCACTTTTCTGCCTATGACGCTACAATTGCGCGTTTATGTTCCACCGCATCCCCTGATAAAACACTGGCTGGCAGTTGCTCGTGATGCAGGCACACCTTCAGTATTATTTCGCAGTGCCATGACTGAGTTGGGAAGATGGCTGACTTATGAAGCTGCACGAGACTGGTTGCCGACTCAAGAAACAATCGTGCAAAGTCCCTTGGATACTTGTCCAGCAACGGTGATTGATCCGCAGATACCAGTAGCAGTAGTGCCAATTCTGCGGGCTGGACTAGGATTACTAGAGGGAGCGCAGACTTTACTGCCTTTAGCATCGATTTACCACCTTGGCTTGGCGCGAGACGAACAGACGCTGCAACCTCATTGTTATCTGAACAAGTTACCAGAAAAATTTGACCCTCAAACACGAGTGTTAATTACCGATCCAATGTTGGCAACCGGAGGGTCGATCATGGCAGCAATGGCAGAATTGACACAACGGGGTGCTGATCCAGCCCTGATGCGGATTGTTTGCGTAGTGGCGGCTCCACCAGCTTTGCAAAAACTCAGTGAAGCTTATCCAGGTTTAATAATTTACACGGCGACTATTGACGAAAAACTGAACAGCAAGGGGTATATTGTACCGGGATTGGGAGATGCAGGCGATCGCATCTTTGGGACTTAAGCTAGTATGCAGCTAGGGCAGAAAAATAGCATAACTACTGTAAAAGTTGCAAGCTTTGTTGAAGGCGGTAAAGATATGAGTCAGCGAGATGGTTTTGGCAGTGGTTTTTTAGCCGGGGCGTTTGTTGGTGGTGTATTTGGTGGCGTTATCGGCGCACTGATTGTTTCTCGACGCGAGCCAGAATTGCTAGCAGAGGAGGAAACAGAACTGACAGATAGCCAAGTAGAAGCTAAGAAAATAGCAGCAAAGCGGCGTCAGATGAAAGCCTCAGAAAGTGAGAGTATTGGTATAGAAACGGCCAGGCGATCGCTAGAAGATAAAATTGCCCAGCTAAATGCCACAATTGATGAAGTGCGAAACCAACTGGGAAATGTTAATGGCGGTTCACCCCAAGCAACCAATGACCGCTCCCTCACTAAAGACTCCTAAGGTTTGTTTAGGCGTGGTGAAAGTGTCAAGTGTGGTAAATGTGGAATCTGCAAACACTTTTGACTTTGGACTAAATTAAAATTAAAAGATAAGACCGTGTTTGACACTTAGTAGGAAACCAACAAATCCATGTACCTTCTGATTAACACTCTGGCTACTTTCATTCAGATTTATACTCTTTTGTTAATTATTCGGGTTTTATTGACCTGGTTCCCGACAATCAACTGGTACAACCAACCATTTGCCGCTTTGAGCCAGATAACTGATCCTTATCTCAATCTGTTTCGCAGAATTATTCCCCCATTGGGCGGGATGGATTTTTCCCCAATGTTAGCTATTATACTGCTTCAAGTCGTAGGTGGTGGTCTGCAAGCCGTCTAATAACACAGAATTTGGATTTTCCTCCATGTTCAACTAATGAATTTTAGGTCTGAGCTAACCAGCTCAGACTTATGCAATTTTAAGGCTAATAAAGGATAATTATGGATGCAATAATTGAAAACTGACGCTATATTTTACGATATATTTCAACAATTTCCTAATATTTTATTTGAACTTATTGGTCAACCTAATACTAATAGCAATGCTTATGAGTTTATTGCACCAGAAATTAAACAACGTTCTTTTCGTTTAGATGGAGTATTTTCTCCTCTAAAAGGATTTGGTCATGAACCGCTTTATTTTGTAGAAGTTCAGTTTTACAAAGATGAAGAATTTTATGACCGTCTATTTACAAGTATTTTCCTTTACTTTTCTCAATATAAACCACTCACTTCTGAGTGGTATGCAATAGTTATTTATGATAAGCACAGCAATGAAACATCTTGTCCTTTACGTTATGGTGCCTTGTTAGAGCCTCATTTACGCTGCTTTTATCTGGATGAACTTGAGGTAGTAGCCGAAGAATCTCTGGGTGTAGGAATTGTCCGATTGGTCGTAGAAACTGACAACAAAGCACCAGAGCTTGCTAAACAGTTAATTGACAAAGCTAGATTGGAATTAGCCGATGTTCTCATCCAAAGAAAAGTTTTAGAATTTATAGAAGAGATTATTGTTTACAAGTTTCCTAATTTTAACCGAGAGGAGATAGAAGCTATGCTGAATTTAAATTTACTGAAACAAACCAGAGTTTATCAAGAAGCAAAAGAAGAAGTAAAAGAAGAAGTAAAAGAAGAACTAAAGCTAGAACTAAAGTTAAAATTGATACCCAAATTAGTACAAAAAGGGTTAAGTATTCAGGAAATAGCAGAATTATTAGAATTAGACCTTGAAATCATTAGGAAATCTCTTAATTAGAGAACTATTCCTACAAGTAGGATTTTACTATGAGAGGAGCATCGCTGCACGCTACATTCTGTGAAGGGACTATTCCTATTCCTGCGCTATTCATCCCGACACCGAATCTTTGGATAAAGTGCGGGACTTCTAGCCAGAAAAGTTAAAATTTATTACCTACGGACTTGACCGCTAAATCCGGCAGCCTTGAACTGCTTCAGTTTCAACGGAGTAGGCTGATTGGCAGGTACAGAAATTCTCAATTCAAAATCGCTAATGCCTGGTGGCACCTCAGTAATAGAACCTAAGCGAGTGCGGTTTTGCATCACCGAGTCATTATTGGCATCATAGATGCGTCCAAAAATATCTGCGTCGTAGACTGTTTTATTAGTGCCATTTTCTGCTTTGCCAATGACAATAAAACAATTGGCAGCTGCGCTACCACTACTGATAACAGCCCCTTGTGCTAGTTCTGGTGGACAATCTTTATAGGAAACATCAAATAGTTTAATCTGTGTCAGGGCTAGAGCTTCTGGAGCGATCGCCCACGATAGAAAGGTGATGAGACAAGAAATCAAAACAACGGTGAGTGAGCGCAACCGCATAAAAGACCCCGTGACTTAATCTAACAAACAATATCTAACTTACAACCTCAGCTTACCTGAATTTAAGTACAGGAAGATTGGAGACTTTAATTTAGCATTTGTAATAATTAGGGAAATAAACCCTCAATTGCTATTAACTTATGACTCCAGATGAGATTGAAGCAGCTATGTTCGCAGCCTTTAATGATTGTGATGCCGCAAGCTGTCCTCTCACTGACGCGCAGAAACAGATATTACTGCAAGTGGTCGAGCAAATTCAGGGAAATTCTAGCTTTGGGATGTCAAATATTGCTAATCCCTTAGACGAACTTACCCCAGAGGAGTTAGAAACATTTTTACAGTTTGTTAAGGATGAAGAACAGCGCAACCGTACTTGGAAAGTCCAATTACTCAACGACTGGCTGCTGGGAAATGACTCTGGAACAGTACAATTCATTCGCAAACGCTATGGTTTACAGTGGCTCAATCGTGTTGAGTCATGTCATTTTGATAAGTATTCTTATTTTGAGGATGCACTCAAGCTGAGAGTAGGCGATCGCATTGAAGCTTCCAATGCACTATGGGAATGGGTGCAAGAAGATGGGCCTTGTAAGCGCGAATGGTTTCCCTGTATGGTGATTAAGGTCGAGGAAATTAGCGATTGCGATGATTCATCTACTAATTGCGTCGTCCGCTTCTTCAATGGCGCTGAGTATGAAATTCAAGGCATCTACGAATGGAATCGCTATAACTGGCGCTGGCCGCAGAAATAGTGGGGAGCGGGGAGTGGGGAGTGGGGAGTGGGGGATGAGGGGGATGAGGGGGATGAGGGAGATAAGGCAATACGGTTCGGATAAGGTTTTTTGATGACTTTGTAGAGACGGCGATTTATCGCGTCTCTTGCCTTAACCGAACCGTATTGGGAGATAAGGGAGATAAGGGAGATGAGGAAAATTAGAGACTCGGTTATCCACCTTTGAACTCCATTAATGAGTCTTTGAACTCCATTAATGAGTCTTTGAACTCTATTAATAGACCTATCCACAAATAAAACTCAAAATAGCTGAAACGCTTACCTAGCAAGCTTTTTAGCTAAAATAAAACAATAATCTCTAAAACCCTGTCCAGGGCTAGGTTTCAGGCAAATAAAGTTCTCATTTACGGATAAGTCTAATGAGTCTTTGAACTCCATTAATCAGCCTTTGAACTCCATTAATCAGCCTTTGAACTCCATTAATCAGCCTTTACGCTCTGAGTGCTGCTTTATGTTAATAAAATTATTGCCTAAACAACGCCCACGCCAAAAACCTCTCGGTATAATACAACGCTAATTGATTGCTCACACCGTTGAAAACGGCATCAAAAGCGTGTTCTGCCCAAGGAATTTCTAGAAAAACCGCACTATTACCAGAATCATGTAAACGTTCATACATCTGTCTGCCAAATCGCGCTTCTACCAAATGATCGCGACTGCCGTAAATTAATAAAGTTGGCGGTAAAGGGTGCGTCAGGTAATTTATCGGTGAAGCAATTTGATACTGATTAGGCAATTCTTCTAATGAACCACCAATAAATGCTTTTAAAACAGCGCGAGTGTTGATGGGATCGGGATTTGGCGGTGTTTTGTATCCTTCAGGTAAGTTAACAGGCCCGTAATAGTTCACCACACCACGAATCGGTGGTGCATCCGGTTGATAAGCCGCTAACATTGCTAGATGCGCTCCCGCAGAACGTCCTAAAAGTACCATACGTTCTGGATCAGCTTCATATTCAGATGCATGTTTGCGAATAAAATTTAGGGCTGTACGCACATCATCTAACTGAGCGGGAAACCGATATTTTGGTGCGTGTCGATAGTCGATCGCAAATACTGTATATCCATGATTAGCAATATATTGATTAAACTCGGAATTGGCATGAGGATTGCCATATTGCCAAGCTCCACCGTAAATTACTACTACTGTTGGATATTTCCCTACCTCTGAGGGTTGGTAAACTTCCATTTTTAAAGGCACTCCCGCAGGAGAAGCAAAGAGAATATCTTTTTGATGACGCGTTTTCCCTAATGGAATACCCCGGAAGAAATTAACTAAGTTAAAGGGATGGGTTTGCATCTTAGCGCTTACTTGGGCTGGAATTTGCTCTAGATAATCTGCTCCTAACCCTTGTTTCATCGCTTTAGCCATCTGTAGTTGAGTTAGTGGGATATTAACTAGCACCCATCCACAAATTAGCAATCCTATTAAACTGAAAATCCAAGCTAAACGCTGTAATTTATAGAGACTGATGTAGAAAAAAGAAAGTAATAAAGAGAGCAAATTTAATAACAATAGCCAAGGACTGACTTCTGGCGCTCCTACTGCTAGGGTGAGTAAAAACATATTTGGAGCCGGAAGAATAATCCAAGAACTAAGAAATAGACTTGCAAAACTGAGTAATAATGCAAACCATGATAAAAGTATTTTTGGTTTAGCAAACATAGATTAAAGTCCGGTAATAACGACTCCAAAGAAGTACAATTTATCCGCCAATGCTCAGGTTGGCAATAGTTACAGGTATTTTCAGGGAAATAGATGATGCTGTAGCCCTGGTGAATGGAATAGAGCCTCCGGCACGCTGACGCGTAGCTTGCTTCTCCGTAGGAGTACGCGGCTATACAAACTCTCGTCCGCGCGGACTTAAAGGAAAAAGCAACTGGCGTGCGGTTTCTAACCGCCCTATCAACCTAAACCCAAATCTTCTTTCAACGCTTGGCGCATCACTTCTACAGATATAGTTTCTTGCTGCAACCAGATTTTTAAGGCTGCTACTCCTTGTTGAACTAGCATTTCTAATCCATCGATCGCAATTACACCTTGTTTTTCTGCTTGCTCTAGAAATTGCGTCGGTTTCGGAATATATATTAAATCGTAGGCGATCGCACCCGTTGGTAAATTCGCTATTTCCTCTACACTCAAAGGCGACTCATCAACCTTGGGATACATACCTATGGGGGTTGTATTTACCAGCAGATTAGCTTGAGGAATTAGCTTTGGCAATTCTTCCCATTGATGAACTTGTAAATTTTCACTTATGGGTGAATTGCTCCAACTATTGCCAAATTCTTGTAATCTCTGCACATTACGCCCAACAACATGAATTTTGGCAAAACCTAGTTGATGACAACCTGCGACAACTGCTCTAGCCGCACCACCATTGCCTAAAATTACCGCTACCTTCTGACTCCAATCCTGCTTATACGTTGTCTGCAAAGGAGCGATAAATCCTTCTATATCTGTGTTTGTCCCCACCCATTTATTATTTTGGCGACTAACAGTATTCACTGCTCCGATAGTTTGAGCCAGGGGTGTAATTTCTGAGAGTAGGGGTATGATAGCCTGTTTATGAGGTATTGTCACATTAAAACCGACAACACCAATAGCCGCGAAACCTGCGATCGCTATCTCTAGATTCTGTGGTTCGATAGGAAAGGGAAGATAAACGTAATCTAATCCTAAATGAGCGATGTCTTCTCTGCGAGACGCTACGCGAACGACGAGCTGCGCTAACGCGGCATTATGCATCAGTGGCGATCGTGAATGTTCCACCGGATGTCCAATGACTCCTAGTAGTTTAGTTTTGCCTGTAATTAATACTTTTGACATTTTTCATTTGTTAATTGTCAAGCATCAGCATCAAAGGTGCAACTTCGAGGCTAAAAGGTGCAATTTCGAGGCTAAAAGGTGCAACTTCGAGGCTAAAAGGCTCATCGTCGAGGCTAAAAGGCTCATCGTCGAGGCTAAAAGGCTCATCGTCGAAGCTAAAAGGCTCATCGTCGAGGTTAAAAGGCTCATCGTCGAGGCTAAAAGGCTCATCGTCGAAGCTAAAAGGCTCAACGTCGAGGCTAAAAGGCTGAAACTTCTGAGTTTTTTCCTTCTTTATCTCCCTCATCTTCCTCAGACTCCTCTGTTTTCTGTGCCCCACGTTCTTGTACTAGCCTACAATTATTAAAAGCTACTTAACATTTCTTTTAATCATGCAGGCAACTACAGCCCCCTCTACAACCCCAACTCCTGGTAAATATTGGCAGTGGCGAGGGCACAACGTTTATTACGTGTGTGCGGGAGAAAAACAATCGCAACGTCCGCCCTTGCTTTTGGTACATGGATTTGGTGCTTCTACAGACCACTGGCGCAAGAATATCACAGGATTGTGTCAAGATTTTGAAGTATTTGCGATCGACCTTTTGGGATTTGGGCGATCGGCAAAACCGAAATTGCAGTATAGTGGCGACTTGTGGCGTGACCAACTCCATGATTTTATCAGTGAAGTAATTGGTCAAAAAGCAGTATTAGCGGGTAATTCCCTTGGTGGCTATGCTAGCTTGTGTGTTGCAGCACAGCGTCCCGACAGTGCGGCTGGTTTAGTTTTGCTCAATAGTGCAGGGCCTTTTAGCGACAGCCAACCGACATCTGAGCCTGAAGCTTTACAATCAGAAATTGAGGCTGACATACAACCCGCTACTTTCCAGAAACTTCTGGGTGACGGCACTAAGTGGATTCTTCAACAACCTTTAGCCCAGTTTTTGTTATTTCAATACGTGCGACAATCTTGGGTAATTCGCCAAACTCTAGAAAAAGTTTATCTTGACAAGAGTGCGATTACAGACCAATTGGTAGAAGAAATTTCTCGCCCTGCTTACGATGCTGGTGCGTTGGATGTATTTGTGTCAGTCTTTAGCACTCCTCAAGGGGAAAAAGTTGATGTGCTACTAAAGCAATTAACTTGTCCATTATTGATGTTGTGGGGAGAAGCTGACCCTTGGATGAATGCTAGAGAACGTTCGCAAAAGTTTCGTCAATATTATCCTGAACTCAGAGAACATTTTCTAACAGCCGGTCATTGTCCACATGATGAAGTACCAGATAGAGTAAACCAACTTTTAGGCGATTGGGTTTTGTCTATTAGCAAGTGATATAAGCTTTAGACATAGGAGTGAAATTAAATATGCGTTATCCAGAACCCTTGTAGAGACGTAGTACTGCTACGTCTCTACAAGGGTTCTTTTTGAATTGTTATAACAATCCCTCCAATTCGGCGAATTTACGTAAACGTGGTAGACACTGGCGCTGATAAAAACTGCTTAATGTCGGAATTGACAGCCCAAATTCCTCAGATAATTCTCTCCAGCTAACTTCCGGGGGTAGGCGTTTGAGAATTAACACCTGACAATTCACATCTGGACGACCTTTAATGTAAGTACCGCGCAGTTCTCCTTGAGAATCTGTTTTAGCCCATATTTCCAAGTCTTCCAGAATCGGAGGTGCTTGGGGGATAGCTGCGAGGTTATCTACAGGATCAATAGTTTCACTTATTCCACCCGATGTAGACTGACGAACCCGAAGAGGGACTGTTGTAGCTTGTTCCCGGTTCTGGTTAATGTAAAAGTCTTGTAGTCTCCGTTTTAGGTAAGCATTCAGCCAGGTGATGACACTGCCATAGGTGGGGTCATAGATTTGACCTGTCAAACCTTCACAAACATTGCGGCAGAAATATAACCAAGTTTGTTGTAGTGCATCTTGATAGTAGGGAGTACTTTCCCTCCAGAGTCTACTTGCTGTCAAGCGAATAATTTGCGTGAGCAGCTTCTGACGCTGAGGACTTCCAGATGGATATCCACAGGCTTCGGTAACTAAGCGGCGTAGCTGTTCATCGAATTGAAGCATGACAATCTTGGCGAAGAAAGCAAGAATATCTTAGTATTTATTGCCCATAACAACACCCTAAAAAATACCTTTCGTCAAGATGTTAAGGAATGGGAATGGGGAGTGGGGAGTGGGGAATGGGGATTTTGAGTCTTTGAACTGGATGAATAAGTCTCTAATTTTCTTTACTCCCTACTCCCTACTCCCTACTCCCTACTCCCTACTCCCTACTCCCTACTCC
>NZ_JABXKP010000049.1 GCF_017114985.1 Nostoc sp. JL33 | reverse complement strand
CAGTGGCGACATCCCAGAGTTTGATCGTCTTGTCAGCACTGGCAGAAGCCAGCCTGTGCCCATCGGGGCTGAACACCACGCTAAAGACCCTACTGCTATGCCCAGTCAGGGTTTGCAGAGGTTTGCCAGTGGCGACATCCCAGAGTTTGATCGTCTTGTCAGCACTGGCAGAAGCCAGCCTTTGCCCATCGGGGCTGAACACCACGCTATAGACCGCACTGCTATGCCCAGTAAGGGTTTGCAGAGGTTTGCCTGTGGCGACATTCCAGAGTTTTATGGTGTTGTCAGCACTGGCAGAAGCCAGCCTTTGCCCATCGGGGCTGAACACCACGCTATAGACCGCACTGCTATGCCCTTCTAATGTATTCAATTCTTGGAATTTGTTCTCTGGTTGTAAGTACACAGCTTTCTGCAAACTTCCCACAACCCGCATCTGGGTATCTACCGCCACCTTCCCGGCATTTTTCAGTTTTCCATTCGCTTTTAAGCCTTCTGTCAGTGCCTCCCAGATTTGCCCAGAGGCAGAAAAGGTAGCTGAAGAGTTAGCAAGGGCGTTGATTTCACTGATTGCAGCTTGTTTTCTTTCCTGTTCTGCCCTTTGTGCTGCATCCCAGGCTGTAACTGTTAGTCCAGCTAAGACTAATCCGGCTGCAACTGAACCAAAAAGGGCGCGTTTGAGAAAGCCATTGAGTTTTGCGTCACTCAGTTTTCTTTGTTCTCGTTCCTTTTGCAGTTCCGCCATCACCTGCTTTAACTTCGGTTCCTGTTGCTGGCGGATAAAGGCGGCGATGTAGTCATGTACCAGTTGATAACGGTCAAAAGGGTTTTCTGGTAGCAAAACCACCAAGCCTGATTGGACAACAATTTCTAACACTAAATCTAATTTACTGATTTTAGAAGCTTGTTCCGCCCTAGCTTCTGATCCCCCCGCCTGCGGCGACTCCCTTAAAAAGGGAATAGAAAGAATAAAGCCCTGCTTTTTAAGGGGGGTTGGGGGGATCTCCGAGAAGTACGGGAGCAAATCGCGTTCCAACTCAGCGCGAGTCTTCAGAGGGCGAGTTCCTTTTTCATCGGTGAGCAAATACAGTAATATATTTGCTGCCTGCTGATTTTCAACACCGCAATCATTAACAACTTCATCCAAATAACGCTTAACCAATTCGTACTTAGTACCACGCTGCCGATATTCTGCCAGAGTTGTAATATTCTCCGTTTGCAGTTGCGCCCCCACAACCTGCAACTCAATGGGGCGAACTTCACCCAATTCTCCGGCTAAATCCTGCACCAGTTGTTCAACTAAAGCAGGTTCTAAATGAAAACTAGTATTTTCAGTTAAACGCTGAATAATTGACTTCGTATCAGCAGGTGAGAAATTCCCCAACTTGTAAAGCACATTATTACTGAGAATATCATTGCCAATAATCTTGAGACTGGACAAATCATTGCACTCCAGCAAGTAATGAATGTAATCCACCCGCAGCGATAAGATAACTTTCACCGATAGAACATTCAGACACTCTCCCAAAAACTCAAAGAATTGCTTCCTTTGTGCTGGTTCGGTGTAAACAAAGAAAAATTCCTCAAATTGATCAAAAATTAACACCGTGCGGAGGTTGCGCTGTTCGTTTTTGCGGAGTTGGGAGAGGAGGGAGTGGGGATTTTGAGGTTCTGAGGTTGGAGTTCCGAGTTCTGAGGTCGGAGTTCCGAGTTCAAAGGTCGAAGTTCCGAGTTCTGAGGTCGAAGGTTGAGGTTCTGAGGCTGAACGTTCTAGTTCAAAGGTCGAAGTTCCGAGTTCTGAGGTCGAAGTTCCGAGTTCTGAGGTTGAAGTTCCGAGTTCAAAGGTCGAAGTTCCCAGTTCTGAGGTCGAAGCTTGAAGTTCTAACTCTCCCTCATCCCCCTCATCTCCCTCATCCCCCTCATCTCTTCCCAAAAGCTTCCCCAACTCTTCCACCCAGTTGGTGTAAACACGCATTACCACCGGCAAATAATCTTGAATACCGATCGCTTTATTCTTTAAAGCTGGCACCAGTCCGGCATTCACCAGGGAACTTTTGCCTACACCCGATTGCCCATGAATTACTATCAACTTATAATCAGGGCGACCCATGCGTTCAATCAAACGTTCTACATCCAATAGGCGACCAGATGCAGCAATTTCTGGGGCAATATTTCCTTGAGAAGAGTTTGAGCGCAATGTCTCTACAAATGCCTGTTTTGTAGCTTCTAACCTACCCGCACCAATAAAAGCCCGCAAGCCAAATTGCTGTTCAATGGAACGCCGTTGCTGTTTGATGTTATATGCTTGGAGATATTCTTTCTGCTCAAAATAAAGCTGCTGCAAAAACCTGAGAATATCCAAGTAAACCCTGACATCTTCTAAGGGATTACCCACATCTCTAGCAGTTTCTAAGCTGAGAGTTGCCTGTTGAATTTGACCTAAATGGTATTGAGAACGGCCTAAAATAAACTGATATAAGCTCAAGTCTTTTGATTTGAAATCCTTTTCGTGAATATCAAATAAAACCCCTGACACATTCGCTGGTTCCAGATTAGGAATCGCGGCAAAAACCTCCAAGGCTTGCTTAACTAACTGATTTGCTTCCACCCAGTTATTATGAGCCAAAGCCACCTCAGCTAAAAAACCGTAATCCTTGGCTAATTCCCTTAACTGGTTGTTAGTTTCATGGATTACTAAAGCTTGTTTTGAAAGACTCTGCAAAGTTTCCCACTTTTCCAAGTCTCGCAAGATATCACCAAATTTAACTAGTGCATTAGCAATTAAATCTGGACTTTTAAACTGGTTAATAAAATTTATATACTCTTGAACGTAACGCCAGGTTGTCTGCCAATCTGGATGATCGATATCTTGATGTTTAAAAGCTTTCAGATAATAGCAAAAGGCAATCTCACCGAGGATTTTTATCTGATATTCTAAATTATTAGTTTGCTGCCACAGCTTATAAGCTTTGTGATAATGCTGTAGCGCCGAATCTTTTTGATTATTTATCTGTTTGATAAAACCTAATAAAGATTCTAAACTAGCTTGAATTTCTAAATTATAAACATCTGGCTTTTTAAGTAAATATCTTTGTGTTGCTTCTAACTCATCTTCCAGTTTGATATATACATCGGCGCTAAAATTGAATTTATTACTAAACCATTGATTAGCCGTTTCGATGATAAAATCTATTAATTCTTGTGTTGATATAGCAAAATTTCTCGTAGTTGCCCAACTTTCCAAATCTGGCGCAAGCTGTATTAGTTGCTTGTAGATTTCATCGTCAATCCACAACACTAAGGGAAAAGGCAAATTCTTGCGAAACTCTTCCCGCACCTGATTAGCAGAAGTTAACATCACAGACAAATTCTGCACTGATTCCAAACCCACAACCATTACACAGGCTGGTATTTCTTCGCCCAGTTCTGACTGAATCGCAGTATAAAGAGTCCTGTTCGAGTGCTGCACCGCCAAGACATGAATTTCGACTTGACAAATTTCACGCAATCTGGAGATTAAGCGATCGCGCTCTCTAGCATAATTACAGCGTGCCAAAATCAGCTTAAACTGTCCCACAGAGGACTCGATCGCCCAAGCTAATTGTTTCAGAGAGCGATCGTTGTTTACATGGTCATCTTCTGGTGATTGCTGTGGACTCATAAGCTTATGTGTTTAGTTCGTAGTAAGCACTTTAGTGCTTTCAAAGATATGGAATAATAAGCACTAAAGTGCTTACTACAAACCTAACTCCCTGGCTTCAGCCAAAATGGGATTAACATCAAACCAAGACTCGCCGCGATCGCGATATTCAAAGACAAACCGACTGCGAATCAATTTTTGATATCCCTGGTCATCACTTACCTTTTTCTTTTCTTTGACATGACGTAACAATTGCCACTCATCCTCAGAAATCGGTAACATTATTTCATTCCGACGAGAACGAATAACTTGCTCTAAGGTTTCACGAGTTAGGGGAAGACTCATTTCTTCCATAATCCAGGTATTCAGCAGCCTCAGCACGTCCCGCACATGACCACCGCTCATTTTACATAACCGCTCTAGGCTAGTAGCACGATCAAAAATCTCCGTAACTTTATTTAAACGCTCTTCTGGTGTCATGTCAGGAAAAGCTCTAGCTAGTACCATCTGCTGCATCAGCGCCATTCCCTCTGTATGAACACTGCCATCAGGCCATTGCACAGGTACCATTGGTAACACCTTGGGATCTTCTGGGAAACGCTGGGTTAGCATTCCGTAATCATTGGAAAACTTCAAAGACAAGGGCATGGTGTAGATTAGATGACAATTCAGCTTCGTCAAACACTCACCCTGATCGACAAATAAATATTCCTGCTGCGGACGGCCCCAAGGTTTGACACGATTATCTATGCGGTCAAGATTATCGACAATTACCACTAAACCATTTTTACCCTGCTGTTTGAGTTTAGCGATCGCCGGTTCCAATAATTCTTGATTAATCGCTTCCAGCAGTTTGGTTTTTTGTGGTGCTAAATACTGATTGAGTTTTTCTCGCAGCGTTGGGTCATTTTTCATCTTCGCGGTGATTTCACCAATGCCCACAGACAAAGACAATTTTTCTTTTTCAGAACTGACACCAAAATCGCCGACATTCGGAACCTTAACTTTTACCCCCGTCACCTCGGAGTTTAAAACTTTCCAAGCACCTTGGAGCAACTCATTAAACTTGTTAGGTGACTCCAGGGTAATTTTATCCAGACTTTGACTTACCCGCCGAGCGATCGCTAGCAGCACATCAGCAATATCGACATCGGTCATTTCCAGGTCTTCACTAGACTCAAAATAGACGACGTGGAAGCCTAACTTTTCCAATTCTGCCTGTAACCGTAATAGTTCTGTCGATTTTCCACAACCAATATGCCCAGTAAATAAAGTACAAGTGGGTTCATTGGGCTTAAAAAAAGTAATTTTCTGCTTCAGCTTGCCAAGAATATCCCCGCCTCGTACCGAGGAAAAATCTATATAATACTTGCCATCAGAGCTATTGTTGACAAACAGAGTTCTGCTGGGATCGCTAGCCTGATAAAATTCCCGTAAATCTATGGGCATAATGCTGGTAGTGCAATTATCTCGTATTGTCTTAGATATTCCTGTTAAAAAGGATAAAGTTATTTACATTTTTGCATCTCAATATTTCGGATGATTTTCGCTCTTGCTGCCTCAAAGGTCAGCTAATGGTTTTAGGACTGTTGTCCCTTGAGCGAGATACAAGAACCCCACCCCCAACCCCCTAAGAGCAAGCGAGGAGGGGGCTATGATGTAAGTAATATTAAGTTATCTGCAAAAACCGAGACTCTTTTTTGATACTATTTAAGTCCGGACTCTTTAAATATTGATTGACGTATGAGCAAAGGTACCCTGTTTGATAAAGTTTGGGACTTACACACCGTTGGTACACTTCCCTCAGGGCTGACGCAACTATTTATCGGGCTTCACCTAATTCATGAAGTCACCAGTCCCCAAGCCTTTGCGATGTTACGCGAGAGAAGTTTAAAAGTACTGTTTCCAGAGCGTACCGTTGCCACAGTCGATCATATTGTACCCACAGAAAACCAGGCGCGTCCCTTTGCCGATAGCTTGGCAGAGGAAATGATTCAGGCGCTCGAACATAACTGTCAAGAAAATAACATAACTTTTTACAATATCGGTTCTGGCAGTCAGGGTATAGTTCATGTCATCGCTCCCGAACTTGGACTGACTCAGCCAGGAATGACGATCGCTTGTGGAGATAGTCATACTTCGAGTCATGGGGCATTTGGTGCGATCGCATTTGGGATTGGTACTAGTCAAGTCCGGGATGTTCTGGCTTCCCAAACTCTGGCTCTCTCCAAACTGAAAGTCCGCAAAATTGAAGTTAACGGTACTCTCAACCCAGGAGTTTATGCCAAAGATGTCATCCTGCATATCATCCGCACCCTTGGCGTGAAAGGTGGTGTGGGTTATGGCTACGAATTTGCAGGTACGACCTTTGAGCAAATGAATATGGAAGAGAGGATGACTGTCTGCAATATGGCGATCGAAGGCGGTGCTAGATGCGGCTACGTCAATCCCGATCAAGTCACCTACGATTACCTCAAAGGCAGAGATTTTGCACCCATTGGTGCAGATTGGGATAAAGCAGTGGCTTGGTGGGATTCCATCAAGAGCGATGCTGATGCCCAGTACGATGATGTGGTGATATTTGATGCGGCTGAAATTTCTCCTACTGTCACCTGGGGAATTACTCCCGGTCAAGGTATCGGTGTCAACCAGTCAGTACCTCAACCAGAAGAACTACTTGAAGAAGACCGATTTATTGCCGAAGAAGCTTATCGCTACATGGATTTATATCCTGGTCAACCGATCAAGGGCACTAAAATAGATGTCTGCTTTATTGGTAGTTGCACCAACGGCAGGATTACTGATTTGCGGGAAGCGGCGAAAATCGCCAAAGGTCGCCACGTCGCTGAGGGAATCAAAGCCTTCGTTGTCCCTGGTTCTGAAAGGGTGAAGGAAGAGGCGGAAGCTGAAGGACTGGATAAAATCTTTCAAGAAGCCGGATTTGAGTGGCGTGAACCTGGATGTTCTATGTGTCTAGCCATGAACCCGGATAAGCTACAAGGAAGACAAATCAGCGCCTCTTCTTCTAATCGCAACTTTAAAGGAAGACAGGGTTCCTCTTCCGGTCGAACATTATTAATGAGTCCGGCGATGGTCGCCACTGCTGCCATTAAAGGCGAAGTTTCTGATGTGCGGGAGTTGCTGTAACCCCATCTTGTGACGGAGAAAACTCTCTTAAACTTTCTTTCTTTGTGTCCTACCCTTCGGGAAGCCACTTCGTGTCTATGCGTCCTTCGCGGTTCGTTTTCTATAAAATTTATGGTGAGTGAAGTTAAAACAGTTTCAGGGCACGGTATACCCTTAGTGGGCAATGATATAGATACCGATCGCATCATTCCCGCGCGATATTTGAAAGCCATTACCTTTGATGGGTTAGGCGAAGGCGCATTTATTGACGACCGGACAGCACTTAAAGGTGAACATCCCTTTGACCAACCCCAATACCAAGGGGCGAATCTTTTAATAGTCAATAGGAATTTTGGCTGTGGTTCATCACGGGAACATGCACCGCAAGCGATCGCAAAATGGGGAATCCAAGCTTTAATCGGTGAAAGCTTCGCGGAAATCTTTTTCGGTAACTGTGTCGCAATGGGCATACCTTGTCTGACAGCCGATGCTGTTACTGTTAAACAACTGCAAGAGTTAGTCACTGCCAATCCCCAAGCCGCCGTGACAGTAAATTTGGAAACCTTGCAAGTGCAAATTGGTGATTACACTGCCCCAGTTGCGATCGAAGAAGGTACCAGAAGCACATTTATTTCTGGAACTTGGGACGCTTGCGGTCAGTTGGTGGCGAATGCTGACCAAGTTCGGGCAACGGCTGCAAAATTACCTTATGTGGGTTGGGGCAATTTAGCCGCGAGTTAGCATTCTCTTATTCCCTGGCTCTGCTGGGGAATATTAATTTATAGATTTTTCCTAAATTATTGAGCTAGAGCGAACAATAGCCTGATCTATTTCAGATTTGGCATAGTAGACATATAGCTAAGTGATTCTAGACAATGGACTATGGACGGGTATTCTTAAAAGATGGATATCGGATACACAACGATAATTTATCTGCATACCCTGCAAAATATAGAATATAAATTTCTTATCTTATAAAAATTAACATTTTGATTAAGTTGTGTTGATTTTGCGCGAATAATTCTCAACTATTCCACGAATTTGTTATGTTTGAGGACTTGACTAAAAACAGCCACTTTTGATATCCTCAAATTACTCGATAAGATTAGGACTTATTATAAGTTTTTAAGCTAATTGCCCAGATTTTTGCTTCTATTTTGAAAAAAAGTAGCAATGGCTTCCGCAATCCAATTTGTAACACTAAGATTTAACTTGTTACAGATGGCTTGTAATCATACAACCATTTATGAAAATCTTCATTGAGCGTCATTTGCCGTTGCTGTGTCTGTCCAGGAGATGCGAATGTGTCATCGTAGTAACGCATTTCACCCAAAGCACTACGAGCTTGGATGATTTTTGTGCGCTCAATGCGACGCTGTTCGTAACTAGTTAAAGCTTCTTGGAGATTAGCTGAATGGGAAAAACACTCTTGCAGTTCATAAGCATCTTCAAAAGTGGTATTGGCTCCCTGTCCCATAGCAGGTGCCATTGGATGGGCGGCATCGCCTAAGAGAGTAACTCTGCCTTGACTCCAGTGGTTTAACGGTGGGCGATCGCAAATCGGCCCTTCCCAAATTTGCTCGGCTGGTGTTGCTTCGACCATCGCCCGAAATGATTCATCCCAGTCGGCTAATTCATCGAGAATACGAGACTTCACTTGATCAGCACTGTGGGAAAGAGAGTACTCAGGTGACAACTTACGACTAATCCAACTGGTATAGCCACCGCCCACATTGAGAATGTACATAAACTGTTTATTGCCTTTGACAAAAACTAGTTGATAGTCACTAAATAGCTCGTGGTGATACTTGATGACGGCACGCCAACACATACTACCGATATAATTAGGCTTAGTCTCGCCAAATAAAGTTTCTCTTATTACAGAGTTGACGCCATCAGCCCCAATCAGCAAATCTGCATATACCGATTTCTCACCATCAAAATGAATTTCCACACCGTTTTCATCTTGCTCAAAGCCGATGCAGCGATGATTGAGGTGAATGATATCAGATGGTAATCTAGACGCTAGGACTTGCTGTAAACGATACCACCAAATAGTCAACAATGGCTGTCCGTATTGCTCCAAGTATTTGGTTGCGTTAGTGCGGATTGTTTCTCCCTGAATATTCTTTAAAACTGTGTGGTGAACCTCGCATCCTGAACTTTTCAGGGTTTCGACAATTCCCGGCGCAATCGCATCTAAAAAGTTCAAGCCATTGGGAGCCAGCCCTAGTCCAGTTCCAGCCGGACGAAATTCTTGTGCTTTTTCGTACACTTGAACATCTATCCCTTGGCTTCTAAGTGCGATCGCAGCAGCCAAACCACCTGGGCCAGCACCGACAATGGCAACTTTTTCTAGTATCGGTTTGGATAATTCCTGAGTTAGATTTGTGTTCATATTGTCAGGTTAATTCTATGAGTAAAAAATCTCAGCAGATTATATCCAGCTTAGAGGATGTTTGAAAAGTATTGGGCGATTAGAATTCGCTACTACACAAACTCTCGTCCACCTCCGTGGAGTAATTAATACAAAATCAAGGTTTTCTAACCCACGGAGGTGGGTTTTGACTGTATAGCCGCGACTTCTAGTCGCCCGGCTAGCAATAAATTAGACTTTTCAAATGGCAACAGGTTACAGCTATCTCAGATATATGCTAAACCTATATAGGACTTACGCACGAGTTACGGAATCACGTAGACGCGGAGCGGCTTGCCGCAGGCTACCGCTCCAGGCGCAGAGGACACGGAGAGAAGTCGGAGCGGCGGCTTCCGCCGTTAGCGTAGCGGTAGCGAGTCCGCGAGCGTCTCTGAACTTCTCCCAAAGGGAGACGCTGCGCGAACGGTGGAAATCAGAGTTTCAGAGATATTTTGCGTAAGTCCTACTATATTAAGTTTTTGATGATATTTCTCTATTCTTAGAGTTTTATGTATTTAAACTTATAAGTGACATCGTGATATTTGCAGAAAATCCCCGGCATTATCTGCGTTTTTTGTGTATTATTCCGTAAGGCGCTGAGAGCATATCTTGAGCCTGGTTAATGCGTATAAATTAATGCTTTATCAAGTATTAACTGCTGAATATTAATGTTTTGAGCATTATTATGAATGAGTATTTTATAGAATTGAGAAGCTGTAACTATTGATTTTGTGTTATTTCAAGGTTTTCTCAACTTAAACAAACCATTCGACTGGACTTCCCACGACTGTGTGGCGCGGGTGCGAAAATTGTTGCGCCTCAAACGTGTAGGACACGCAGGAACTTTAGATCCAGCTGCTACTGGGGTGTTACCGATCGCACTTGGTAAAGCTACAAGATTATTGCAATATCTGCCAGAAAACAAAGCTTACAAGGCTACGATTCGCCTGGGTGTGCGTACTACAACCGATGATTTACAAGGTGAAATCATCACTTCTCAAGCTTGTGCTGGATTGAGTTTAGCAGAAGTGAAAACTGCACTGGCGCAATTTGAAGGCAAGATTGAGCAAATACCACCGAGTTACAGTGCAATCCAAGTGGATGGTAAACGTCTCTACGACTTAGCACGCCAAGGGAAAACGGTAGAAGTTCCAGTGCGAACAGTGGAAGTTTTTCAGATAGATATTTTGGACTGGAGAGAAGGAGATTTCCCGGAATTGGATGTTGCGATCGCCTGCGGTTCTGGTACATATATTAGAGCGATCGCTCGTGACTTAGGCGCAATCTTAGAAACTGGTGGCACTCTTGCAGCTTTGATCCGTACCCAAAGCAGTGGTTTCGATTTAACAGATAGTCTTACTTTGATAGACTTAGAAACTAAACTGCAAGCCGAGACATTTCAACCTCTTGTACCTGATGTAGCCTTGAAACATTTGTCATCTGTGACTTTACCAGCAACATCTGCTCAAAAATGGTGTCAAGGTCAGCAAATTTCTCTAACTTTCGATATTTCCGAAATAGTGCGAGTTTATGATCAAGAGACTCGCTTTTTAGGTATTGGGCAATTACAAGACGAAGCGTTAATTCCCCAAATGGTTTATGAACCGATTTCTTAACATCGTGCTGAATTGAAGGTTTAAATTTGAATACTACTGCTGCACGTCTCAATGTCTACATCAAAGGTCAAGGATTCCCGATTCTGGGCTTACACGGTCATCCTGGTACTGGCCGTAGTCTTTCTGTCTTTACCAATCATTTATCAAAACGTTATCAAACTTTTGCCCCTGATTTACGTGGATACGGCAAAAGTCGCTGGAATGGCAATTTTGATATGAATGACCATTTGACTGATTTAGAAGCGCTGCTAGACCGCTTTGAGATTGAAAAGTGTCTAGTATTGGGATGGTCACTTGGGGGCATTCTGGCAATGGAACTGGCATTACGTTTGCCAGAGCGCATTACAGGGCTGATTTTGGTAGCGACAGCCGCAAAACCCCGTGGCAGCCATCCTCCTATCACTTGGCAGGATAATTTATATACTGGCGTTGCTGGCCTACTAAACTATATAAAACCGAGTTGGCAATGGAATATTGAAACTTTTGGCAAGCGATCGCTTTTCCGCTACTTAATCCAACAACATACATCTACCACTTACAACTACATCGCCACTGAAGCAGTACCAGCTTATTTGCAAACCTCACCTGCTGCTACTCGCGCCCTCTATAGTGCAATTCAATCGGGATACAACCGACTTCTCGATTTGCAACAAATACAATGTCCTAGTTTAGTACTTGCTGGTGAACAAGACCGCCATATCACTTCTGATTCCAGCTTAGAAACTGCTCGACATTTCAACAATTGTCAGTGGCAGTGCTATCCTAACACCGCCCATCTTTTCCCGTGGGAAGTTCCGCAGTTGGTGCTCAATGATATTGACCATTGGCTGGAACAACATCCGCAGGTAATTAGTAGTCAATAGTTCAAAAGTTTTTGACTCTTGAGCAAATAATTCGTAATTAGAACTCGAAATTACAAATTACGAATTACGAATTACGAATTACCTTAACTGTGGCCTAACTTAAATTTGACCGCCAAAGATAGGCTGTACTTTGCGGTCAAATCTTTCCCCCAAATCTTCAGCGATTGTTAAGGTATTAGGTTTGCAGCGCTTGACATGAACAGCAATTCCCGTAGCTCCTTCAATCTCCAAATCTTCTATATATCCAATGCTTGACAATTTTGCATCAGAAGAACTCAGAAATGGCCCGAAGTAGTACGTGCATCGGGGATTTTGCGTCACAATCTCTACCCACCAAGCCAAGCCGATGTAGTCGAATGTGTTAATTAACACTTCCTTGAGGTTATGCCAAATGGTTTTCATGGTTTTCGCCGATTTATAAACGTGCTACAGGGTGTTAAACGATATGTTACTTGATTATCTTTTACATTTCTTTATACTCTAGTTACGGTTATTTTTTCAAAGAAAATTTTTGTAATTTATCTAAGTGCACCGTAGTATTTAGCGATCGCTGACGATAAATTTCATAAAGTGCCATACCTGCTGCTACCGAAGCATTCAGACTGGGAGTCTTACCTTGTAGAGGAATCGATACTAAAAAATCACAGGAGCGTTGAGTTAACATACTCAGACCTTCACCTTCTGAGCCGATTACCAAAACGATTGGCCCAGTGAAATTGACTGTATGCACGGGTTCGCTACCACTTGCAGCCGTGCCGTAAATCCAAAAGCCAGCTTCTTTTAATTCTTCTAAGGCGCGGCTAAGGTTGACAACTCTAGCTACAGCAAAATTTTCTAAAGCGCCTGCTGCCACTTTCATCACAGTGGAAGTGATCCCAGATGCCCTTCTTTGGGGAATCACCAAGCCTTGAGCGCCTATTGCTTCGGCGGTGCGAATAATTGCTCCTAAGTTGTGGGGATCAGTAATTCCGTCAGCGACGACAATTACGGCATCAGTTACAGATTTGGACTGCTCAATTAGATCCGCCAATTCGATGTAGCCGTAGGGAGCAATTTGTGCCGCTACACCTTGGTGATTAGCCCCGTTGGTGAGATAGTCTAAGCGTTTGGGTTCAACCTCATCAATAACTGTGCCATTTTCCTTTGCTTGCAAGAGAAAATGGTGAAAGCTGGGATCGTAGCGCAGACGGGTAGTAATCCAGAGACGGTTGAGATTGCGCTGATTTTGCAACGCACTCAATACTGGATGACGACCGTAGATGAGATCGTTATCTTCTTCTGTCGGTGTAGATACAGATGGCTGGGAGAAGTTGCTATTTCGTTGGCGGGAGTTGCCAGATACAGGATTGCTATCTACTTTCCGGGGATTGCGAGTTGGATTGACAACAGATACAACAGGATTGCTATCTACTTTCCTGGGATTGCGAGTCGGATTGACAACAGATACAACAGGATTGCTATCTATTTTCCTGGGATTGCGAGTCGGATTGACAACAGATACAACAGGATTGCTATCTACTTTCCTGGGATTGCGAGTCGGATTAGTAGCAATACGCTTACCTTTAATTTTTACCGGTTGCCCACGATTGGGTTCGCTAGAAGTTTTGACTTTTCTTGGTTTATCCTGCATTTTAGTTATGGATATAGCGTATGGTTGATTATCCTGATTACCTGAATTTCTTGAGCCTAATCTACTGTTGTCGCCATTATGAAATTGAGTTCTCACTCTTTTTCTACATGAAGTATTTGCAACAGTTCGGTTAGACGCTGGTAATCGGTGAGATATAAGTAACCAATTAAGGTTTCTAGACTAGTTGCCTGTTGATAAATTTCGGGATTAAGTCGCTTAGGGCGTCCTGTTGCGGCGTTTCTACCCCGTCGGACAATTTCTAATTCGGTATCCCTGAGATGAGGAATCAGCGATCGCAAATGTAGCGCTTGGGTTTCCGCTCTTACCTGCCCCACTACCAGACGATGGTAAATTCCTGAGCGCTGCAATGGCAGCAGATAGAAAATTCTAACATACAACTCATAAATAGCATCCCCCAGATATGCTAAAGCACTAGGAGAAATTTGTTGCACTTGTGAGAGGGAAATCTGTTGGAATGGCGCTGTGGTTGCCAAGAGTGCTTGAGTCCAAGATAAACTCTGTTTGGGAGTTTCATCTTGTGCATCTAATAGCTCTTCCTCCTCTGACTTCACAAATAAATCATTCCTTGACGGGCTAAATTTGGCAGGCATTCTTCACAAGGACTGATTTTTCTGAAGTATGCCATGATAGTATACTTAGCATAATCAATACTATCAAAATTACTTCCTAATTTCATCTTTTTGATTGAGAGTTGGCATTTTAAATCACCCTAATGTCAAAGCCTATAAGCCAAATTTCGCCTACTCCTTGTAGTCTGTGCCTAAGATAGTGTAAAATTTTGACATCAAACTCACTTGACAGCTACTTGATCCCATTGCCATGCTTACTTAGTTAAGCGACAATTTTTAAGTATACAGTATTAAGTCAACTTAGACTATAGATAAATCTGCTGGCTTTGTATTTCTGACAACTTTTTCGGACTTGATTGTTTATCCGACTATTTTAGCCAACAATGACATACCCAAAAACTGGGTGTCTATATCTTTGTTATTGCTCAACTTTAAATATAATAGCTTAACTGGCTTTGTTCCTCTCCCACAAGGAGAGAGGTTTTCTGCCAGAAGTTTTAAAAATTAAGCTATCCGATGTTGAATCTGGATAGCTAAATTGATCTCTCAGGTCGAGCAATCAAGACTACTTGACGTTTTCTAGAGCGTCTTCAACTGATTTTTGCAGGGAGAGAAACTTCTCTAGGCGAACAAGCTTGACCGTTTGAGTGACGCGGGCATTCGTAACAATTTGTAAAGTGCCCTCAGCAGTTTGAGCCTGCTTGGCTAGCTGCACCAGAGCACCCAAGCCAGAGCTATCAACAAAGTCGATTTGTGAGAGATCCAAAATAATGTTCTTAGAGACTCCAACCTCGTCAATCTTGCTGCCAAGTACCTTGCGAAATGTCGGCTCAGAAAAGGCATCTAACAAACCTGTGAGGCGGAATAGCTGACAGTTATCCCGGACTTCACGAGTGCCCCTCAGGCTAACGGTTAGATTTAGTGGCTCAGCAATAATTCCCTCCTCATGAGTTAAAGTGAACGCTCAAGTATAGATGGTTTTTGAGCAAATTGTCTACAATCTGCTGGAATAGGGCATTAGTCATTGGGTCTGGGTTATTCTCCTTGTTCCTAGTCCCCTATTTGCATTTTGCTATTTTTATTTAATCCCAGATGCGACAACTTGACTCACGCTTTGCTCCAATTCCCAATTAAAAATGGATAGTTCAAAAAGAAATCTTTCATTTTGAATTTTGAATTTTTAATTTTGAATTACCCTTTGGGATTGACGTGCTGTTCGCATGGCTTGAACAAATTGCTCAAACAAGTAATCAGCATCGTGGGGGCCAGGACTGGCTTCTGGGTGATACTGTACGGAGAATACAGGCAGAGATTTGTGACGTATCCCAGCAATGGTGCGATCGTTTAAGTTCAGGTGGCTGATTTCCACAGCTGTGGTAGATAAAGAATCTGGGTCAATAGCAAAACTATGGTTTTGGCTGGTAATTTCTACGCGTTGTTGTGAGCCAGCAGGCTGATTTAAACCACGGTGACCAAATTTGAGTTTATAGGTTTCTGCTCCTAGCGCATGACCTAAAATTTGGTGTCCCATACAAATACCAAAGATGGGTTTTTGACTTAACAGCAGCGCTTTGGCAGTTGCAATCCCTTCAGTGACGGCAGCAGGGTCACCAGGCCCATTAGAAAGAAACACACCATCTGGATTGTAGTTGAGAATTTCTTCTGGTGACGTATCCGCAGGCACAACAATCACCCGACAACCGTAACTTGTGAGGCGACGCAAAATATTGCGTTTTACGCCAAAGTCAAGAGCAACAACGGTAAAGGGTTCCCCAAGATTTTCCGCAGCCTCAGAGTTGAATTCCCAAGCTGGAATTGTGGCATCTGACCATTCATAAGCCGTTGGGGTGGTGACTTCACCAACCAGATTCAATCCCGCCATGTTGGGAGCAGCCTGTACCTGCTCTAGCAATTCCGCTTCATCGAGAATCGCTGTGGAAATGCCACCGTTCATCGCTCCGAACATCCGAATTTTGCGCGTGAGGGCGCGGGTATCGATGCCGTAGATTCCTGGTACTTGGTTTTGTTTCAGGTAGTCAGGCAAGGATTGTGTCGATCGCCAGTTACTTGGTCGGTGACAAATATTGCGTGCGATCGCACCTTGGACTTGGGGACGCTGTGATTCCTCATCTTCAGGATTGACACCAGTATTCCCTAATTCAGGATAGGTAAAAATCACAATCTGACCGGAGTAACTAGGGTCAGTCAGCACTTCTTGATAGCCGGTCATGCCAGTGTTGAATACCACTTCTCCGATCGCGGTTCCCGTAGCACCGAAAGACCAACCGCGATAAGTGGTTCCATCTGCGAGGACAAGTAAAGCTGGTACTGCGTCAGTCAGGGGCATAGTAGATTGGGGAGTGGGGATCGGGCAAACAGGGCATTGGGAAAATTCTTGCCGATTTGCCAATACTGCGATTGTTAATTATCCCATGAGTTTAGCAATTGGGAATTTTTAGGATAGTTAATTAAAATTAAAAGGGAATTAAATAAAGTAGCGGGAGTGGATTTGGCAAAGCTTGGGCAGTTAAAATTAATTATGCTTCAGTCCTTTTTATCCCGTGCAACCCTAATTTTTCTATCAAGCGCTTTAGCAGTTTTGTGTGTTGCCTGTAGTGAAGACAAACGGAACACTGCAACTGGTGGCAATGAGCAACCCACGCCAATTGGGGATCTGGCATCAGTACAGCCTACTGTCAAACCAGTAACACCAGCAGCTACCCCCAAAGCGCAGCCGCTACCGTCTGAAAGTGAACCAAGTCTTTTTGAGATGGGGCGAGACAAAGCTGTTGGCGCTTGGAGTATTAGCCAATCTGCTCAATCTCCAGAGGATTGGAATTTGGTGGTGAGTCAGTACCAAGAAGCGATCACGCTGATGCGAAAAGTGCGGCGACAAAGCGTAGAATTTGCGATCGCTCAAACCAAAATTACTGAATATCGGCGGCAAATCAGATATGCCCGACAGCAAGCCAATCCTCGCCCTGTGCGCGTTGCCGAACCTCAGAAAATAGTAATTGTTGTTCCCCATAGAGCAACCACACCAAAATTCACCTTACCTGTATCACCTCCTGTAGCAACAAAACCGTTATCACCAGAGCCAGGTTTGCCTTCATCAGTAGTGCTGATTCCCGATGAAGCAGTATTTACAGCCCCGATTAAAAGGCGGATTGGTGGCACGCCAATTGTCGAAGTCACCTTCAATGGTCAGCAACAATTTGAGATGATTGTGGATACCGGAGCCAGTGGCACTGTCATCACCCAAGATATGGCCAATGCTTTGGGAATCGTCCCAGTCGGGAAAGCGAAGGCAAACACCGCTAGTTCTAGAGCTGTAGAATTTCCTGTGGGCTATGTTAATTCGATGGCAGTTGGCGGGGTAATAGTGAATAAAGTAGCAGTAGCGATCGCCGGTGCGGAACTTGAAACTGGACTTTTAGGACATGACTTTTTTGGCAACTACGATGTCACCATCAAACGTAATGTGGTAGAATTTCGCCCGCAACTGCGATCGCCAATCAATTCCCCAGAAACTCAACTAACTGTTCCAACTTCGTCCAAGCCGCGCCGCTTTGTAGAATATCCTTAGCGATTTTAATACCTTGGGCGTGATCGAGGAATGCGATCGCACCCCCTACTTGCAGCGCCAACGACGCATTTAAGGCAACTACATCCTGTTGTGCTTGAGTTCCCTTACCTTGCAGCACCGCCTTGAGAATCAGTGCATTCTCTTGGACATCTCCACCCCGAATCATGCCTATGGTAGCAGGCGTTAGATCCAAATCTAGGGGATTAATCGTAGTTAACTGCACTTCTCCATCTGATAACACCGCTAAGTCAGTTTCATCTCCTAACCCAGCCTCATCAAGTTTTTCTCGCCCGTGCAGCACAATCGCCTTTTCCTTGCCCAAATTCTGTAAAGCTTCGGCAACTGTTGCCAAAAGCTTAGGAGTAAATAACCCTACCACCTGCCCAGTAGGACGCAAGGGATTTACTAACGGCCCGAGCAAATTAAAAATTGTTCGTACTTTCAAAGTCCGCCGTAATGAGGCAACCGCCTTGAGTGCTGGATGCCAACCAGGGGCAAACAAGAAAGTGATCCCCACTTCTTGTAGTGCGGCTTGCACTTTTTCGCTAGAGGCACTCAAGTTTACACCCAAGGCTTCTAATACATCTGCACTTCCCGTGAGACTTGACGCTGAACGATTGCCGTGTTTGGCGACGGGTATACCATAGGCTGCGGCAACAAATGCAACTGCTGTGGAAATATTAAAGGTTGATGACCCATCTCCGCCAGTGCCACAGGTATCTATTACAGTAGTCAGTGCTGACTGGTGAGCGCTGAGTGGAGAACATTGAGATTGTAATACTTCAGCCATGCCGGTTAACTCGTCAGCAGAAATGCCTCTAAAGTTCAGCGCTGTTAAAATAGCCCCTGATAACTCTGGGGGAACCGCTTCACTGAGCCAACCTTGCATCAATTCAGCAGCTTGAGTACGAGACAAGGATTGCCCATCTATTAATTGTTGCAGCAGGATATACCAGCTAACAGAGGATTCTTGAGCAGCGATCGGGGAAGTTATCATAGCTAAGGTTTTTGTGGGTATGGGAGCTATCCTACCGAAAAATGAGAAAGTAGCAGCCAAGCTTGGGAAACTAAAATCCAACTGATTGGCTTTGTACCTGATCAGAACGGAGATCAGCTGAAGTACACCAACGATAGCTTTTGCTATTCTTAGGGGTTGACATTTAAGCAATTACTTATGTATTCTATAAATAGTTAAGCGTTTGCTTAAATATATGGTTAATTGGAATGAGTAGACCTGCTGCCAGTGCCGATGTTTTTGTGGCGATCGCAGATCCCACACGCAGGGCGCTACTGGATCTGTTACGTAGTGGTGAGCAACCAGTCAAAGAACTAGCCCAGCCATTTGCCATGAGCTTGCCAGCTATTTCTCAGCACTTACAGATTCTTTGCGAAGCAGGCTTAGTACAAATGCGGAAAGCAGGGCGACAGCGCTTCTATCGGTTAAACCCGGAGCCATTGAAACAGATATCTGAATGGATTGCTCATTACGAGCAATTTTGGCAAGAAAAACTCGATGCCCTTGGCAATTATTTGGAGGAAAATTGATGCTCCGATTGAATATGGAAGTGTTTTATCCCTATCCTCCCCAACGGGTTTGGCAGGTACTCACTAACCGTCAGGCATTGGCAGTATGGTTAATGGAAAACGACTTTGAGCCGCGTTTGGGACACAAATTCCGATTTTTGCATTCGACACTACCAGGGCTGGAGGGAAACATAGACTGTGAGGTAATTGAACTCGATGAGCCAAGATGCCTTGCCTTCACTTGGCAAGACAGTATGATGTGCCAGCCTTCAATTGTTACCTGGACAATCCAACCCGTAGTTGGGGGTACGAAACTTCTACTCGAACATAAAGGTTTGATTCAAAAAGCCATCAAGCCAAATGAACCAATGCAACTTTCCCAACCCTGGCAAGGCAAATTTATGCCTGAGTCCAAGGCAGGGACACAGACACTAGCACCAAATAATCGCAGCACTGTATTCTCATCAATACCCGTTGGTAGATATAAGGCATTAGATAGTATCGTTCTTAGTTATTTTCTCAATGGTGGATGGAACTACAGTTTGCATGAAAAGCTACCGCAAATCTTAGTCACACATTGCACCAGTTAAAGCGGAAATTCACATATTGCACGCCAATATCTACATTTAAATTCAAAGATTGGCAACATTATCATCTGTACTCAGATAAGTATTAGCCAAGGCAAATTAAATTGAGCTTTGGGAAAATTAAATATGACTAAACAGACTTGATTATTCCAAGTTTTATTTTTGAAACGGGAATATTTGAGGAGTTATTTTATCTTTTTTGGAGATATCAAATATGAATGACCAGACTCAAATCAGCATTCCAATGATTATTCAACAATCAGATAGAGGGGAACGAGCATTAGACATTTATTCACGCTTACTTGCAGAGCGAATTATCTTTTTGCGAAACGAAGTTACAGACGAGACAGCTAACCTCATCGTTGCACAAATGCTATTTCTTGATGCTGAAGATCCAGAGCAAGATATCACATTGTATATTAACAGTCCTGGAGGTTCGGTGACAGCAGGAATGGCTATTTACGATGCCATAAATCAAATTCGTTCAGAAGTATGTACTGTATACATCGGTCTTGCTGCTTCAATGGGATCATTCTTGCTTGCTGCTGGAACTAATGGCAAAAGATATGCTTTACCAAATGCTCGAATTATGATTCATCAACCATCAGGAGGCACTCAGGGAAAAGCATCTGATATTGAAATTGCAGCCAAAGAAATGTTGTATTTCCGCCAATTAATTAACAAAATACTCGCTGCCAATACTGGTAAATCGCCAGCGCAGATTGAACTGGACTCGGAACGTGACTTTTTCATGAGTGCCGAAGAAGCAAAAGCTTACGGTTTAATTGACAGTATCATCTGGAAAACATCTGCATCTATTCAATCTGCAAATAACTCTAATATCGATAAACAGCAATGGAATGGAAACCAAAAATGAAAATACTCGTCATTGGTGGGACAAATTTTATTGGCCCTCCTGTAGTTCGTCAACTGATTGCAATGGGTCATGAAGTGAGCGTATTTCATCGCGGAAAAACTACAACTAACTTACCACCAAATGTGCATGAAATTTTGGGCGATCGCTCCCATCTTTTGGAGATGAAAAGCAAGTTTAGGCAGCTTTCGCCTCAAGTTGTGGTAGATATGATTGCCTATAACGAACAAGATGCACTCACTCTCACGAACACATTTGAGGATATTGCCCAGCGTGTTGTTGTAATCAGCAGTATGGATGTGTATCGTGCATACGATGTACTTTGGCGTAAGGAATCTGATGTTGTACCTGTACCACTTACTGAAGATTCGCCCCTGCGCCAACAACTCTGTCCATACCGGGAAATGCCCTCTAGACCGATCGCTGTCCCAATTGATTATGAAAAGATTCTGGTGGAGCAGGTGGTGATGGCATCCAACTTACCCGGAACGATTATACGCCTGCCAATGGTATATGGTTCCAGAGATTTCCGGCATCGCCTGTATTCCTATCTTCGGCGGATGGATGATAACCGTCCTGCGATTGTTTTGGAAGACAGTACGGCTCGATGGCGTGGCTCTTACGGCTATGTAGAAAATGTAGCGTATGCGATCGCACTAGCAGTGACAAATGAACGCGCAACTGGTCGCATTTATCATGTCGCTGATGTAGAAGCACTTACCGAAGCTCAACGCATCACCAGAGTCGGGAAAATAGCAGGATGGCAGGGCAAAGTTGTTATCGTACCCAAAAGCCAGTTACCATCAGAGTGGAAATTACCTCTCAATGCAGAGCAAGATTGGTTTGTAGACTCAACTCGTATCCGTCAAGAGTTGGGATACAAGGAAATTGTACCGTTAGATGAAGCGTTGCGGCAAACCATTGATTGGCAGAGGACTCATCCACCTCAAGAACCGCAGCAGTTTGCGACACCGTGGTTGCTGGACTATGCAATAGAAGATGCGATTTTGTCTAAATTCCGTTGAACTTCGTAGTTAGTAATGAATAACTCTTTTCCTTTAGCCGCACCACTCTGCTTATAGTTATTCATCCCATACTGTAATTCCCATGCTGAGATATTAGCCGATTGAAAATTTTCTCGAATCTGCGGTGAGTCATCGTAGGTAATTAGCCAGCGATGATGACATTGTTGCAAAAGGTTAGCAAATCTGTGATGTTCAAAAGAAGTGTGCAAGTCACCGTCTTTACCATATAGTTTTGATTTTGTAGCACTAAAATATGGCGGATCTAAAAATATAAATACATCTTCCCCTTCTGATTTTAATAGGTGGCTGTAATCCAAATTAGTAATTTGAACATTTTTGTCCAGAATATATTCTAATTTTTCTAATCGTTCTATTGAAGAATCAGTAAATCTTTTATAAAAAGCTTCTTGGGAAAAGCCACCTGATTCTACAGTTCCTGAAAAAGTAATTCTATTGAGGACAAAAAAGCGAACGGCTCTTTCAAAATCAGATAAATTGTTGACATCTACACTTGTTAATTCTGCAAAGAGTAATTTGCCATCTGTATATTTAACTTTAATATGTCGAATTTCTTTAACTAACTTAGATAAATCAGATTGGGCAAACTTCCAGAATAAGAAGAGTTCGCGGTTTAAATCGTTAATCCAAATCTTTAGATTAGGGAACTTTTGTCTTAAATAAATGAATACAGAACCACCACCGACAAAAGGCTCTCGAAATTCTGAAAAGCTCTCTGGTAAATATTCGACTATTTGATTTATTGCTTTCGACTTACCACCAGGATATCGTAGGGGACTTTTGAGCATAATTCGTATAAATGTCACACTTAGGGTAATAGAAACACTCAATTTGTTTGCTAAAAACTATTGTTGTATGCTCTGACTAAATCACCATTAATGCTTTCATTGTCTGCTCCTGTAGCGTAACTGAGGTTAATGCTTCCACCATGAGTTCGGACGCAAGGCCGCCAAGTCCTTAATTCGGTTGCGAGTCTAGAAGATTTGTTAAACTACGCAAAAAGTGAGTTAAACCAGAAGCTAAAGGGAAAATTACTCGAAACCTTTGGGTAATGCGGAGGCAATTTGGCTCCCGTTGGAGGCAGAGATTTAGCAAGGGATGAGAGAAAATGATGGAATGAGATGAGATAAAAAGCTTTGATGACCAACGGGAAATTTTATCACAACATTTTACAAGATATTCGGGATGCCATTAAGGAGCACTAAATGAGTCAAGAACAGCTACAAGAACTGATGAATCAAACGAAAGACCTCTCAAACTCAGCACGGCTGAGGTTAATTAGCTACCTGCTGGCAGAAGTGAAGGGAGCAAATGAGTCAACAAGAAAAGCAGCGATCGCTCGAATCCGTAAACGTTGGGAGATATTGCCGATTCAGTCGAGCAGCCAACTGCAAGAGTGGAAAGAACAAGGACGACTTTGATGGTGATTGATACGATGGTTTTCGTGTATGCTTTGTTACGTGTAGAATCTCAACATGAGCAAGCACTTTCTGCTTTAGAAAGAGCGGAACAAATTATTGTTCCCGATTCTTTCTTTGCTGAATTGGGTAATGTTGTATGGCAATGGATTGTATTTAGACAGCTACCGCTAACTATTGGGCTTGAGGTTTTGAAAGATGCGGAATCATTGGTAACTAAAATTATTCCTGTTATTGATATTCGAGATACTGCGCTAGAGCTAGCAGTACAGAAAAACCATTCTTTTTATGATGCGGTGTTTGTTGCCGCCGCAATTCAAGAGCAAGTTCAAGTAATCACCTTTGATCGCAAGTTTGCAGAAAAGTTTTCTGATCGGGTTCAACTTCTGCCTTCTGCCTTCTGAACATAACCTCTTCCCCTAACGGGGATAATGTGTATCAATTTCAAGTTTTTGGTCAGTGTCTAGCTCTCGCCCAGCATATTAACGGTAAATTACGTATACTTAATATATGCTAGCTAACTAAATTTCATTTTTGCTCCAATTAAGTGTTGCATTTTTGTAAAAGTCTGTTACATTACTTTACAGGCAGTTATAACTGTTACAACATAAAAGCTCGGAGTATTATTTATGGCAGACGTCAAGAAGACTACGCTTTCGGTTCCAGAAGATCCTAATGCTTTGCGCTGGGGCTTCACTCCTCAGAGCGAAAACTGGAACGGTCGTTTTGCAATGATTGGTTTTTTATCTGTCGTTCTACTTGAAGCCTTTTCTGGTCAAGGGATTTTACACTTCTGGGGCATCCTCTAGATTTAAACGTTTTTACCTTCATTAGATTATGAGGCAAGGCGGGGATTAGCAAAATTGTCTGCCTTGCCTGATAATCTCAAGAATTAGAAAACTTGCGAAAAATCCGCAATTACCCTACCGTGATGAGCGAAATATTACACGACCTGGAGATTCTTCCTGATTAATTCGCGCATATACCCGAAGACAAGTTAAGACTTCGCCAGGAATACCACCACAGTCTAGTTGTAAGTCATCCTTAGATAAAGCACAGATATCTGCATAAAGTCCCGATAATTGGCGAATTCGCACTTCATTACCTGCATTATTTGCCTGATCAGTGACTTTTTTCAGGATGCGTCGTGATTCATGTTGTAGCTTTCCCCACCAAGAATAGCGTTCAGCCGGTGGTATAAAGACTAGGGAATGTATCGCTTCGTCCATGTCAATCCAGGCACGTAGAATTGATAGAGGATCAGTATTTTCCTCAGTTTTTTTGGTGCGTTGGAAGCGATCGCTTAAAGCATCAATATATTGATGGCGCTGTTCTGGTTTGGAGTGTAAAGAGATAACATCGAAGCTAAAAACGCTCTTTAAGGCATGATGTAAATCCGGGTCAATTTCAATCAATTTTAGATATAAATATAGGAATCCTGCTAATATATCTGATGTATTATCTTGAGTAACTTTATAATTTAAAAGTCCTTGTTGAGACAAGCTCAATCCCTGAGTTTGAATAGTACCACTAAGACCGGGGTAGATAATTTCATCGCGGATAAACGGAAGTTGAAAGGTATTAGAATGATCTGCGATCGCACCAACTTCTTGAGCCATATCCAAGGTGCGCGATCGCCAAGATGCAGCCAAATCCTCTGGAACTCGCAGCAGTTTGCGTTGAATCTCATTCCATAAATCAGAATCTGTTTGGCTTTGCAGTTGGGAATTACCCAGATAATAACTAAGTTCTGAGTCAGAATCGAAAGCTTCCCGGAGTTGACTTAGTTTTAAATCATCTGGCGCATCTTCCCAACCAGTATTTTGCTGTGGGGGCGCAGGTTGCAACAGGCTATGAAGTTCTTGCAGCACATCATCGCATACCTTAGCTCCTGGATCTAGCGGAAATTCTGTGCGAGCCTGATTTAAGGTAGCCTCTAGTCCATACAGGCTCAACCGCAGTAACCGGGCTAATTCCGAGTTTTTTATTTCTAATAGCTGATGCAAGTGCTGCATGAATATCACTTCCAAATATTACCTGTATGTGATCATTAATTCGTAGCGAATTCAATTTGGCAAAACTCTGCGCCCCTATGCGTTTACTCTGCGTTCCTTTGGGTTTAAAAACATTAATTTTTTAAACGCTCCAGGAGCGCAAAAGTTGGCGCAAAGGAACGCAGAGGTTTAATGCATTTGCGTGAGGCTATGATCACTCCAGTTAATGTATGCCACAAAATGGATCGCGTTCTTTATCAACTTCGTTGGGCTGCAACTCTAATTCAGCAACATAAACGCATCCCTCTTCTTTTAGGCATTCCTGACTTTTTGATGTCCAGTAAGGGACTTCACCAGCGTGCATCCGCAGAATACCTTGATCATCGAGAGTTACACGATATTGGCAAGGGTAATCGGTAGTTACATCTGGTTTGCTGAGTGCGCCAATTCGTATCCATTTTTTACAGTTGGTTTCGGCATCTGTTTGGTAAACATAGAAAGTGTGCTGGCCAGTTTGCGGGAAGGGAGGTAAAGGATTACTAATTAACCCGCTTCCTGGTTGCGTTACCCCATCGCGCAAATAGTGAAATTTTTGAAACCTTCTACTACCATCATTTCCTACTTCAAATACAAGATGATAGGCATCTGGTTGATCAACAGTTGCTGACTCAATAACATTGACGGCAATATCACCATCGTTCAAGTCTTTATTGAAGCGCTCCACTGCAATATTCCAGTTCAATTTACCATCAGTAAATAGCGCTGATGTTTCTGAAACTACCGATCCCAAATCAATACCAGGAATATCAATTAAATAATGGGGATTCCCCTGACAAAGCAACACATTAAATTCCAGGGTTTGGTCAATCTCAAACTGGACTTTGATTTTTTTCAGAAACTCTACTTCTTCCATTCCTAGCTTCTTCATCAGGTTTTTGCCGTCAAAGCTACCCCAAAGTCGTAAATCTCCATCCTCGTAGTCTTGACGATAGATGATATTAGTTAATTGTATGCCTTGCCATTGAGTACGAACTTTGGCGACAGTTTCCCAAGGTGCGAGTTGATAGAGTTCTTGTCCAGCTTTGAATATAGTTAACAAATCGTTGCTTTGGGTTTTGCGTTTGAAGTTGCAGGGCAAATAATAAAATAGGTTTTTGACATCAATTTCTAGCTGGTTGGCTCCCTTACGCAGCAAGCTTTTAGACTCTTCTGGATCGAATCTCAATCTTCGCAGTTTCTCGGCATAGCAAGCACCGGCGGAGGTGGCTAGCTTAGTAAATTCCAGCACAAAGGTAATTCGTTCTGGATTCCAGACAAAATATGGAGACTTACTAAATTCCTGGTAGATTTGGCGCTGCACTATATCGAGATTACAAGTTTTACCAGACAAAATTAACCAATCAACTTTTTGGGAATTCCAAAAATCTTTGGTGAGATCATCGGGACGCAAACGACTTTCCATTAATCCTTTGGCAATACCAATCGCTTCTTTAATACCGGAAGCGGCGGCTCGTTCAAATTGCTGGTTATCTAGGGTAACGCAGATGCTATTTGGATCATTGACTTGCAATTTAACGGCGCTTTGGGTGAGCAGTTCGGAAATTTGCTGCTCAGAAAGTGTGAAGGTTAATAGAGAATTATCTGTTGGTGGCTTTTGTCCCAGTTTCAGTTTAGCTGCTTCTGCATGATCCCAGAGAATATAAAAAGATTGCAGGCGTTGGGGTGCTTGTTGCCAACGGGTAGGCAATACTTTCTCGGCAGTATCAAGCGCATCTTTGTAAGCGATATCACCTTCGGGATTCTCTTTGTCCAGACATTTTAAAAGACTGCCACTTTTGAATTTTCCTTGTTCTAAGAACCGCTCGTTTAACTCAGAGTTAATTAAATCTTCTAGCTTTTCGTTTTCAATATCACCTGTTGTTACTGCTGTCAACAAAAAGTCTGCGATCGCAACTTTTAATAATCTAAAAATTCGCAGTGTAATTAACTCACCACCTAATTGCAAATGACCAGATGAACCTAATAGTTTGGGGGTGAGTTTATAGTAACGTCCTCCTAAACCTCGGTCTTCATAGTCGGTAAAGGTAGGGGTTTTATCTTCTAAGGTGAGTTCAATTAAAGCTAAGTCTGTGGTTCCCCCACCAATGTCCAAGACGAGGACATTTTGTGACCATTTGTTTCCTGCTTGATGACAACGGGTTTTGAATGACTCAATACCAATGTTGAGATTACCGCCAAATTCTCGCCATAAAAAGAATATCGCCACGGAAACGGCTTCATCATAAGCAGTTTGCACATCATCGATCCCCAACTGTTCAACCAGTTCCCTAACTTCCTTGCGAACAACCGGTGGGGCGACAGTTGGGTAAGTGACAACTGCTGTCAAAAAATTTCCTTCTGAAAATCTGCGTCGTGCGCGTTGGCGATAATCTTCAGTTAACTCGATTAAATGCGCCCAAGCAGATTGAATCAGTTGATTTGCGGTAATTGTTTCTTCTTCACCATCCAAAATAACTGAAAACGATCGCTCCTGACCAAAATAGCGTTTGGGTGAATGATGAAACCTGCTGATAATTTCCTTTAAAGAACTGCTTGTACCTTGAGCGATCGCTTTTTTTCTGTTATCTCTAGCTTCCCTACCCATCCGCAGTTTTAAGTCTCCTAACTGCGAAATTTCCGACTCGCTAGGAATTTCCGTATCGCGGCGATCGATATCCAGCACAACTGGGATCAGATTTTGCGACTCTAGGGTAGGAACACGGAACACCTCATGATAGATTTGGTAAAGTTTTTTGCTGACAGCACGGCGGAACCTCTCGCTGTTTCCTAAAGAAAGCTCAATTTGGCGAATTGCTTCCAAAAATCGCTCTTTATTGTCACTTTCAAAGACTTCACTCAATCGGCTGGGTTCTATTTCCAGGTTTTTGCTAATTTCTGCGATAAACTTTTCCCAATCATCATTGCTGACATCTGGTAAAGCCACTGAGGCGGGAGAACTTAGCCATTGTGATAAGCGATCGCGTAAGCGTATTTCTTGTTCTTTGGGTAAAATTTCTGCGATCGGTACTTCAATTGGATCGAAAAGTGTGACTGTCGAATTCGACGTACCAAAATCTAAAGCAAACCACCCTGGAAATCTTTTTTGTTGTTTCTCGCTTGGTTCTTGATCACTATATTTGGTGACTTGAAAAGGGTTCATTATAGTATCACTTTCTGTTGTTTGTTTTATAGCCGACTAAAAACTGTGGTGTTGTATCATAAAATGACAAATTTAGAGGATAAGTAAGTCCGTGAGAATAAATCAAACTAGATTAAGTAATGTAAAAAATCTTGAGATTAGTTCGTAGTGAGGACTTTAGTCCTCAAATGATGGCTGAAGCCCTCACTACAAACCTTGAATTATTCACACCGCTCTACTTACTTGTGGTAAAGACTTTTAATCGTTGGTCTTGTATCACTGATTCTCTTTAGCACTGGCTTTTTTATTTGGCGCGATATCTACGTTGGGCTACGCTTTTATATAGAAAGGACGTAGGCGTAACCCAAACTAGGCATCGCTATGAAAATTAGGGCAGTTACTAAGTTGATGTCGAAGATTCTTGCTCAGTTGCAAGTCTTACTTGTTCAACTTTTTCGATAGTTAAATTCAGTAACTGGGCAACTTCTTCTATCGAGATACCATAAGCTAAGAACCGAGGTATAAGTTCAAGTTTTGCTTGTTCTCGTCCTTGTTGTATTCCTTGTTCTCGTCCTTTTTCTCGTATTTCTTCTAGTGCTTGTTTTAGTCCTTCTTGTCGTCCTTCTTCTTTAGCTTCTCGATAAACCCTAGTTTCTTGTAAATTAATTTCAAACATCGCCTCTACCTCTTCACGACTTAAGTTGGCAAATTTATAACCAGTAATTGTTTTGATTACTTAGCTGCAAGCCTTACTTGTTCGATAGTTAAATTAAGTAATTGGGCAACCTCTTCCATCGACATACCAAGGGCTAAGAACTGAGGTACAAGTTCAAGTTTTGCTTGTTCTCGTCCTCGTTGGATTCCTAGTTCTAATCCTAGTTCCATCCCCTCTTGTTTAGCTTCTTGATAAACTCGAGTTTCTTCTAACTTAACTCCTAACATAGCCTCTACCTCTTCACGACTTAAGTTGGCAAATTTATAAACTGCAATCGTTGTGATTACATCTATTATCTCCTCCTTAGCTAAGACAGTTATCTGTTCTTGTTGCACCCGCTCAATTAAACGTTTCGCTTCTTGCACCATTTGAGTCTCTGAGGCAATAGTCAACTGCATCAAACTGATACCTACTTTTTGCTCATCAGGACTACCTAACTCATCTAAATAAATTCGTTGTACTTGGGAACTGTTCAGTAATGATCTGTGAATAGTGGTTTTTTCCGGTTCCAAGCTGCGAGACTGTAAAATAATTACTCCGTACCAGTCATCGTAAAGCGACGGGTTACGATACATATACAGCATGGATTCTGAGAAAAACCGATGGTACAATAACTCATCTGTCTTGGAAAGTTGCTCTACTTGGGGAGACCCCAAGACCGCACTTTCCGCTTTTTGGAATTGTACCTCAGCAAAAAAGATCATCTGAGATGTTGCATCAGGTGGAGGTAAAAATACCCCATCAATCCGAAATGTTGGTTCTTTAACTTCAACTGATTCAAAGCGATAGCTACTAGCTTCTGCTGGTGGTTGTTCTACTAACTCGAAAAACAATCCTGGGACACGCTTGAAAATTGTATAAAAAATCGCATCACGTCTCACAAATACATCCTCATATCCGTACCCGATCGCAATCAGTCATTTTCTGAGTTAGCTCAGATAAAATCATCTGAGTAAGAAACAGCCGAAATTTCTGAAAGAATCTGCAACCAAGTAGGAATTGGTATCTCAGATGGCAATTCTCCAGCCGCCAAATATCTTAGCAAAGTTTCTTTCTTTGAAAGGTTTTGCAAACTAGGAATAACTTGATCCAAAATACCTTCTAGTTCGGAATTAATTCGCTGATTAACTTCGCTAACATACTGCACAAGATGAAGACTGGCGCTAGCAGTAATTTCATCTCGGAGTCGCAGTACAAAAAGTTGGTGGTTGCTCGATCTGGGTAAAGCTTGGCTTTTCTCTGGTGCCCAGTCAAAGATTTGACCAACGTTGTGTTTCTCGTCTTGACGCGCTAAAGGGAAGATGATTTCGGGTGCAACGGTTTTGTCTTTACTAGTAATTTCGGAGATGATTGCTTCTTTCCATTCGTTAGGGTCGCATCCTAGTAATAATTTGTAAAAGAGATCAGCATCTTCAAAACCAAATTTTTCTTCGATTTCTTGTTCCATCTCTGGGTGGAAAAATGCCTGCAATTGTTCGCGTTCTAGGGCTACAAAAATTGACAATTGATTCAACAAATCTACCACTGCTTGATGGATGCGATCGCGGGCAAAATCTTCTACTTCTTTAACGGTTTTCTCAAATACTGGATAAAAATCATCGCTCTTAGTCGGAAGGGAACTATTGACACGGTTTCCTCGATCAAATAATTTCCCGGCTGCACCTTTAGATTCTGCCAGAGCGATCGCTCCATTGTTCGCTTTGTTGAAGAGTAAAGTCCACTGGTTCCAATTGAGGATTCTAAAAGTGAGTTCGTCTTTTACTACATCGCTGACGACAACACCGCGTCGGTCTTTGAGTGGTTCTTTCCCTAAATCTTTTTGAAAATTCCTATAGATTTTATCCAAGCTTTCGACCACAAAGCGCAATTCCATAAAAGCGGGACTATCGCCTGTGGGGATACCTTGCTCGTGAATTTCATCTATGATGTCTTTCAAGTGATCTTGTTGCTGACTCACCACATCAGCAGCTCTTTTAGTATCTTCATACAATTGCTTTAGACCATGAGTAGCTACGTGGGTTTGAATCAATTCCCGCAGCTTACTAAGTCCCCCATCTTGACTAAAGTAACCTAGCTGTCTGCCCAAATAGCTACGAGCGTCAGATTCTAGTAGCTGTTCACTTAATAGCTCCCATTTCTCTTGTAGCCGTTTAGACCGATCTAGGTAATCAGGATAATCTAAGTTAGCCAAAAACTCTGGTGAGCCTGCTTTGACTGTACTAGAACGTTTTGCTAATTCGGCCAGTCCCAACAGTGGTGACAGTAAAACGATGCGGTCTTTTTGGGTTGTAAACGCTTCTGCACCATCAATGGTAGTTTGCAGAACTTTGAGTTTTTGGAAAACGGTTTCTTCCTGCAAATCTGGGCTATCTTCAATCAGTTGGTCAAGTTCTCTTTCGCCACCCTCGCTATCTAGGGGTAGTTGATCGAAGCGACCCACACCGACGAGAATTAAATCTTTCAGGTCTTGTCCCGGTCGCTGCTGCTGCATCATCGTAAAGATTTTATTGGCGCGATCGCTACCAGGAGATTTACCATTTAGCAATACCAAAATTGTCTGTACTTCTGCCAATTCCCGCAGTGACAAAAACGTATCCCTAGCCCCGGAATTAGCAGCCCCCAATCCTGGAAAGTCGATGAGAATAAATTTAGCTGCGTCTGCAAAATCCCAAATTTCCCGTGATATTTTTACATCGATATCTACACGGCGGATGAGTGGGAAACTGTTTTGCAATAACTTTGTTGGCAGCCTCTGAGGTGGACTTGGTAATTGGATGTGTGCTGGAGGTAGATCCTCAAATTTCAGAGTTTGGATTGCCATTGGCTGTTCGACTAGCTGTAGCCCCTCGCGGGCAGTGGTAGCATCAATCTGGTAGCGGACACCACACATAACTTCCCCATAGGCGTGATAAGCCCGCAGGAATAATACCAACTCCCGGAGTAAATAACGTAGCTCCAAATTGTTACTACTATTCCATGCTTCTTCACACCAGCTTATAATATCCTTCCCAGAGTTGAGTTTCGATACAGGTATAGGAGGAAGCCCGGCTGCTGTTGTCCGCTTATTGGCTTCCCCTAGCATGAAGCGTAGACACTCATGTACTCCTTTATGAGAAAGATACTCTACAGTAAAATTACTTAATTGAGTGGTTGTAAATTCATCTTGTGGTATAATATGTATGGCAGTAACATTACCTGTAGTCGGATTTTCACTGACTGGCAAAGCATCTGCATATCCAATGAGACTGCCTAAAAGTAAGGTTTTCCCACTGCTGAATTCCCCCATCACACCAATTTTGACAGTCGAAGTTGCAAGGTCTACAGTTTTCTGGGCAGCTGACCGCAGACGAAGGAGACAGTCGTCAAGACTAGCTGGAACCCAATCTTCTTGTTTGGAAGGGTAGTGGGGCACAGAATCTATCTTTCGGAGGATGAATTCGCCGTACTCCTTAAAACGGCCTAGTTTATCTGGTTCCATAGAGTAGTTTCCGCCTAACATGAATTGCTGTGAGCTTTATAACATATAAAACGCGATTGCTAGCCATTGTTGCAACGTGTTGATATCACATTTAGCATTTCTATCATTTAATTTGCGATTTTGGTATAAGGCATTTTAAACGGTCAAGACAATTTTGAAAAATCGGGTTTGAATTGGAAAATTAAAAAAGAATACATTTGTCATAATCCCGGATTATAAATGAAGAAAGTGGGCTTTTATACCACATAATCACTAAATGATGCTTAGTATAAATGTGAGTATTAAACGCTTTTATACCCCTGATTTTAAGCAAGCTACATCGATCATCGAATTTTAGATTTTAAATTTTGGAAAATGGAATTGTTGAGCGTTGCCTAAGAAGAGAAAATTCTTTAATCCGTCTTGGAAAGTTTGCTCAAGTCAAGCCACTCCGTTGCGGGGGTTCCCCCCGTTATAGGAAGTGGCGCGGCAGAGCCGCCCACGCAACTTTCCGCAAAATCTAAAATTAAATGACTTGCCCCTGACTTGATTGCTCTTTTCTTCAATCTAAAATCTAAAATCCAAAATCCTTGCATTGTCTGATCCAGACTCTAATTCATCCTGAATTCTTCTTGATAAAAAATCAATATTTATTTTGGATGAAATTCTTTAGTATTGTGAATTTATTATGAAGACGTCAGTGGCTCACAGAGAATCATATAGTTTTGATGAAGCTAAATCAGGTTTTTGAGCAATGCAATTACATAGCTAAGATGAATTTATCAGTATTTTAAGAACAAACAAAAAAAAACTTCCTTAACACATCGATAGTTTAAATCTCACCAAAAATGCTGAGGCTAATCTTAATGAGAACTTCAGCATTTTTTTAATTTATTTACAGTAAAACAGGAATTATTGCAAAGATAAAAATCAATAAAGGATTAAAATAAATAATAGGTTGTGAGCAAGATGATATCTATTTATTAACAAATCCTCTTTTCCGACTATTACCTTAATAATTTAGGCAGAGCAGGCAGGCAAAAGTGTTTTCTAAAAAGGTGCAGAGCTACATTAGCCAAATCATAGTTGAAGAGGAAGAAATACAACAGGATGAAAAAGTATTTTGCCACCAGGTGGATACTGCTCCTTTGATGATTTGGATAGCTGGATGCAATGCACTTTACTGTTACTTCAATTCAAATTGGCTGGAATTTATTGGAACATATCTAATAACAGGCGCATCTGCATCTGCGCGAGAAGATGAGATAGGCAATATCTGGACTTGCAGCGTCCATCCAGAAGATAGACAGCGATGTGAAGATATCTACTTAGCAGCATTTGCGGCGCGTGATTCGTTCTGGAGGGAATATCGCCTGCGTCGGGCTGATGGCGAATATCGCTGGATTTTAGATACAGCCGCACCACGATTTGCAGCAGATGGCAGCTTTGTCGGTTACATCGGTTATTGTGTAGACATAACAGAAATGACAATAGTAGGAAGCCGACCTATCCTGACAGAAAGCTGCTCCGCATCTACAAATCCCTCATATCGCCTACGTAATATTACAGAGAAAGCCCAGGTGGCAGAATTCCAAAAAATACTGGCGCAACTGCAAGCTGAAACTGCAAAACGCCAAGCAGTTGAAGCACAGTTACACCAAAAAACATCAGAATTTGCAGCGATTTTGCAAGTGCTTCCTGATTTATACTTTCGTCTCGATGCTGATGGAACTATTCTGGATTACAAGCCAGGAAAAATAGAGAATCTGTCTATTCCACCAGGAGATTGTCAGGGCAAGAGTTTGCAAGAATGCCTACCGATTGCTGTAGGCGATCGCTTCCACCAAGCAATAACTCAAGTACTTGAAACTCAATATGAAGTCAGTTTTGAATATACCTTACCGCTACCAGAAGGGAACAATAATTTTGAAGCTAGATTATTACCATTGCCAGACCAGCAAATTATAGTTCTTGTCCGCGACATCCAAGCAGCATTCATAGAAAGCGATGCCAAGTTTCGCAGCATTGTTGAAAACGCCAATAACATTATTTTTGCGCTGACACTTGAAGGGATATTTTCCTACGTTTCTCCTAACTGGACTGAAATTTTTGGGCATGAGGTTGCAGAGGTTGAAGGTAAATCTTTTGTTCCCTTTGTACATCCTGACGATGTGCCTATCTGTGCCGATTATTTTCAAAGACTTTTGACAACAGGCGAAAAACTTCTGCCAATTGAATATCGAATAAAACACAAAAATGGTAGTTGGCGATGGCATACAAGCAACTCATCTGCTATTAGAGACACCAATGGTAATGTTTTAAACTTCGTTGGTATTTGCCATGACACCACTGAGCGCAAACAAGCAGAAATTGCACTCAGAGAAAGCGCCCAGCGAGAAGCACTAATCAATCGTCTTTCTAGCCAAATTCGGGCTTCTTTGGATCTCAATCACATTGTGGAAACCGCAGTGCAGGAGATTGGCAACTTATTCAAAATCGATCGCTGCGCCTTCTTTTGGTATCGACAAGACGTTGATGTACCCTACTGGGAGAGAGTATATGAAGCGAAAAGTTCTTTTTTACCCTGTCTGCTTAATGACCGAGAAGGAACTAATGCAGAAATCGAACTAATCGCAGCCAAAACCTTAAATAGAGAAATCATCCGCATTGATGATGCTGAGACTATGGGCGATCATCCCACTGCACGGCAGTTTTTGCAAGATTTTGGTTTCACTGCCTTTATGTCGCTGCCCGTACACACCCAATCTGGGGAAATTGGCACATTTAGCTGTGGTGATTGTAGTGGCTTCCGCCCTTGGCTGGACAACGAAGTAGAATTATTACAAGCAGTTACAGTTCAACTAGCGATCGCCATTGACCAAGCTAAACTTTACACCCAAAGTCGCATTACTGCCCAAACTGCCCAAGACAAAGCCCAGCAACTAGAAGCGGCATTGCTAGAACTTCAACAAACCCAAGCGCAACTGATTCAAACTGAAAAAATGTCCAGTTTAGGACAATTGGTTGCAGGTATTGCCCACGAAATCAATAATCCCATCAATTTCATCTACGGCAATATTAGCCATGCCCGTGAATATACTAAGGATTTACTGCACTTAGTAGAACTTTATCAACAGAACTACTGCCCACCAACACCAGAGATTCACCAACAAATCTACACCATTGATTTAGACTTTATCAAGCACGATTTGCCGAAAATCCTCGATTCTATGAACATGGGAGCCGAACGCATTCGGCAGATTGTCCTATCTTTACGTAATTTTTCTCGCCTTGATGAAGACGGTATGAAGCCAGTAGATATTCATGAAGGTATGGAGAGCACCTTGCTGCTGTTGCAAAATCGTTTGAAAGCCAAACCAGGACATCCCGAAATCCAAGTAATCCGAGACTACGGCAACCTGCCACCGGTCGTGTGTCACGCTGGACAGATGAATCAGGTGTTTATGAATCTGTTGGCAAATGCGATCGATGTTTTAGAAGAGTCATACCCTGCCGGAAGGCCAAGCGCCTATGTCATTAGTCATACGCTGCCGGAAGCGCCTATGTCATTAGTAAACAAGACTGAACAAAGGACAAATGACCAAGAGAGAAGTCTGAGCGGAGGAAGCCTCCGCTCAGAACTTCGGAGAAAAATGACTTTTCCCCAGATTCGGATTCGCACCCTCATCGAAGAAGACCGTGTAATCATTAGCATTGCCGACAATGGACTAGGCATGACTGAGGAAGTTTGCAAACGCCTATTTGACCCCTTCTTCACTACAAAACCTGTGGGTAAAGGCACTGGCATGGGGTTATCAATTAGCTACCAAATTGTTGTAAAAAAACACGATGGGAAAATCCAGTGTATTTCAGCGCCAGGAGAAGGTGCTGAGTTTGTGATCGTGATTCCACTCAAGCAGGAATCTTGATCGTAGAAATTAGGCAATCTTGACCTAAAGTTAATTAAAAATTAATCTATTAGTTGTTAACTGATATTAATTCAATTTTTGCTGCAACATTTGACCCCCCAACAACCTAGAATTTACAGGAATTGGGGGGATTATTTCTCCTAGTACACTGTTGCGTCAGTTTACCTACCTTCAACAAGTTGCTGTGAGCAACTTGTTAGTCTGGTTAATTGAGATGGTAGCTGAATTTCCGCCGTGTTGTACTAGTATAGGGAATTAGGAATAGAAATGTTCCAGTTCAATCGATTAAAAAAGGTTGTAATGGTAGTACTATGTTTGCTTCGGCGTAGCCTAACCCAGGCATCGCACCTTTGAAAAAAATCCCTGAGTATAAATAAAATAGAAGGCTGGGATGATACAACCCCAAAGTCAAAATAGTATCACCTACACACGCGTTATCCACCTAAGTCATGTAATTGACATAGATATTCCCCAATGGTCTGGCGACCCCACAGTAGAATTTGAAACTGTGGCTGAACTAAATAATGATGGTTATTACCTGCGGCGTTTCTCCTTGGGGGAACATAGCGCTACGCATATCAACGCCCCTAACAGTTTTCATAGTTATGCTGTGGGAATTGACCAATACCCAGCCCAGTCTTTGGTTGTACCTGCGGTGGTCATAAATATTTGCCAAGCCACAGCCGTTAATCCTGATTATGCCCTGACTATTGCTGATGTTCTGGCTTGGGAAGAACAATACGGTGAAATTTCTGCTGGCTGCGTAGTTATACTAAATACTGGTTGGGAAAAAAAGTGGTTGGATAAAACTGCATTCCTCAATCATGATGCTCAAGGAATTGCTCACTTTCCTGGGTTTGGCAGGGATGCGGCTCAATTATTACTGAATGAACGGCAAATAGCAGGGGTAGGAATTGATACGCATGGCGTAGACCCTGGACAGGATAACAGCTTTGCAATTAACCGCTTGGTGTTGGAAAAACCGCGCATTGTGTTGGAGAATCTGACAAATTTGGATCAACTGCCACCTAAAGGTACTACTTTAGCGATCGCAGTTCTTAGGTTGCGTGGTGGTTCTGGTTCTCCTGTGGGGGTGTTGGCGTTTGTCCCTTAATTGTTATATCGATATTTGCTTCTCACGCCAATTTTATAACTAATTATCCGCTAGCACGAAACCTGCTGATGTTAACCGTGGCTGTGGCGTGTGAAGCGATCGCTTCCTTCATTGCAACAGCAGAACAGCGTCACTTCACCATCACCATCTGTGTTTTTGTAGGTTGCGATAGCCTACGGTTTTTGCTAGCCTACGCTCATCATAATTAACTAGCTAGATAGCTGTGTATCTTATCCTTATGTCTTCGGAGAATACCCAAAGCTTGTTGCTCTACCTGTCGCACTCGTTCTCGACTAATACCCAGACGTTGACCAATCTCCACTAAAGAAAGTTCATTTCCATCTGTTAAGCCAAAACGTAAAGTTAATATTTCTCGTTGCTGAGGAGTTAATTTTAACAATAAATCTTGAATATTTTGTTGGAGAAACTTTTGGTCAGCGTATAATTCTGGGGAGAGTCCATCATCCTCCAACATATCTTGTAATTCTGTATCTTTTTCTGAGCCAACTCGCAATTCTAGAGAGACAGGTTGACGTGCTAAGAGTAAATAATCTCGAATTTGTTTGGGATCTAAAGATAGTTCTTCGGCGATATCAACTGCGGTAGGAGTACGGCCTAATGTTTGAGTTAGTTCACGTTGAATACGCTTGATTTTGTTCAGTTTTTCTGTAACATGAATAGGCAAGCGGATAATACGTCCTTTTTCGGCGATCGCTCGTGTAATTGCCTGACGAATCCACCAATAGCCATAAGTTGAAAACTTGTACCCTTTAGTAGGGTCAAATTTCTCAACTCCTCGCTCTAAACCTAAACTTCCTTCTTGAATTAAGTCGAGAAAATCTAGGTTATGTCTTTGATATTTCTTAGCAATAGACACCACAAGTCGCAGGTTAGCTTGAATCATTTTCTGCTTGGCTTGATATCCCTGATCTAGCTGTTGCAGCAGAGAGTTTTCAGCGATATTTATATTTTCAATCCACTCTTGTTGTGTCGGTTGACGTTTTAATTGAACAGCTAATTTTTCTTTCGCAGCAACTAAAGCCATCATTTGTTGAATTTGCTTGGCGAAATTAATCTCTTGCTCATGAGTTAATAAAGGTATACGTCCAATCTCGCTCAGATAAGTACGCACTGTATCAGCAGTATATAAAGGTTTTTCATTTTTATTACTTCCTTCTAGAGACCGGCTAGATAGATTATTCATAGTTATTTATTTGAACCTTCAGAAATATTTGTTGGTTTAGAGGGAATTAACAATCGAAAATTGTTCTTTGCGCGTCTCGTAGAGAAGAGAGTTTCAGACTAAAATTTTGACTGCAATCGGTTTGTAGCTTGACTTTAAAAGGTAAAAATCAAGAATTTGTTAATATTTTTCGGGTTTTTGTCACGTATAATTATTTTGCCAAAACTAATATTTTTTAAGTTAAGAGCTTGATGTGACAGGAGCTTGTCAAACAATTGAAAAAGTTATGTCTGTACAAATTTCAGCGGATTTAAATTTGGTGGAATACACAACCTAAGTCTCCAAAACAGGCTTTATACCTGCTTTATTTGATAATTCTCCTGTAAGTAGCCAGAGATCATGTACACTATGACGCATGAAAGTACTTTTTCCGATACCTTTTTGCTAACATTCATTAACAAATACACTCCTTGAGAGAGGGCGTATCAACCAATGCACGAAGGAAAATACCTCGCGCACCATTTAGATCCCTCGGCATCACCCGCCCATCAGATGGAGACTTGACAAATTTAGCACCACCAAGTTTGTGGATTATTTCGCCAGTCCAGCTAACTGTTTTTGATGTATATGCCTCGTTAACATCCATCACTACAATGCCAGTTTCAAAAGCTTTGTGTTTAAGGAACTGCTTAAAACGATAATGAGAGAGTGTCAACATCTGGCGTACTGATTTTGACCTAATTCGCCGCTTTGCCTTTCTAGACATCTGCGATGTTTCAAAAGTTGGTAGCAAAATAATGTCAAAGTTATCAACCAAAAACCGAGCGGTTTTCTTGTGTAGTTCGTCTACAAGATTTTTGATTTTACCTCGTAGTGAACTTGCTGCAAGTTTCATTCTTCTTTTCTGTTTGCATTTAGCTTTAGTTAGCTTAGAAATCAACTTATCTAAACGGAAGCATAGCTTCTGAATTTGTAAGCTAGCATCTGTTCCGATTTCACCAAAACTAGATTCAGAAAAGAATGTGATAAACGTCCTGATGCCGGGGTCAAGTGCCACAACATGTCCTTGGTTATCAGACTTTTGTTGCGGCACGTTCTCTGGAACCGTCAAATAGTAGTCACGATAAGCAAATACTAAACGACAGTCACCAAAGCTTTGTGGCAAAGTTTCTTTGAAAGTTGCCTCACCTAATATAGTGTGGTAAATTCCTAAGTCTTTTACCGCAGATTTGGGAATGTAGCAAGATTGCACAGGGTCTTTTCTTGACCTAAATCTAACCTTGCTAATGCCTCCACCATTTTTAAACTTTTTCTTAGCGTTACTAACAGCTTTGCAAGCATCTTTGATAGCGATTGACTTAATTTGATAAGGGACTGATTTACTCCACTCTGGTAACCCGTTCAGTATGTCAGTTTTAATCGCTTTCCAGTTAGCTTTAATGCTGGAATCTTGCAGTAATTTGACGGTGGTGTTGTAGACGAATCTAGACACACCAAACCATTGCTTAAGGGTCTGTCTTTGCGATGCGGTGAGGAAGATCCGGATCTTCCTTGATTTTTTTACTGTACTTTCTGAGTCCGTGCATCCGACAAGAGAAGACGTGGAGGATGGAGAGAAGATCCGAGGTAAGCTCTGATTCGGGGCAATGTACAGTTTGCCCTTGAACCACGATTTGTCCACCGTTTTGCTCGACCATGTACTGAATAAGTTCAAATCCAAATCTTGCGAGTCGGTCACGACAGGCAATAATAAGCGTGAGCTTATCTCCTTGCATAAGTCTGTCCAGTAAGGTTTGCAGTCCTTTCCGTTTGAAGTTGATTCCACTGCCGATGTCTTTGATGATTTCGGCATCTGGGTAGAGTGATTGCATATAAGCAATTTGTCTACCAAGGTCGTCTCGCTGCTTGGTTGAACTGACTCGGCAGTAGCAAATAAGGGAAGCTCTATCTGCACCGCAAAGCTCGCCACGGGGATACTCCCCGGTGGCAGACTTTGCGCGAAGATAGGACTCGACATCAAAGAGTCTTTGCCCTGCTTCGTTTTTGATGCTTTGGATTTTCCCATTGTCTGCGTACTTCCTTAATGTGTTTGGGTGCAGTCCAAGTTTTTTAACTGCCTCTCGTAGTGGTACATAAGTCATACCACTATATTAGCATTTGTTAGTATTTATGAGCTATTGTTAGCGAGTAATTAGCTATTGGCTAACCTTCCCTCTGTCTCTTTAGAGTTTTACCCTAAGTCAAGTAAGTCAAGTCGCGTTCTGGGAATCTAAGCAAAAAAATCACCTATTTCCCCAAGGAGGCTCCCGATTACTCGAAGAGAAGCGCTGAGAGGAATTGCGGAAATAGGTGAAGTTATGTCTTTTCTAATCTTTCTCGGATTTTGGCCTTTTCCTGCCAAACAAACTAGTCATACTTAATCCAGTAACCAACAACGCCAATAGTCCTAGTCCGTTCAAAATCGGGTAGATTCCCTCTAAACCGAAGATTTCACCACGATGAATCGAAAGCAATAGACTACGCGGAACTCCAAGGTTAGCTGACCACTCACCTACCAACGTAGCTGCAATACCAGTTAACAATGTTACAGCAAGCGGTAAAGCCAAAATAATCGCTAGAGTTCGATGGTACTTGCGAAATGAACGCATTATCCAAATTCTCCAGTGGAACTATAGCAGTTTGCAACTTGATGAGGTACAAAACTATTTATCTCAAAGTCAGATTTAAAGCTTGTTTTTTTACTGTCTTTTGACTCCTACTGATATGTTAATTAACCTTTAGAAACAGTGGCAATATTTGTGCTAAGTGTTTGTAAGCCCTTAAGAGCTTTCGCTTTATCTTTTGCTTTCAGCGCACCTTTCACCTGGGTGGCAGCATCTTCGATTACATTATAGGTTTTTGAAGATTTAGTTTTGACACCATCCTCAACCTTAGACCAAGAGTTTTCAAACTTATCAAATTCCTGTTGAGCTTTGTCAAACTTTCCGGCTGACACCGCAGTTTTTGTATTTGAAACTACACTGACCAAAGTATCAAAACCTCCCTGCGTAGCACCAGCAGTTTTGGATACCGTTGTTGCCGCAGTAGTTTGTGTGGTAGCAGGAGTCTGGGTAGCAGATTCTTGAGCGCTGTTGCATCCTACCAATGTCAGTAAGCCAATTGCAGTAACGGGGATAATGTAAATTAAGCGTTTCATAAATAATACCTCTGGAATAATCAGAAATCGCCAAGTAGCGACGGGTATCAGCTACTATATCAGTAAACTTGTCGTCTAAGAGGATGTTTGTAAAGTCTAATTTATTACCAAAGAGGCGGAAAGGGAAAAGGGTCACACAATTTTAGATTTTAGATTTTAGATTTTAGATTTTAGATTGAAAAGAGCAATTAAGTCACTTGCTCTGTCATTTAATTTCAGATTTTAGATTTTAGATTTATTCCACGTAGCAAGAACCACGCGGAGCGAGTATAAATTCGGGGGCTTTAGACCTTTTTAAATAATGGAACGCAAGAATCTTCTCTTCTTAGGCAACGCCCAACAATTCCATTTTCCGAAATTTAAAATCTAAAATTCGGTAAGGGGTAAAGGAAGCAACTGTTAGGGCTTGACCCCACTAGGTATAGAGCAAGTATTTTTAAATATGGAGAATATTAAAGAAGATTTTTGAGTTTGCAATTGATTGCAGGGCGGGAAAGCAACGCCAAACCAGGGTTTAAAGGGTGAGATTCACAGTATCTATAAGTCGTCTTCGTTACGGGTTTATGCCCCATGATTTTTGATTGGTAATAAGGTCTGATTTATTGCTTTGTTTCTGATTAAAAAGTCTTCAATGCGGTTGACAAATTCTTCTAATTCGGAAACTAAGTTGATAGTACCTCTACGCTCTTGACGGTAAGCCAATTGTTCTAATTTGTCAGCTGCTAGGTACATAGCTGTGGCTCCAATGTTGCCACTAGCACCTTTAAAATGATGAGTTTCTCGCGTAATTTGCCCAAAGTCATGAGATGCGATCGCTGTTTTAATTCTCTCTAAACGGGGTTTCATATCTTCAACGCATATTTGCAATAGATTTAATTCAAATTCTCCATCATTTCCCGATATCCGATGCAAGTGTTCCCAATCAATTAATAGGTCAGTGGAAACTGTCTGTTCATACACAACTGCCTCTTGTTTTGAAAGGATCACGCCTGTCCAATACTCTAGAGTCGCAGCCAATTTTTCTTTAAAGACTGGCTTACTCAGATAGTCGTCCATTCCGGCATTGAGACACATTTGTTCGTCTTCTTTCATCGCATTAGCCGTCATCGCAATCACCACAGGACGACGACGCAGGACAAAGGCATCCACTTGCCAACGATGAATTTCTTTTGTGGTTTCAAAACCGTCGAGAATTGGCATTTGGCAATCCATTAGAATCAAATCGTAAGGAATTTTTTTTAATAGCTGCAAAACTTCCTTTCCATTAGCAACGACATCGGCTTTGTAGCCCAAACTCTGGAGTTGCTTCAAGGCTACTTTCTGATTCACAAAATTATCTTCTGCTAGGAGAATTCTTAACTTTAATTTAGTAGAGGGGTTAGGGGAAAGGGAAGTAAGAATGGCTGAAGTTTCTCTACTTTGGATTTCTTCAGTACCCTCTAACCTCCAGTCTCTAGCCCCTTGTTCTGATTCCGGCTGAGTTTCTAAAATAGTTATGATCGTATCGAGGAGTCGTGATGGCTTAATGGGTTTGACCAAATAAGCAACAAATCCGATTTTGAGCGCCTGCTGCACTTCATGCCGTTGATTAGTAGAGGTGAGCATAATTAAAGGTATCTCAGCAATTGCGGAATTGGCTTTAATTTGTTCGCCTATTGTCACGCCATTTGTTTGGGGTATTTGCATATCAACCAAGGCGACATCATAGGATTTTCCCTGCTTACCAGTTTCCTGAATAGCTTTGAGGGCAGCAGCAACACTGTCAGCGTAATCTACCTGCATTCCCCAATGAGTCGCTTGATGGGAGATAATTTTGTAATTAGTAGTGTTATTATCCACGACTAACAAGCGGCGATCGCTCAAAAGTCCGCGTTCGCATTTTAGCAAAACAGGCTCAACTTGCTTCAAGAAAAGCACCTCAAACCAAAACTTAGATCCTTTCCCCATCTGGCTTTCTATCCCAATCACTCCACCCATCAAAGTTACCAGTTGTTTACAGATAGCTAATCCCAAACCAGTACCACCATATTTGCGAGTCGTAGAAGCATCCACTTGGGTAAATGGCATAAAGAGTTTGCGTTGGTCTTCAGGACTAATGCCAAGACCTGTATCTGTAATCGCAAAATGGATAGTGGCTGTAGTAGAGGAAAACATACGCAATTCGGCTTGCACTAATACTTCGCCCACACTGGTGAACTTGATAGCATTGCTGATTAAGTTCATCAGAATTTGCCGCAGCCTACCAGCATCTCCTTTGAGGTAGGTGGGGACGTTGTGCTCAATCAGGACGGCAATTTCTAATCCCTTGTTATAGGCTGAGGGAGCCAACAATTCCACCACTTCTTCCATACAAGTGGATAGGTCAAAATCTAGAGTTTCGAGAGCCATCTCTCCGGCCTCAAGTTTGGAAAGATCCAAAATCTCGTTGATTAAACTTAAAAGCGCGTCTCCACTACTACGAATTGTTTCAATAAAATCTCGCTGTTCTTCGTCCAAGGAAGTCTCTAACACTAAACCGGTCATTCCCAATACAGCATTCATCGGAGTCCGAATTTCATGACTCATATTCGCCAAAAAGGCACTTTTCATTTGAGAAGCTATTTCGGCTTGGCGATAGGCAATTTCAAGTTCTTGTCGCTGACGAGTTTCTACTGCTAATAGTTCGGCTTGGGCTAAGGCAATACCTAATTGATCGGCTATTTGCCGCAAGAGATTAGTTTCAAAGCTAGACCAGTGGTGTGAATCGTCAGACTGATGAACTACGAGTAAACCGCGAAGTTCTTCTTTCACCAAAATGGGCACAATCAAATTGAATTTGACCCCAAACTGTTGCATTAATTCCAGATGGCTTTGTTCAACTTCTGGCAAATTCAAGTTAGCCAGCCCCAAAATCCGTCCTTGACGGTACTGCTGTAGATAGTACTGTTGTAGATATTCCGCTTGAAAGTAGGGGAGGGTAAGATTTTGCTCTTTGATTGCTGGTAAGCCAGAAACTACAGCTTCAACAACGGTGGTTACAGATTCATCTGGCAAAAGCTGATAGATCAAAACTCGGTCAGTCTGGAGAATCTTTTGGATCTCCTGGACAGTGATTTGGAGAATTTCTTCGATTTGCAAAGACTGGCGAATCTTCAGGGCGATTTCGGTAAATAGTTGCGATCGCAAGTTTTGGCGTTGTATTTCTTCTTCAGCCTGTTTACGCTGGATAAATTGCCCGACTTGCTCACCAATCGAATTCATCGTTTTTACCAAATCTTCGTCAGGTAGCTGAATTTCCCGGTTGAAGCAGGTAATGACACCGAGGATTTTGTGATCGATGCGGATCGGAAAACCGAAGGCTGCGTGTAGTTGTACTTGATCGCTGATTTTGAAGCGGGAGAAACTGAGTTCTTTAACAACATCAGCGATCCAAACAGGTTTAGAACTAGCCCAAACCCGACCAGGTAGCCCAATTCCTGGTACAAAAGTAGTGTTTCTACTCACTGCTTCAAACTCTTGCACCTCAAAAGATGCTTTATGCCACATGTCGAGAAAACGCAGCACATTTGCTTGCTGATCTACCATCCAAATTTCACCCAAATCCCATCCCAAACTCTCACAGATCCCTTGCAGGATTTGGTAAGTAGCCTCGCCCGTCGTGGCGCACTCCGCTAAAACGCGGGTTGCAGCATATTGTGCATTCAGAAGCCGTTCAGATCGTTTGCGTAAGCGAAGCTCGTCGGAGACATCGGTGATGTCAATGCCAGTGGCAACAATGTATTCCACTGATCCTTCATAGTCTTTTAAGAGGCTATTCGACCAAGCAATCAGTCGGCGATTGCCATCCTTCATTACCCAATAGTTTTCGTACTCCTTGAGATTGGGGATTTGACCAGTTCGTAACTGCTCAAAAATTGCTTTGATCGGCTCCACCTGTTCAGGAATTAGCAACAAGTTCCAGCAATACCTACCCCTGACTTCATCGAAGGAGTAACCCGTTATTTGCTCACAAGCTTGATTGAAACGAACGAATTGCCCTTGAGAATTGAGAACTACTACCAACGCGTCGGCTGTATCCAGGACTGCTGAGATAAAGTTGCGTTCTTGGTTTAAGGCTTCTTCTGTCCTCTTCCGCTCACTGACCTCACGATAGATAAAGTAGTAGACTACAGCAAGAACGATAAAACTTAAGCAAATGGCGATCGCAAGTGTCAGAATTGTGTTGCGAGTCCGAGCCTTTGCTGCTTGTAACTCTTGCTGAATCCGCCCCATTTCCTCGTTTTTCATCTCATTGATTATCTTGCCGATATTCTCGATGAGATTTTCTTGATTATTTCTCAGTAGTACTTGCAACGCCGCATCTGATCCTTTGTTCTGGCGCAAGTCGATAGTCTGTTTTAGTTCAGTAAGTTTAGCGGTTATCAGAGATTCAAGGGTTGCGATCTCCTGTCGTTGCTTCGGTTGCTCTGCTGTTAAATTCTTCAGCTTGGCAATTTCTTGATTGACATTTGTAAGTGCTGATTGATAAGGTTTTAGATAAACTTTTTCTCCACTAATAATGTAACTACTTTGCCCAGTTTCGGCATCCTTTATCTGGGACAGTAGTTGGTCTAGACTTTTGATTTTTTGGTACGTTTTTTTTACTATACTGCGATTATTAGTAGATGCTATTGTATTTTGATAAGAAACCACGCCAATCAAAACTAAAATTGCCGATGCCAAACCAAAACCTGCCACAATCTTTTTAAAAAATTGCTTGGGTACCCTCTGGGCTTGTTTGCCTTTCTTGGTAACAAGTACTAAACTTGCTAAATTTCGGCGCAATTCCAGTTGCTTTATGACTTGACGACCCAAAGCTCGTAATGCCTCCACTTGTTCTGGAGTAAGTTTCCGTGGTATGTAGTCAATCACACATAGGGTTCCGAGCGCGTATCCCTCAGGGTTAGTCAGAGGTACGCCAGCATAAAATCGAATATTTGGATCAGATGTTACCAGTGGGTTTGTAGCGAACCGTTCGTCATCTCTTGCATCAGGCACAACAAAAACATCAGGCTGTAAAATAGCATGGGCACAGAATGCCAAATCTCGGTGTGTTTCTAGGGCTTCCAAACCAACTTTTGACTTGAACCACTGACGGTTTGTATCAATTAAGCTAATTAAGGCAATAGGAGTTTGACAAATATACGAGGCTAAATGTGTGAGGTCGTCAAAAGCGGCTTCAGATGGCGTGTCAAGAATCTTATACTCCAAAAGCGTCTCGATTCTCTGTGCTTCGTTATCAGGTAATGGTGCTTTCATCCTTGAGCCTTATCTATATTCTGGGAACTGGGAAACGAGCAGGGGGAGTAAGAATTTTAGATTTTAGATTTTAGATTTTAGATTGAAGAATTAAAGAATTAAAGAATTGAAATTTAATCCAAAAGACGCTCCTACGTCGCTCTTTGTGGTGCTAACAGCAGTCGCTTATGGGGAGCCACTGCGGGGACAGGGGTCTCCCCAAGTGAAGCAAGTGGCGTGGAAACCCCCAATTGGAGACGCTGCTTCGTGTTGGCGCTAGCCACGCGCGTGAGGGAAAAGACCGCGCTGCTTCACCAAAATCCTTGCATTGAATTGGCTTGGCCAATGCTCAATGCCCTGTTTGCCCTGTTTGCCCCATGCCCAATTCAACAAACTTACTTCAATTAATGGCAATAATTTAGTTAAAAGCGTTAGCGTAATTTCACTGAGTTCGACCTTATTAAAGAATCGCTCAAATGATTAAGTCGCTGCTGTATTTTTTGTGGGCTGGTTTATTTGAAATCGGGGGCGGCTACCTGATCTGGTTGTGGTTGCGCGAAGGTAAGCCCTTCTGGTGGGGCATATTGGGGGGAATTGCTTTAGCTTTCTATGGGGTTATTGCAACTCTGCAATCGGCAAATTTTGGCAGAGTTTATGCGGCTTACGGTGGCGTGTTTATCGCAATGGCAATGCTTTGGGGTTGGAAGGTAGACGGGGTAACTCCAGACCGCTACGACCTAATAGGAGCAAGTTTCGCTTTAGTGAGTGTTTTAATTATCATGTTTGCACCCAGAAATTAAGTAAAATTTCTATATTATTTCTCACCAATAACTTTTAAGATATACAGTTTTAATAATAAAAAACAGGGGTAAAGGGATAAATTAGGTCACCCACTAACGGCGAAAGCGCGTAGCGGGACGAAGTACGCTTTTTACCTTTCCCCCTTTCCCCCTTTCCCATTCCCCTTGTTAATCAAATGCTATTCCTCAAAAAAAAGATGTGATGATTACCTACAGCCTTATTTAAATTTTGGCAACTACAATCAGGAGAATATTTTTGTTAACATTTCCAAATAATTCAGGTTAAGTATCTTTCAAGACAAAAATGTGTCAATAAAAGTAATCAAATGTAGTTAAGAATACAAATCATTGGTACTTAGGAAGAAAAAAAGTGTTGAAGAAAGTTGTGATGATTGCGGCTATCACCCTACTGTTTTTGGGAGTACCGCTAATGGGCAATGCTTTTGCCCAAACACCAGCCCCTGCTGTGCCTACTGCTGATACTGGAGATACGGCTTTTATGCTGATTTCAGCAGCACTTGTGCTGTTAATGACACCAGGATTGGCGTTTTTCTATGGTGGATTTGTGCGATCGCGCAACGTCTTAAACACATTGATGATGAGCTTTGTGTTGATGGCGATCGTGGGAGTTACCTGGATTCTCTGGGGCTATAGTCTTTCATTTGCGCCAGGTTTACCGTTTATCGGGGGATTGCAATGGTTCGGGTTGAATAATGTCGGGTTAGAGATAAGCGATTATCTCAAAGGGTCAAACCCGCCGGAAGTCGTCTCCTATGCCGGAACGATACCCCACCAGGCATTCATGATCTACCAAGCGATGTTTGCGATTATCACCCCAGCCTTAATTTCTGGGGCGATCGCAGAGCGGATGAGTTTCCGCGCCTATTCGCTGTTTGTGCTACTGTGGTCAACCTTTGTTTACGCTCCCCTAGCCCACATGGTATGGGCGAAAGGTGGATTTTTAGGTTTGTATGGTGGTTTGGGTGCCCTCGACTTTGCAGGTGGCACAGTAGTTCATATTAGTTCTGGCGTTTCCGCCCTAGTAGCTGCGATCGTCCTTGGGCCTCGGAAAACCCATCCCGATCGCCTTAGCCCACCGCACAACGTTCCGTTTATTTTGCTGGGTGCTGGCTTGCTGTGGTTTGGTTGGTTCGGCTTCAACGCTGGAAGTGCCCTATCTGTTGCTAGTGGAACTTCTGGTAACTTAGTCACCAATGTGGCAACAACCGCCTTTGTTGCCACCAATACGGCGGCGGCGGCGGCGGCTTTAATGTGGCTAATTTTGGAAGCGGTTTTACGGGGTAAACCGACAGCCGTGGGAGCGGCTACCGGAGCCGTTGCTGGTTTAGTTGGCATCACTCCCGCCGCCGGATTTGTCACACCGCTATCAGCGATTTTAATTGGTTTCATCACCGCCTTTGTTTGCTTCTATGCGATCAGTTTCAAGCACAAGCTAGAAATTGACGATGCTTTAGATACCTTTCCCGTGCATGGCATTGGTGGTACAGTCGGGGCAATTTTAACGGCGATCTTTGCCACGACTCAAGTCAACGGAGCAGGTAAAGATGGTGTGCTACGTGGTAATTTGGGTGAATTGGGAGTTGAATTAGCAGCAATTGCCGTTGCCTATGTGATCGCAGGTGTTGGTACGTGGATTATTCTCAAGATTATCGATGCTACAGTCGGGCTGCGAGTCAAAGAGGAAGCTGAATTGCAAGGTATGGATATCAACGAACACGGTGAAGAAGGTTACAACTCCGAGTTTGGCGATCGCCCCACTCACTAAAGAGTGCTGAGTTATTCAATTTTGGATTTTAGATTTTAGATTTTTCTTTCAATCCAAAATCCAAAATTGGCCTGATTTGCGATCGCTAGCGTTAAAATTTGATTCAAATAATTGGTAAATTTGGCTAGTCGTGTCTACTTCTGCAAAAACCTTTCCTATCTGGGCATTTTTATCGCTGTTAACCAACGGCATCCTGATGTTGGCGGTCATCCTGCTAATTTGGCAACAGCAGAGATTGACCGCTTTTTTTGGGGGGATAATAACATCCCCGGAGTCAATGAACTTGAACAGCTCACCCGAAATTCCTACACCTGATTTGGGTCGCCGTCACCAACTCAGTTACCAAGAGTGGGTAGACATCCTCACGCAAGAAGCCCAGGTCGCTGCTGATCAACGTCCTCCACATTTAACCATCCTGGCGGGAGATTCTCTAAGTTTGTGGTTTCCCCCTGAGTTATTACCCGAAGGTAAAAATTGGCTCAATCAAGGAATTTCTGGCGAAACTAGCAATGGACTCTTGAAGAGATTAAAGATATTTGACCGCGCCCAGCCAGAGGTGATTTTTGTAATGATTGGCATTAATGACCTAATTAGGGGGATGAGCGATAGGGTAATTTTAGATAATCAGAGGCAAATTATCAATTACCTGCGAAAGGTGCATCCCACAGCGCAAATTGTTGTCCAATCGATTTTGCCACATGGGGCAGAGTCAGCAACCTGGAAAGGACGAGATAAACTGTTGGTTGTTGCCAATAGTCGCATTCGCGAGTTGAATGAAGAACTACAAAGGATTTCTACCAAAAAAGGTGTCAAATATCTCGATTTATATCCCCTATTTACCAACAAGCAAGGTAATCTCCGCCGCGAATTTACTACTGATGGCTTACACTTAAGTCCTGAAGGGTATATAGTTTGGCGTTCTGCATTGCAAATTTATAGCGAAATTGAATTAAAACCCCAGCGTTAACGTCTTTCGGGGGAAAAAGGGGAAAGTACAAAAAGAAGTAATATCTTTGAATACAAGTCTGTATAAATCGCGTCTTGACGCGAGAAAATAAAAAATAGTGGTTTAAGTAGACAAATCTAATGGATACAAAAGCTTTTAAGCGCAGCCTCCAACATTCAGAAAATTATAATCGCAAGGGCTTTGGTCATCAAGCAGAAGTTGCCACCCAGTTGCAATCTGAGTATCAAAGTAACTTGATTCAGGAAATTCGCGATCGCAATTACACCCTACAACGAGGTGATGTGACAATCCGACTAGCACAAGCCTTTGGCTTTTGCTGGGGTGTAGAACGGGCTGTGGCAATGGCCTACGAAACCCGCCAGCACTTCCCCACAGAACACATCTGGATTACTAACGAGATTATCCACAACCCTTCTGTAAATCAGCGTATGCAGGAGATGGAAGTAGAATTCATCCCCATTGAAGGAAAGAATAAAGACTTTTCTGTTGTTGGAACTGGTGATGTAGTCATATTACCTGCTTTTGGGGCTAGCGTTCAAGAAATGCAGATACTTCACGATAAAGGCTGCAAAATTGTTGATACAACTTGTCCTTGGGTATCTAAAGTTTGGAATACAGTAGAAAAGCACAAAAAAATTGATTATACTTCAATAATTCACGGTAAATATAAGCACGAAGAAACAGTTGCTACTAGTTCTTTTGCTGGCAAGTATTTGATTGTGTTGAATTTGCAAGAAGCAGAATATGTTGCTGACTATATTATCAATGGTGGGAATCGGGAAGAATTTCTGACAAAATTTGCTAAAGCTTGTTCAGCAGGATTTGACCCCGATCAAGATTTACAAAGAGTTGGTATTGCAAATCAAACTACCATGCTGAAAGGCGAAACTGAGCAAATCGGCAAGCTTTTTGAGCGGACTATGTTGCAGAAGTATGTCCCCACCGAGTTAAATCAGCATTTCCAAAGCTTTAATACTATTTGTGACGCCACCCAAGAACGGCAAGATGCCATGTTGGAGTTAGTGGAACATAATTTAGATTTAATGGTAGTAATTGGTGGGTTTAATTCATCGAATACTACTCAGTTGCAACAAATTGCTTTTGAGCGCGGAATTCCTTCTTATCATATTGATACTGTTGAGCGGATTAAATCAGGAGATTCCATAGAACATCGGCAATTAAATGGGCAGTTAATAACTACAGAAAACTGGTTGCCAGATGGAGAAATTGTTGTGGGAATTACTTCTGGTGCTTCCACTCCAGATAAGGTAGTAGAAGATGTGATTGAGAAAATTTTTGCAATGAAAGCAACAGCAGCGCTGGTTTAAAAGGGACTGGGGACTGGGGACTGGATATTGGGAGTGCTGACTGTTGACTGAGGAGTTATTATTTTCCCCATCTCCTTGTCTCCCCATCTCCATTTGTAATTGCCGAGAAAGTTGCAAAATCAGTTAAAGAATGAAGCAGCAATATTCTTATCCAATCAGCGCCTCATACTCATCATGTGAACCAATCCAGATCCAGTAATAATCCTCGCCGTTCTTAATTGCTAGTGCGCGATATCCACCACTAATCCTGACTGACCACAAATCATTTCCTACTTTTTTGAAATGCAAAGACGGATGAAATTGATTATTAATCCAAAGACGATACGCCTTTCTAGCTTGCTCTTTAACTTCAGGTGAAAGTGCAGCATAAGAGCGCCAAAAATCAGGGGTTGTTAAGGATTTCATCTAACGGTTTCACCCGATTAGCTTCAATATCTGCTTTTGCACGCTGGATTAACTGATCCAATCGACCCGATTTTGCATCTGCTTCAATTTGCTTGTCCCAAGCATCGTTAAGATATTCTTGGAGCCAGTTTGATAAATCCCGCATTTCACCTTCAGACAGTTGCATAATAGCGGCTTCTATTTCTGGGAGTGAGTTCATCCTGTTATCCTCAATCCAGCACTATAAAATATATCCTACCAAAATTGACGGAATAATTCAGAATTAGAATTAGTGTCAAGTCTTAGTTATGAAGTAATAATTATTAATTTAATCATGAATTAGCATGACAGAGAAATGGCTTTCTATCGTCGGGATTGGGGAAGATGGGTTACAGGGATTAAGCGCGATCGCTCGTTCTCTAGTCGATCAAGCTAAAGTAATTGTGGGAGGCGATCGCCATTTAGCAATGCTCTCTACAGATGACCAACGTGAGAAACTAGTCTGGACATCCCCGATTAGTGTTTCTGTACAGGAAATTATCCGGCGTTGGGGTGAGTCAATCTGCGTACTTGCAAGCGGCGATCCTATGTGTTACGGCATTGGTGTTACCTTGATGCGGCGTATTCCCGTCTCCCAAATGACGATTATCCCCGCACCTTCAGCCTTCAGCCTCGCCTGTGCCAGGGTGGGATGGTCTTTAACTGAGGTGGAAACCTTGAGTTTGAATGGTCGTCCATCCTCCCTACTCCAGTCTTATATCTATCCAGAAGCGCGGCTGTTGATTTTGAGCGAAGGGAAGGACACACCCGCCATTGTTGCTGAAATTTTGACAAATCGCGGCTATGGTGGCAGTAAAATTACCGTATTGGAGCGTATGGGTGGCGCTCATGAAAGAATTGTCCAAGGTACGGCTGCATCTTGGAGTGAAACTGAAGTTGCAGTGTTGAATGCGATCGCAGTTTATTGTATTGCTGATCCTGGGGTTATCCCATTACCAAGATTACCAGGACTACCAGATAACGCCTACCACCACGATGGACAGTTAACGAAGCGTGAAGTTAGGGCAATTACCCTAGCAGCTTTGGCACCCACACCGGGACAACTATTGTGGGATGTGGGCGCGGGTTGCGGCTCAATTTCTATCGAATGGATGCGGAGTAATCCTCGGTGTCGGGCGATCGCGATCGAACAAAATTCTTCTAGACTACTATATATTGTTGATAATGCCGCCACTCTCGGTACTCCAAATCTGCAAATCATTGAAGGTAAAGCGCCCCATGTTCTGAAAGATTTACCTGCACCAGATGCGATTTTTATTGGTGGTGGGGTGACAGCAACGGGACTTTTTGATGTTTGTTGGGAAGCACTGCGATCCGGTGGGCGTTTAGTGGCAAATGTAGTGACGGTAGAGGGTGAGCAAACTTTATTTCAATGGCATGAACGAGTTGGTGGTGATTTAACTCGTATTGCCATTCAACGGGCGGAACCTATTGGTAAATTTTTGGGCTGGCGAGCAATGGCGGGTGTGACGCAATGGGTAGTTGTGAAGTCTGAAACCAAATAATCGCATTTGTAATTTGGTTATAGCTGGCAAAGAGCGATTATTTAGCGAGAAGCCTTGAGTGCGTCTACACTAGTTTACCTGGGCAAAACGTGATAATTACCATAAAATCTCAGTAACCTACCTCCTGCGCCCAGTTCATGAATAAGTATACAAGGCTACCTTTCTTAGGATTGCTGAAAGTTTCCCTTTTGGGAGTTGCATTTCCCCTGTTGTTGACAAGTCATAATTGGGCGCAAGCAAATACTAAGCAAAACAATAGTCTCTTGTCTGCTCAAACATCAGCGCAATCTACACCACAATCGATTAAACCTGCTGAGGTAATAAAGACAAATCCGCCAACGCAAGAGAAAAAACAGGATCTACCTTGGACTGTAACAGCCGCTGCATTTGGGATTGTAGTGGTTTTGTACCTGGGAGTTCTGCGGTTTTATCCTCTATTGCTACTCCGACTACCTGCGGAAGTGAAGATTCCAAAAATAGGAATGTTCCCAGAGTTCAAACTCCCACTTGGTTTTGTGATTTGGCTCAAGTACCGTTCCAGAGTTCTAGATGCTTGGGTTGGGAAACACATTGATATTTTCCAGAAGAAATTTCTGGAGAATGAAACTGTTGATGAGCGCAAGGATTATGTTTCTCTCCCAGTGCTATTAAATAAGCAAGAAATAGAGGAATTAACAGCGGAAACATTAAGAGAAAGCTTTGCCCAAGAAAAGCGAGTACGACTACTGATTTGGGGAGAGGGAGGTTCGGGAAAAACGACGATTGCCTGCCAGATTGCTAAATGGGCAATGGAAAAAGACAAGTCCAAACGCCTGACTACACACTTGATGTTACCAGTTCTAATTGAGGAAGAACTTGACTCGCAACCAGGGGAAGGGATGAAGCCTCTGATAGAAGCAATTATGGGACAGATCCAGGAATTGATCGATAGTGAGCAAACAATTGTTGATGAATTGCTCGTAGAACAACTCCTGCGACAGCGCCGAATTCTCTTGATTGTGGATCATTTATCAGAGATGAGTAAACCAACCCAAGGTAAGATTAATCCTAATGATCTAAAATTTTCAGCTAATGCTTTAATAGTTACCTCACGCCTTGAGGAAAAATTTCAAGGAATTGACTGCAAAATTAAGACTCTCCGCTTTGATGGTGGGAAGTTAGCATATTTTATCGAACAGTACTTGAAGAAGTGCGAAAAGTGGACTCTATTTGAGGATGAACAGGAGGAATTTTTGCAAGAATGTGCCCAACTCGCACGCATAGTAGGAGACAAGAAAACAATTACAGTTTTACTGGCTAAACTTTATGCAGAGCGGATGATTAACGCTAAAGAGAATTCATCAGCATCAGAAAGTTCCCTTGACAACATTCCTGATTTGATAATTGACCACCTAGAAAAGCTAAATAGCCAGGGGGAAATAGACACCAGAAATCAATACCCCACTGTTAAAGAAGATGCTAAGGTAATTGCTTGGAAATGCCTTGAAGGCGACTATAAACCAAAACCTGTAAAACGTGAATCTGTTGTTGTAGCTTTGGGTGGAACTAATGCAGAAGCGTGCCTTAACTATTTTGAAAATTATCTGCGTCTGATTAAATCAATTGGATACAATAACGACCAAATCCGCTTTGCTCTCGATCCGTTGGCTGAGTATTTGGCTGGGTTATATTTGCTAGAGCATTACTGTGAAAATGAGGTATTTTGGCGCGAATTCTTGGCACAAGCGGAGAGTAAACCACAGGAAGAAATTAAAGGTTTTTTGCTGGCAGTGAGAGAATGTTGTATTGCTAAAGGCTCAGAGGCTAAAGTACCTGCTTTCGTGGCAGAAGAACTAGGTAAACTCGCAGGACTAGATCCGGAAGTACTAAAACAAGAACAAATGAAGCGACGTATTCGGCTACTTATTACCAACTTGTCTGCTCCAGAGGCAAACGCAGAAGATAGGCAACGTGCTGCCGAAGAAATAGGAAATATTGGTTCATTAGCCAAATCTGCGGTTCCTGAAATCCTTAGAGCTTTAAAACATGAGGATGCTAAGGTGCGAGGGAGTGCTGCTGAGGCGTTGGGTAAGTTAGGCAATGCTTCAGATCCTGTACTAGAAAAGCTACTGGTATTGCTTGCAGATGTGGATTATAATGTGCGTGCTAATGCTGCTGAGGCGTTAGGTATATTAGGCAATGACTCAAAACCATTTCTACAAGGAATATTATATCTACTTACAGATGAAGTTGCTTTAGTGCGTCGTATGGCAGTCGAAGCATTGGGTAACTTAGGTAATACTTCTGAGCTAGTACAGCAAGCACTATTAAGAATGCTTACAGATGATATTACTTTGGTACGTCTCAGTTCGTGTGAGGCGTTGAGTACGTTAGGTAATACCTCAGAGCCTTTGCTGCAAGAGCTATTAGCACTGATGGCAAATAAGGATTTGAGTGTGCGTGTTAGCGCATCTAAAGTTTTGTACAAGTTAAATACTGCTTCTGAATTAGTCCTGCAAGGGCTGCTGATACTATTGATAGATAAAGAACTAGGTGTGCGTCTTATCGCTGCTGAGGCTTTGGGCAATTTAGGTAATAACTCTGAGTTAGTTGTTTACGAGTTACTAAAGCTGCTCAAAAATCAGGATTTTGCTATACGTGCCAGTGCTGCTGAGGCTTTGGGCAAACTAGGGAATAACTCCAAGCTAGTGGTTCGAGAGTTACAAAATTTGCTTTCAGAGGAAGAGACTTTTGTACTCACATTTGTAGCTGAGGCTTTAGTCAATCTAGGTGATACTTCAGAGTTATTACAACAAAAGCTAAACATTCTTCTCACTGATAAAAGTGAATGGGTGCGTGAGGAAGCAGATAAGGCATTAAAAAAAATACGTCGTAATAGAAAAGCTAAGGTATTGAGAAAACTACGAAAATATTATGAAAATAAATAGTTATAGTTTAGTCTCAGACCAGAGAATGGTTCAAGATGGCGTAAGCAATAATCCGATCGCCATTTATTATAATTACCCTTAGAGTAGCGCGATCGCCTGTCTTTCAACTACCCTGTTTATCTACTATTAGATTTCGCAATTTTTCTTCATCAAAAGTAAGCCCGTGACGCTCAAAATATGGGCGTAAATTTATTTTAATGAATAAATCTTTCAGATCTTGGGCAATTTTTTGGGGTGGATTTCCTGATAATGCGATCGCAATCAAACGTTCTGCCGCTCGAAATTCACCACAGTCTATTGCAAGAGTTGCAGCACTGCGATGTAATACTGAACGAGTCGGCTCGGCATCAAGTTGATTGGCAATGAGTGCAGCAGCTTGAGATTCTTTTTCAAAAGCTTGTCGAGAAACGTGACTAGCTTGCTTTAAATCTCCTCTGAGTTTAGCAATAAAAGCTGCTTCGGCCAAATCCATCGCCTGTTTATGCAACTCCTGAATCTGACTCATTTTTCCATAATAAAAGATAGGGGTCTGCTAAATTCAACAATAATAATGTAGGCTGGAAATTCGCCATCAGAAGGATTAGTTTGCTCGATTTTTTGTTTTATTCTAGCTCTAACCCTGCTATCATCTGCTTTACGTATACCTGAAACTTCCAGCCTTACTTTATTTTGAAACGGGAGTTCACCTGCTTCATCTTCGCTACCTAACCAATAATCAAATCCAGTGCCTTTGCGCGATCGCTCAATGACTGTAAACTGAGTTAATTGTCTGATGAGCATAAAAGCAATGCCATAAGCTGCTTGTTCTGTGGTGAACTCTTTATCATTCCAGCAACGGAGCATTTGCTGTGTAACAGGTTGCCAATATAGTCTAAATCTGGCGGTAAATTCTCCATTAACTGTGAGTTCTACACCCTGTAAATGACCTTGATCCTCCAAACACACCGCACAAGCTTCTGCTAAAGCTGCTCCAAAAGATGGAGTTATAGCGGGTAGTCCTTCTTCTAATTTAGTTAATACTAACTCTTGGGGTTTATCCAAGCTAAATAGAGCGAATCTTACCGTGATTATTTTGATTATACTTTACTTGCAGTTGCAGAAATGCAATAAACTACAATTATTATTTTCCATCCTCCAGTATTAATGTAGACTCAGCAGTACGTCCAAATTCTTCTGGTGCATATTGCAAGTGAACTTGGGCACCAGGCCAAGAAAATGTCCCAGGAGTCACAGAACGGACTAAGTAATGCAAGCTATAAACTCCTGGTTCTAGGTGGTCGGCATAGGCGATAATGCGATCGCGGTACACATTCTTAAACCCAAGTTCCCAGCTATCGGCTTTTGCTTGTAATGCAGCTGTGGTAGTTTGAAAACTCGCATCCACCGCCTCAAAACCCGATGGTAGCGGATCTTTAATTACTATATGATCTACGGGATGATCGGCGATGATTTCTAAACCAATATCAAACACCTGTCCAGAGGTTAAAGTCAAGGGTTTATCGAAAGCATAAAGACCTGTTTTTTGTAAAACTTTCTCTTTATTTACTTGACTAATTTCTCGTGTTATGCGTAAGCCGTTAAATCTGCCTGATTGATTTCCTTGCAAGCGATAATTATAAGCAACCAGATAGTGCAAAGTGCCATTACCTGATTTTTGCAGCGTTAAATCATTACGGCCACGAGGTAATTTATTCATCGGCACATTTAGCTGTAAACTAGGATTTTGATAGCCTTCAAAGCGATTTTCTCCTAACTTATTACCAGCTAATTGCACTGTGGCAACAAAATTAGGCGGCGTGGGTTGCAGTTGGCTATATTCTACCAAAGCTGTTAAGGCTTGAGCATTATTATAGTTAGTTTGCCATGTGCCATTCCGTCGTAATGCGAGAAGACTTTGGAATAACTTATCTATAACTTCGGGTTTACTCTGCTTGGCAATAAATAATCGTAAAGCTTCCGCCTGCGTCGCGGTAGATGAACTCATCCATCCCCAACTATCTGGTAAACTTACAACTGCTGTGCGACCAGTTTCATAGATATTTTGTTGTAATGTGTTCACCATCTGTTGAGATTCATCTTGCCATTCTGGGAATTGAGATAAGTATCGCGCTAGTTTAATTTGAGTTACGACATCAAAGTTATTGCGTTGTCCATAAATATCTGCAAGAAAAGTATTGCGTTTTTCCCCAATTTGTGAAAGTGCGATTAAAGCATTAAGTTGCAGTTGTCTTTTACATAATTGCTGTTTGCAAAAATCGTATTCTCCAGGATTCGCCAGAACTTTTTGCAAATAAGCTTTCAGGCGAGACACCATTGCAGAATAGACTAAATTAGGGAACACCTGACTGGCTTTAGCCAAAGATTCACCTGTATAAGAAGAAACCCAAGGGTCGGATTTCTCTTGTCCGGGAAAAGCAGCAAAACCACCATCTGCTATTTGGAGTTTTTGTAATTTTTCAATTGATTTACTTGCCTGTTGGCTAGGATTAAATTCTGCAAATGCCTGACCATATTTTTGGGCAATAGTTTGCAAATTAGCCGCAATTATTAACTGACTTGCAGCAGGTTCAGTAAACGGCAAATCATCATCTTCTAAAACTTGCTTTGCTGATGCTTTAATCTCCGTTATCAAAGTACTCGCCAATTGAATATCTAAACCTCCCGCATCAGGGAAAGTATTTTTATCAACATTCAGAGGAATCTTCACCTCTTTTTCAGTGACACCAGTTTCAACGACTTGTTCTGTAATTTCAATTGGCTTAATTTCCAAAGGAACTTCAAAAGCATCTGCGGCTGTATTTAGCTGAGTGGTAAAGCGAACTTTAGCAACTCCCACACTATCCGCCAGGATTGGAAAGCGATAAGCATGAGTTGCAGATTCAGCTTTGGTTTGCAAAGAAGTATTTGTGGGGTTTTTATCAACAAACTTCACATTACCGCTAAGTTCGCCATTAATTGAGAGATTTCCTGTAGTCCCAGTGTTATTAGTTACAGATAAACCAGCGAGGATGCGATCGCCTGGACGGGCAAATTGTGGCAAGATGGCATTAGTTAGCAGTGGCTTTGTGGTGATAAACGTCGCGTCCCCATTCCCGAAACGCAGATTTCCATCGGTGGCGACAGCCATCACCCGCCATGTAGTTAAGTCGTCCGGGAGTTTAAAGGTTATCTGTGCAGTACCATTTGTATCGGTGAGGACAGAACCGTTGTAGTAAGCTAAGGCTTGAAAATCGGTGCGGGTACGAGTATTAGCTGCACCGGTAGAGAAACCACCGCCATAACCCCAACCTTTGGGTTTAGCTACATCTTGTGGTTGTAAAATTACATCTGGTCGATTATCGCTAAAGCGGGTAGATATTGGCTGTTCTGCATAAACTGTATCTACCAAATCTGGCGGACGATAACCAGAAAGTTGTAACACCGCTTCATTTACCACCATGACTGTAAACTGTCCTTTGGTGGGGTTTCCTTGATTGTCCTTCAATTCTAATTGAACTGTTTCCTCTGCACCAGGTTCTAGTGATGCTTGCACTGGTTTAACTTGGAGTTTTAAATACTTATCTTCTAAGTTAACTTTAAAAGGTGTAAAACCAATCTTCACCAAGTTTTCTAAACTTCCCGCTTCTACTTGGTTTATGGGTTTACCTTGTCTGACTAACACAGCTTCAATGGCTGCATTTGGCAGCATTTCTGGCGTAACTTGAAACTGGATTTTTGGTGTGCCTCCCTGAACTTTGATAATTTGCTGATAAAGAGGCTTGTCTTTAATTACAGCAAAGTACAATTCTGCGTCTGGATAGGGAGATTGAATTAGTGCAGTAGCAGTTTCACCAGGTTTGAACTCTTTTTTATCTAATTTAACTTCTAAGATATCTTCTTCTCTAGAACCCCAAAATACGGGATTTCCTCCAGTTGCCCAAATTTGTAAATCTGTGGCGCTTAATTCGCCTTTGGCATCGCTAAAATTAACTCTAATCCGATATGAAGCAGATTCCGGTGCTGTCAAATTTACCGATTGCGGATTGCTAGCAGATGTAATTTCAGCTTGTCCGACTGTTTTATATTCAACTTGATTTTTTGGCGTTCGGCTACCTTCCACCAACTGCGTGACGCTGCTGTATTTAATCTGTTGTAATTCCAGGCGTACCCGTTGACCTGTTATCGGTTTTCCTGTAGGGTCAGTAACAATCACTTCAATGGGAAAAGCCTTACCAGCATCAGCGATGAAATTACTTTTTAACCCGATAAGACGATTACTTGGTAAAGCTGTAAAAGTTTTAGAATTCGCTACAGACAGATTAGAAACATCTGCAACTTGCACATCTACTCGGTAAGTCATCGGATATGGTAAATCATTAGCCACATTCACAGTCTGACTACTTTTACCATTAACATCTAGTTGGGCATTAGTTTGCAACACATCACTAGATATGGTAGGAGTTTCCTCCGGCCACAACCATTGTCTACCAAAAGTAAATTCCTCCCAACCTTTAGGAATAAAATTAGCCTGCTGGCGAGTAATAAAATATTTTGCTTGGCCACCTTCTACAGGCGCACCAAATAAATAATTACTTGTGGCATTAATATCAACTTTCTCGTCAATGAGAGCAAATTCTTTATCTAAGTTGAGTTCGACTTTAAAATTGGGTGGCTTAAACTCAGCTACTCGAAATTCTCCAGAAATTTCTTGCCCATTCTTTCCCTTCGCCTGGATTGTATAGTAGCCTAAACGCTGAGTAGTTTTAATTGGCATTTTCAGAGAAAAAGTGCCAAATTCATTTGTAGTTTGCGTACCTAAATTGGTCTTTTCTCCATCAGGATTTACCAGAGTTAATTGGTAACCAGCATTTTTATCTTGCTGAATTGCACCCTTTTGTAAGTAGTCAGTAAACCCAGTCAACCAAGCTTTTTCGCCTGGTTGATACAACTGTCTATCCGAGAAAATTACTCCGCGTGATTCTGGTTTACCAACTTGCCAACCCGCATCAATACCATATCCATAACTGCCGCTATATTCTTCTGTTCTAGCAAATGCCCAATCTTGATTTTCACGGGCAATTACTAATAATTGCGGTGATTTACTAGAGCTTTCATTTCCAGAATAACATTGCGGTAATGCTTCACGAACAATTCTAAAAATTCCATTGTCATCAGTTTTACCTGTTGCACAAGGCATAGGTTCCGGGCGAGATTTCGCCTGTAATTTTGATTGATAAATTTCCACAGCAGCCGCTTTCACTGGCGAACCATCTGTAAGATGATTCACGCGAATTAAGCCTGATTCAGGAAACCACTGAGTAAATACGCCCAAATTCGTCAATTCAACTAAACCGTAAGTTGTCGGTTCCCGCCACAGTTCCTTACCATTCTCCTGATATTTATTAGTGCGGGCTTGCACTCCGTAAGCTAACATTCCCGTAGCAGCACTTATTTTTTCTCGGAGAGGAACAGCAATGTCAACTGATTGATTTTTCTTACCCGATACCTGAAAGCTTTGCCAATCAGAAGGTTGTGGTAATAAATCACTACTATTATTAAAATAAACTAAATCTGTCGGTTTAACTACTCGATAAGCTGCTTTGTATTTAGATTCTGGCAGATTTCCCGCACTAATATTTAGCTGTAAATCTTTACTTGTGGGGAAAATATTCAAATCTGATGGTACCCAGATATCCCCAGCTAAATCTCCAGTATCATATTTAAGTGTGACAGGTTTACCCAAAGTCTGTCCAAACTTATCTTTGAGATTAGCACCGATAGTAATTGTATAAGTCTTGGCGGGTTCTAGCGCATAAGGATTGATGCCGACAATTTTATCTTCATCATTTACTTGTAGAATTCTCGAAATTTCTTTCGGTGCTGGATTAATCGTAATATTTTCTTTAGCTGAATCTGGGAGTAAGATATTATTAAATTCTAACTGTGGACTCCCTTTAAGAAATCTTCCAAATGTTCCCCCCGAATCTGGCTGTCCGTAAAAGTTAATTTTCTGAAATGCCAAAGGCGAATAAGTTGCTAACTTACTGGCAAATTCTTTCTCTGTAGCTAGATTACCATAATCAGGACGTATTCCGGGAGAAAATACCAGGCGATAACGAGTTGCTTTTTCGAGATTTTGCTGGGGGATGAGGTTATAAATCCAATTGCGTGCTGAAGGGTCAAATTTTTCTAAAGGGTCTTCTTCATTTTTTAATGGTTTTTCTTGTTTGTTTAATTCAACTTTAAAGCTTACACCCTTGTTTTGTCCTTCGGGGATTAACTGTAAATGTTCTTGTAGAGAAGCTAAATCCAATTCTACATTTGAAGTAAACTGTAACTTCTGCTGTAAATCAATTGGTTCAATATCAGCCTTTTCAATGGGATTGACACCAGGTAAATTAGTCAGGTTGATAGATTCGGTATTGAAAGTCCAAGGTAAATCTTTGTCTAGGTGATGATTTTTTAAATCGGCTAAACCTGCTTTGAGAGTGACTTGAAATCTTGTCGCTATTGGCAATGCTTTATCAGCTTGAAATCCCACCATACGCGGTGTTAAAAAGCGAAATTGACCGGGTAAAGGCGGCGAAAGGGCAAATTTTTGTAATATTTTTTGCTGTTCTGGACTATCAAGACTTTCAACTGGGATTAAAGCTTCTTTAAAACGGATGCGGATTTGGTTAAGAGATTTCGCATCCCCAATCGGGCTAATTTGTTCAATCCAATCTGGTAATTTCGGCGGCGTGAGTGGGGAAACTGTTGGGAGTTGTTCTTTACTTGAGTTGATCCCAAAAAAATTACACCCTGTCATTCCTAGCATAAATGTAAAGAGAAGAATAAACTGTATTTTTCTCTTGCGACTTGAGGAATGTGCAATTTTTTTTAACGAACCTCGAAGGATGCGTTCGCGCAGCGTCTCGCAGAGAAGGACGCGTTCACGAAGGAAGAGGTGGAGAATTTTATAGTAGCAACGGAGTAAAAATCTAATAATCATATTTTTAGTAATTAAAAATTCACAAATTATAGCTAACAAAAGTTCGCACTACCTCGTTGATTGGGCAATGCCAAGCTAATAAATAACCAAGGCTAACTAGTTATTTATACTCAAGTTTGTATTTAAATATGTTTATTTACATTGATAACTAACTCCGTGTAATTGTTTCGCGAAATAACTACAATTCTTAACTATAAAGAAGTATTTAAATTTGGCAAACATGAATTTCTATCTGCTAAATTAGGAACAATGAATTATAAATGTAAGTAAGTCGGCGTCAAAATTAAGGTAGGTTTTCTTGTACAGGGGATTCCCTGATGAAATTAATTTCACGATCGCTACTCAAATTTAAGCACACTAGTAAGATTATCCTAGCTGGGCTGCTAATCTGTCTGGTGGTACGCCTATTACCTTATTTTGTGCCCATTCGTACCGCAGATATTGCCCAAAATCAGTTGGCAATGCAATTTAGCGATCGCAATGGTTTACCATTAGGAATACTACTCACCCGTGACCAAGAGCATACATCAGTAGTACCACTAAATCAAGTTTCGCCCCAGTTTATCCATGCGATTTTAGCCGCCGAAGATGGCAGCTTTTACCATCACGGCGCGTTGGATATGAAAGCTGTTATCCGCGCCAGCAAAGAAGCCATCCACGCCAAAAGAATTGTTTCCGGCGCTTCCACTATTACTATGCAATTAGCGCGGATGTTAGATCCTGTGCCGCGCAGCTTCTCTGGTAAACTGAGTGAGATTTGGTTATCTTGGCGGTTAACAGCAGGGATGAATAAAGATGAAATCCTGGCTGCATATATCAATCGGCTACCGATGGGAGGGAATATATATGGTGTGGAAGCAGCCGCGCAGACTTATTTTTCCATCCCAGCTAGTGAATTGAATCTTGCCCAAGCTAGTTTGTTGGCTGCTATCCCCAATAATCCCACATACTTTAACCCTTATGAGCATTGGGAACGGCTGAAGCAGCGACAAAAATACGTCCTCAATCGTATGGTACAGGAAAGTTATATTAGTGGAGCGAACGCAGCACGAACACACACCGAAAAAGTTGTGTTTCAGTCTCGCCAGCGAGGAATTATCGCCGCACCACACTTCTTATTTTGGTTAGCTAGTCAGCTGTCTGAAATGCAAACAGAAGAAATTTCCCCGCGTCTCCAAAATTCCCCCATCCGCACGACTATAAATCGCCCTTTACAGCAGTTTGTCGAAGCACAGGTACAGCAGGTAATTTCTTCTCTAGCCGCCAACAACGTCCATGATGCAGCTGCGTTAGTGATTGACAACCGCACTGGTGAAGTTTTGGCTTATGTCGGTTCACCTGATTACTTTAATGAAGCAAAATTGGGGCGTAATGATGGAGTGCAGGCGCTACGTCAACCAGGATCTACCCTCAAGCCTTTTATCTATGAATTAGCTTTAGAAAAAGGTTTAATTCGTCCGAATACCATTTTACCAGATGTACCCGCCCATTACGCTATTCCCGGCGCGAAACTTTACAGCCCAACAGATTATACCGAACGCTTTCTTGGGCCTGTGCGCGTGCGAATCGCCTTAGCAAATTCCTTGAATGTACCCGCAGTACGCGTGTTAGAAAAAGTAGGTGTGGAAACTTTCTTAGAACGTCTGCATCAACTGGGATTTGAACACCTCAATCAAACACCAGAACATTATGGTTTGGGTTTGACTCTAGGTAGTGGCGAAGTCAGTCTTTGGGAATTAGCCCGTGCCTATCTGACCATAGCACGACAAGGAGATGCCACCCCTTTAGTCAGTACATTTTCCAATTCCCCACTCCCCACTCCCTACTCCCTACTCCCCAAGCACACAATATGGCAACTAATTACTAACATACTCAGCGATCGCCATGCTCGTGCAACAGCATTTGGTGTAGACTCAGTGTTAAATTTACCCTTTCCTTCTGCTGTTAAAACTGGCACTTCTTCCAATTATCGTGATACTTGGACAGTTGGCTTCACTACCGATTACACCGTTGCTACTTGGGTAGGCAATTTCAACGGCGAACCGATGCGACAAGTTTCAGGTGTTACAGGGGCTGCACCCTTGTGGAATCGGATTATGTTACATCTGCACGAACATCAAGAACCAGCAGGTTTTCCGTCTCCAGAAGGTTTAGTGCAACTACCTGTTTGTGCAATTTCCGGGTTACGGCCAACACCAGATTGTACCTCAGTGGTGCAGGAATATTTCTATCCTGAAGATAAAAGTAACTACGAAGGTGAAAATCAATTCAATTTACCGCCAGAGTATGATGAGTGGTTGGCAAAACAACAGCAACCGAATTTTACTTCTACCAATTTGAGAATTTTATCTCCGCATCATGGCGATTTATTCTTACTATATCCAGGTGAAGAAGCGAAGCAAAAACTCGAATTTAAGCTAGCGGGAAATAAATCTGCGCCTGTGGAGTGGTGGCTGAATGGTGAAAAGCTAGATACAGCTTCAGCTAATTCTTTATTTTGGTATCTGCGTCCTGGTAATTGGACTTTGTTAGCGAGAAGTGGGGAAATGAGCGACAAAGTAAGTTTTCAGGTGGAATTAGCTACTCTTAAACCCACGCGCCGGGGATTTTCTATTAGTAATTCTCCGGTAAGGATGAAGATAAAGGACTGATGCCAGTAAGCTAACAATAACTTGTATTTGAGTATCGCCACTTTTTGCTAAAACATCATATTAAATTCTAGCTTGCGTAAATTTACTAACGTAAATTTACTCGAAGAATTTTCTCCATAAAATTTAAATATTAGTGAATATACGAGTTACGTTTCACTTTTATCTCAATACGATGTAACCTAAATATAGGGATTCGACTTGAATTAATGATCAGCATACTAAGACTAAAACCTTTGTCCAGCAAAGCTTTTATTTCAAAAAGTTTTCATTAAGGGACTTCTAAATGAAAAAATACTCAATTACTTCTTGTGGGGTGGGTGTCTCACCCGCCCGTAGCCCAAGGCGGCCTTTTCCGTCCACCCCAGAAGTAGTAGTAATTTATTTGTTGGAAATCCCTAATCAAACCGGAGTTCTATATATGCTAGTTAAATCTAGGTAAGAGCAATATTAAGTAATACAACCTACAATTCAGAAATTTTCGAGTAACAACTAAACGTTTGCAGAAATTTATAAGCCAATTTCTGTAGGGGTTTTAGATAACATTTGGATGTTTTAAGACAATGCAGCAATCATGGTTTCATATACTTGCTGATAGTTGAGAGGCGAAAAATAGTGTTATTTCATTTTGAGTACTTGCCCGATTTTGTATGTTATTTGAATTCATGGGTAAGCAACTTCGTAGTCAGGGCTAAAGTCCTGACTACAAAACCTCTTGCACTAGCTTGACAAAGTACTACTGTAAATAGTAAATAAAATACTTGTTTTACTTGCAGTTACTTGCAATTGGCGCTCTTTTATCACTCTCGTTAGAGAATAATAAAACCTTATTTATCCGTTGGTTGCAAACAAGGACTTGTTGACTTTGCTGATCAAGCGAGGCTGCATCTTATTTTTCTCTCCTCAGAGACATAAAAGAGCGTTAGTCCTAGTTTGAAACCATTCTGAGCGTTTCTGGCGTTACTGGCTGCTACAACTAAGGCTCTAAACACAGCCTTAAGTGGAGTTCTCTATTTTTCTATCCACATCAAAAGGAAGTTGAAAATGTCAATTCTGTTTGCTTTACAGCGAAAACAGTGGCTCGGACAGATAGTATCTGTGCGGCTAGTTAGCTTGGCCCTGCTTACTACTGTGATCCCCTTCGAGGTTCTTTCCACCCCAGCGTTGGCCATCCCACCAGCTGCGTCTGTTAACACCAAGGTTAACGTGCCTAATACAATGAGTTATTGGCCCTTCAATATTAGCCGTTACTTGAAAGTGCCGCCCAATTTCTCCATCTCCGTTTATGCTCGCATTCGGGAAGCCCGCTTTATAGCAGTTGCTCCCAATGGCAATCTTCTAGTATCACAGCCCAGTACCGGTAAAGTGTTAATTGTCAGGGCAAATGGCAGCAAAGACCCAATTATTTCTGACTTCGTGACAGGTCTACGCAGGCCGCACGACATTGTGTTTCACACGATTAACAACACCACATACATTTATATCTCTGAGAATAATCAAATTAACCGCTTCATCTACAAATCTGGAGACATAACCGCGCACAATCGCCAAGTTGTCGTCGCCGGCTTACCAGACGGCAGCAGATCGGAACTCAAAGGTGCTTACGCTCACGAACTGAAAAATATCGCACTCGATACCAACCACAAACTATACGTGTCCATCGCCTCGGCGTGCAACGCCTGCGTCGCAGATACTGTCAGTAATCCACGGCGCGGTGCGATTTACCAGTACAACGCTGATGGAAGCAATCCGCGGCTTTTTGCCCAAGGTTTACGCAATGCAGAAGGACTGGCATTCCTCCCTGGCACAAATGACCTCTGGGTAGGCGTTAATAATCGAGACGAAATCACCTATCCCTTCAAGGATGCCACTAACAACTACGGTAAGATTATCCCGTCCTACGTGGACAACCACCCGGCAGAGGAGTTCACGCGAGTCCGAGATGGCGGTAACTACGGTTGGCCATTCTGTAACCCTAATCCTGACACCGCAAGTCGCTTTTACTATATGCCCTTCGATCGCGACTCTAAGTTAAATGCTGATGGAAATGTTAATTGCAATGCGATGGACAAGATTATCAGAGGTATCCAAGCGCATTCGGCTCCGTTGGGACTAACCTTCTTACAAAATACGAAGTTTCCCAGCCTTTACTCAAATGGGGTAGTGCTAGGGCTGCACGGCTCATGGAATCGGCAGCCAAAAAGTGGCTATGTTGGCTATAAAATAGCTTACTTTCCTTGGGACAGTACGACAAAGATCCCAGGGGATCAGATAGATTTAGTCAGCGGCTGGACACTTCCAGTAACGGAAAAATACTGGGGGCGACCCGTGGATACGGCAGTAGATCAGCAAGGCAATTTGTTAATCTCAGATGACTACAGTGGCACGATCTACAAACTCTCCTACAATCGGTCACGCTGATTTGTCATAGGACGTGGAAAAGGGGGAATGGTTCGCAAATGATGTTAGCGAATCACTCCCCAGATAAAAATGATTTCCAGATTTCATCCCATTTCACACAAACTCTGTCTGATATATAAGTAGTAAGACAAAATTAATTACACAAAATTTAATCTCAAACCCTTATCCAGCCTAAAATTTAATTTTATAAGTAAGGTTAATGGTTCTAGTCGTAGCCGATTTGAATCCAGCAACAAATGATCATAGCGATCGCAGTCTGCGATGTAATATAGGCTTTGGTAGCAACGCACAGATGTTCGCCCTCATAACAGATGGGGAAAGTGTCAAAGTCTATATAAAAGCAACAAACTCAAACTATGACTCAGCAACCAACTGATCTAGACAATAAAGCTGTATTTGAGCAGTTGTGGGGAATTACCAAAGAACTCCACCAAAAACTAGAGGCTCGTTTTCAGTTACATCCAGACCCTTCTACACAAGATTTACAGCAATACCGTAGTCTCGATGGGAATATCAACGGCTCGCTGACCACTTTTTTCGGGTCAGAAATTGACTGGCTAGTTCATTCGTGGCTGGGAAATCCTGAAAGTTCAAACTTCAGCACCATGCGTCTCACCACTTGGTTGAAGTCACATATTCAGGTTCCTCATTTAGCGTTTGAGTTTGGCACACTTCCAAATATTTTCTTTTATATAGATTACATCCCCCGGACTGAGCTTTTAACCGATTTGGCATATCTTGATCGCTACTATGAGCCAGTTAACCAAACATTCTTGAAGTTGCAGTCCGATTCGCGCCTCAAGGTATTTACCAGCAAAAGTGTGTATGTTCGCCTATTTCAATCGCCTGTTAGCTTGTGCTACACCGGCGCACCTACTTTTGATACCCTGGAACTAACTCGCACACTTGCACATGAAACACTTGATCGCTGGTTAACTTGGGTAGATGCAGCTGAACCTGTGCCAGAAGATGCACGCGATGCTTTGGCAGTTCGTGATTTGTCGCTCCGCCGGATCAGTGCTGAACGTGATCCAGGTAATAAATTTGCTGCACAGATGTTTGGATCGGAATTGACAGATAGACTTGTGCGATCGCTCTGGGGTGGCGTAGGCGTAGCCCAAACTAGGCATCGCATTCTCTGAAGTGGTCATTTCTCTTTTGTCAGTTGTCCTTTGCTAATGACCAATGACGACTAATTTACAATCCTACCGCGCTTTGCCACAGTGTACTAATCCGATCACAGACTCTCGTAGGTGAGTTCCGCATTTGCCCAGTTGGTTTCTGCCAGAAATTCCCTAAATGTGGTCAGAAGTCCAGGAAACTCCTCTTCTCGTAAATGCTGGACATCGGCTTGATAACCTTGTTTGCGATACCACTGAATCAAATCGAACAGTTCTTTTTGCAGCAAGAGTAAGAAAATCCAGGCGGGTGTCTCTTTGTAGACAACTTTCATCCCCTGCGCTTGAGAAAATGCCTCTGCCATCTCAAGAGGAGTCAGCACATCGCCAGCTAGCTCAATTTCTTGACCAATATACTTGGTGGGATGTTTGATTACGTAGGCAGCAACGCGGCCCATGTCCTTGGTTGTAATTAGATGAAGGGGCTTGTGTGGCTGAATGGAAAATGGGAAACTACCTTTGAGGATGGAAGGTCGCGTGTACTTCTTCCAAAACTCCTCCATAAACAAGCAGGCTCGCAACATAGTAGTCGGTAAGCCAGCTTGTTTGAGAATTTTCTCTACTTGATACTTTTGCTGAATGCGGGGGATTCCTGAATTCCTATCCGCCCCACCTGCGGAATTATAGACAAAGTGCTTAATGTCAGCTTGCTTGCTAACTTGTGCAACTCGCCTTGCTCTCTCCACCTCTAGCGGGTCAATTTTAGTGGAGTCCGCAGAAGTAGCATGGCAGTAAACAACCGAAATCCCTGCAAAGGCTGCTATCAGGGAGGCTTCATCGTCGAGGTTGGCTTTTACCAGTTCAACTTTGGCATCGTTGAGCTTTGCAAGAGTTGGACGATTAAGGTCAATTTCTCTAGTGATGACTCGCAGGTTGGTAACTCCCTGTTCGAGAAATCCCTTAACGACATTTCCACCTGTGCCGCCAGTAACACCGATAAGTAAGATTTTATCGGTGTTTGACTCTGTGCGATCGCCCAAATTTGACATTCTCTCTTCTACCTAGAATTCTTTATTTAAATTAAGTTTATACAAACACAGGAGAAGCAAACAATAATTAAGTAGCAACCTGATTTAAACAATACAAATGTATTTGAGCAGTTGAGGAGTATTTAAGATTCACAACAAAAAGCCTGTTGCCCCGATGTACGTAAACTTAAATTAACGGCTGGTAAGGGTTCTAGAAAACTTTTCGAGCTACTAACATTAGCTCGTCTTCGCACGGTGGCTGATGAGATGATTGATCGCTGGTTCAAGTGGGTAGATGAAGCTGAATCCGTACCAGATGATCAGCATGTTGCTTTGTCTAACCGTAATTTAATTGTGCGCCGGGCGATCGCAGAACGCCACCCAGACAACCAAATCACTGTGCGGCTATTTTGAGCAGAAATAACAGATAAACTTGTACGATGCCGAAGGCATCGCATTCTCTGAGTAGCATTACGCCGCGATCGCCGCCGACCGAGGTTAAATAATTTACTTGCACGCCAACGGTTTGAGCTATACGCCGAAAGTTACCGCCAATCAAACTTTTACCCTGCTAATACTATGCTAGAAAAAGAACTAGACCGCAAACACTTCCTCCAAACGCAGCAAGCCACCATTGAGCGCTTAACTAACCTGGGGATAATTTGTAATCGGGGAATGGGCAAACAGGGCATTGGGTATGGGGAAATAAATAATAAATAACTCTTGACAAATGACCAATGACAAAACCAATAGAAGTCCGTAATCCCCGAACTGGCAAATATGACTACGTAATTATCCCACCGCCCACAAAGCTGCTGGTACAGCAATGTAAGCGCACGCGCCGGGCGCAAGTTCGCTGGCAACAGTTGGGTTTAGAGGGGAGAATTGAAGCTTTACAGCAGTGGAAACAAGCGATATTATCTGGACGCGATCGCCTCACAGAAGCTTTGGTAAATGATACGGGAAGATTGTCAGCCTCAGTATTAGAAATAGACTCCTTCCTCTCTAGTATTGATCGCTGGTGTAAATTAGCGCCGGAATTATTGCAAGAATCTGCAAAAAATACAGCGATTCCCTTTATCGCCTTGCAACAAACATCCGTTCCTTATCCCCTAGTTGGGATAATTAGTCCGTGGAATTTTCCGCTATTGCTGTCTACCATTGATACCATTCCCGCATTGTTGGCGGGTTGTGCTGTGATTGTCAAACCCAGTGAAATTGCTCCCCGCTTCGTAGCACCAATGATTACAGCACTCAACGCCGTTCCCAGACTGCACGATGTATTAACTTTTGTTGAAGGAGCAGCCGCAACCGGATCTGCTTTGATTGAAAATGTAGATTTGGTATGTTTTACAGGCAGTGTAGCCACGGGGCGAAAAGTAGCAGAAGCTGCTGCTAAACGGTTTATTCCAGCTTTTTTAGAATTAGGGGGAAAAGATCCGGCGATCGTCTTGCAATCAGCCAATTTAGAATTAGCAACCTCAGCAATATTGTGGGGTTCCGTCGTCAACACCGGACAGTCATCCCTTTCAATTGAGCGAATTTATGTTGCTGAATCCATATTTGAAAAGTTTTACCATCAATTAGTAGCCAAAGCTTATCGCCTTGGGCTAGCCTATCCTACAGTCGAAAGTGGAGAAATTGGCCCGATCATCACCGAAAGACAAGCAGCAATTATTAGCGACCATCTCCTAGATGCAGTTGAAAAAGGAGCAGTAATTCACTGCGGCGGTGTAGTTGAGGACTTAGGTGGGGGTTGGTGGTGTCGTCCGACAGTTCTCACCCAGGTTGACCATTCCATGAAAGTGATGACCGAAGAGACTTTCGGCCCAATTATGCCAGTGATGCCTTTTTCCACAGTAGAACAAGCAGTCTCTTTAGCGAACGACTCAATTTATGGATTGAGTGCTGCTGTATTTGCCTTAGAAGCAGAAGCCTTAGAAGTTGCCCACCAGATAGATGCAGGTGGCATCAGTATCAACGATGCTGGACTCACCGCCATGATACATGAGGGAGAAAAAAACGCCTTTAAATTCTCTGGTTTGGGAGGGTCACGCATGGGCGCGGCGGCGTTGAAACGGTTCATGCGAAAAAAAGCTATTTTGATCAAAACTAACGCTACTAATGACCCTTGGTGGTTTGAGAATGGGGAGTGACCAATGCCATCATCACTATGCAACTCATTAGCGTAACCAATGGCGATCGCCTCTGCCACAGTTTCGTCTACGATAACTAAAGCACCTGGAAGAATTTTGATAGTTTTGGTTCAGAACACGAGCTTATTCGTTCAGAACACGAGCTTATTCGTTCAGAACACGAGCCTATTCGTTCAGAACACGAGCTTATTCGTTCAGAACACAAGCCTATTCGTTCAGAACACAAGCCTATTCGTTCAGAACACAAGTCTATTCGTTCAGAACACAAGTCTATTCGTTCAGAACACAAGTTCATTCGTTTACTTGGTCAATGGTCTGGTATTGAAGTATGGCAAAGACAGCCGGGAATATGAGATGACAGGCATCGCGGCTCGTTTCCATATCGTTTAACAATAAGTTGCACACTATAATAAATAGGGCAATCAAATGCTTTACTTGGAAGCTTGCCTGTATGTCTTATCCAAAACTAAGTGACGAAGAAATTATCCAACGTGGGAAAGAATTCTACGAAAAACATATCCGTTCCCAAGTTGAGACAGTAGAGAATATTGGCAAATTAATTTCCATCAATGTTGAAACAGGTGAATATGAAATTGGTGATGATTTGCTGGTAACAAGCCGTCGTTTGCAAGCCAAACAGCCTGATGCAGCAATTTGGGCAGAAAGGATTGGTTATGATGCCGTGTATGCTGTTGGTGGTTTATTAGTCAGGACGATACAGTGATACATGGGACGGTGGTTGGGCTTCAAGCACGAATGAGTGTTTTGGTTCGTTTGGAAGACAAGTCAGATATAGAAATTGAGTTTGTTATTGATACGGGGTTTGAAGGTTTTCTTACCTTGCCACCTGATCTGGTTGCAAAACTTAGCTTGCCATATAATTGCTAAAATTCAAGCAAATCTTGCCGACAACTCCAAAACTACAACAAATGCTCATGCAATAAAGATTGTTTGGAACGGTGCGGAGCGAGAAGTCATAGTGTTGGCGATGGGCCGTCGTCCTCTCCTGGGAACTTCACTACTTGCAGATTATCATTTCAGCATTGATTTTTATGAAGGTGGTACTGTCCTGGTTGATGAAATTTTGTAATCTTGCCAAAGTAAAGCATTCACGGTTGATGCCCATTGCTTGGCGTAGGCGTAGCCCGCCGGAGGCATCGCATCAATGCTTCAATTTTGGCATCTCTTATATATTTAGAATTAGGAAGTTGCCTTCAAACTATTAGAGAATCTACAGGAAACGTTCAACTCAACCTTTTTATATACAAAATAAAGACTATTAAAATTCCCTTTTTTTCAAACCAATTTCAACATAACATTGAAAATTTAGTTCAATCCGCACATATATCTTTGAGACAATCAAAAGTTATCTATCAACAAGCTGAGGATTTGCTGTTGTCGGAGCTTGGCTTGAAGGATTGGCAACCCACGGAAGAAACTGTTGCCGTCAAGAGTTTTGCTGAGTCGTTCCTGTCCTGCGATCGCCTTTATAGCCCTTCGGGCATCCTACGGCAGGCGCTAGCCTCTCCCTTTGGGAGAAGACCGCGCTGCTTCACCGCTCCGCGTCTACGTTAAAAAAATTGACTTTGACAAAGAGTTAAGCCTTAACCCAAGCGTATTGCATTAGCCTTGACAATAACAATCGTATCCGCACTTGGTATTGATTTAAGAATAATCAAATCTTTCAACGCACTCTAATTCAACAAGAACGGCTAAAATAGTAATTTCTCCGCTCAGAGATAACCACTAATTATTCTCCAATCCGCCTGCGCGGATTATGCAGGCGGATTGCGTATGACTCTGATCTCAAATCTCAACTTAGTAAGGTACACGCATGGCCAAAGGTGACAAAATAAACTTTTCTACTCCTAGTGGTTTCCCAGAATTTCTTCCTACTGAAAAGCGTCTAGAATTATATTTGCTAGATATCATCCGTAGAGTTTTTGAAAGCTATGGATTTACGCCTATCGAAACCCCTGCTATAGAACGTTTAGAAGTGCTGCAAGCTAAAGGCAATCAAGGCGACAATATCATTTATGGTATTGACCCCATCTTACCACCAAATCGGCAAGCCGAGAGAGATAAATCGGGCGAAACTGGTTCGGAAGCAAGAGCTTTAAAGTTTGATCAAACAGTTCCTTTAGCAGCTTATATTGCCCGTCACCTAAATGAGTTAACTTTTCCTTTTGCCCGCTATCAAATGGATGTGGTTTTTCGGGGAGAACGCGCGAAAGATGGGCGTTTTCGTCAGTTTCGCCAGTGTGATATTGATGTAGTTGCTCGTCGTGAACTCAGCTTACTCTATGACGCTCAGATGCCTGCAATTATCACTGAGATATTTGAAGCAATTAATATTGGTGATTTTCTGATTCGCATCAATAATCGCAAAGTTCTTACTGGTTTCTTTAAGTCAGTCGGAATTATCGAAGATAAAATTAAATCGTGTATTGGTATTGTTGATAACTTAGAAAAAATTGGTGAAAGTAAAGTAAAACAGGAGTTAGAGAAAGAGGGAGTTTCAGGAGAACAGACTCAAAAAATTATTGATTTTATTAAAATAGATGGTTCCGTTGATGAAGTATTAGATAAACTCAAGCACCTCGCAGAAAATCTGTCAGAAACCGAGCAATTAAGTCTGGGAATTAGCGAGTTACAAACGGTAATTGCAGGTGTGCGTAATCTAGGAGTTGCCGAAAATCGTTTCTGTATTGATTTATCTATTGCCCGTGGTCTTGATTACTATACCGGCACAGTTTACGAAACAAGTTTATTAGGACATGAAGCTTTAGGTAGTATCTGTTCTGGCGGGAGATATGAAGAATTAGTTGGGGTATTCTTGGGCGAAAAGATGCCTGGTGTAGGCATTTCTATTGGCTTAACTCGCTTAATTAGTCGTTTACTAAAAGCTGGTATTCTTAGTACCTTAGCTGCTACACCAGCCCAGGTGATGGTAGTGAATATGCAAGAAGATTTAATGCCAACTTATTTAAAAGTTTCGCAACATCTGCGTCAGGCTGGAATTAATGTCATCACTAATTTTGATAAGCGCCCCTTGGGTAAACAATTTCAGCTAGCTGATAAACAAGGAATTCAATTTTGTGTAATTATTGGTTCTGAGGAAGCAGCAGCGCAAAAGTCCTCGCTGAAAGATTTGAAAACAGGTGAGCAAGTAGAAGTACTACTGGTAGATTTGGCTGAGGAAGTTAAAAGAAGGCTTGGCTAATAAACTACGAAAGTTCTAAATTTTCCCCCAGTTTTCATTTATTTCAACCACATCTATCGTAGGGGCACAGTCAACTTAAGCTCCAGCGAATGGAATTCGCGGCTACACATAACAAACTTCTTTTTACGGTTCGGGCGCTCAGTGCGACGCATTCACCGTAAGTAAGTAGGCACGATAAAATCAAGGTATGTTGAGTTTCGTAAAAACCCTGGAATAATTCATTTATAAGCTCTTTGCTGACTTTACACTTCATTACATAGGTTGATTTTTTAACGCCGACTTACTTAGACTCAAACAAGGCAACTTAGGAAATCCTAAAAAAGGGATAAAATTTAACATCATGGAAAATCCAATCAATGATCTTACAACCGTAAATGCTCAGGACGGCCAGATTCTGTCGGTGGTAGGTGATACCTACCGCCTAGTTATTACCGGTGAACAAACCAACGGGGCTTACGCTGTCATTGATATGCTGGTGCCGCCGCAAGGCGGGCCTGGGCCCCACGCGCACGCCCGCTTTCAAGAAGCTTTTTATGTACTGGAAGGGGAAGTTGAGGTTAAAACTAAATCTCAAACTTATACAGCCCGGAAGGGTTCATTTGTCAACATCCCCTTGGGTGGGGTAGTGCATTGTTTTAAGAATAAGACGGATACAATAGCACACCTTTTGTGCGTGGTAGTTCCTGCCGGACTAGAGGACTTCTTTAAGGAAATAGGCACGCCCGTGCCAGCCGGCACCTTTCTGCCTCCCCCGGTTATGAGTCCGGAAGATCAGCAACGGTTGCAGGGCATCGCCGAAAAGTACGGTCAGAAAGTATTCCCGCCGGACTATCTCGACTAGCAAACATTGACTTTGACAAAGAGTTTGAGCCTTAACCCAAGCGTATTGCCTCATAAAAGACAGTTTACAGATTTTACTGTAGGTAAATATTTGATTAACTGACAAATCTTTTTCGTTGCAGCCTAACGAAGTTGGTCAGTCAACCTGGGGTTAAGATAGGTTTTATGTAGAGAATTTGGATTGGGTTGCACCTTAATCAAGCAAAAATGAACCTATCCCACTATTCTAAAAACCCCTACTTTTTTTCTTAAAATCTGCTTGAAAACCTTGATTTTTCGTTTTCAGTTCTCAATAAGCTTAAGCTTTGTAGCAGAGATATTATTAGTGGGATAGGTTCATATATGACAATTCTCAACGCTCGTAATTTATCCTTAGAAGAAGTTCAGCGTCTGTTTGGCTTTCAAAAACAGTACAGTGACTCATTTTCTAACTACTTATCTCTGGAACCTCTCACGGAAGCAGAACAGCAAGAACTCAAACAAATTCAGCATGACTTTGATAGATATCTTACAGCAGGCAAAGTTTCTGAAGGTCAGGTAAAGTTTCTTGCAGTTGCCCCTTTACTAAGATTAGCTGGTTTTTATCGCTATCCTATCGAGATTATTTTGGAGGAGAATATTGCTGATATTGAAGTTGAAGATGAAGAGATCAAAATTAAAGGAAGATTTGATCTTTTAGCTATTAGTAAAGCTAAACATACAAAACCTCAAAGATATTTTTGGGTACTGTTAATTGAATCGAAAAATAGTCAGGTTGATATATCGACAGGTTTACCTCAGCTACTCACTTATGCTTATAAAAATTTAGATAATCAAAAATCAGTTTGGGGATTAGCGACTAACGGCAGAAGTTATCAGTTTGTCTATCTCGAACAAGGAAATCCCCCTATTTATTATCTGTTGCCAGAATTAAATTTAATGGAAAGAGAGCGTTCAAGTCAGTTGCTAGAAGTTTTAAAAGCAATTTGTCAGCTTTAAATGCTTCCCTTCCCTCGCAAATCAATTGGATGAATTGTCATTGTCTAACAATGGTTCTGAATTACGAATTACGAATTAATCCGATCGCAATACACTTCACCAAAACTATGATCGGCATGAATCTCAATCACTAGATCAACTGCTGTTGCATCTTTTACCAACGGCTTGATGAATAATTCCGGGTGAAGCGATCGCCAAAAATAATTGACAAATTGCTCTATCTCTGCATTGCTCATCCCCGATTTACCCGCAGCAATCATCTGCTGTTCTGCCTGTTTGCGCCACTCCAAAGAACAACGGTAATCGGTGGGATACAGCAAAATTAAGCTGTCTAATCGCTCCCACAGTGGTAAATAATCGTAGAGGCGATGATTAATATCACGGGCAAATGCTCTATCTTCATCTGTAAGAATTGGCGGCGGTGCAGTCTCAAATACATCTGGAGCGATTGGCCGCACACCCACAAACCAACCTTCAAATAGTACAATATCCACATTTGTGATCATTTCTGGAGTCGTGCGATCGCCAGCACCTCTGTATGCAGATTTATCAAAGCGAGGAATCATCACTGGGCTTTGCAACTGCCGAATCTGATCTAGTACATTTAAACCTAAATCTACATCGTGGGTTCCTGGTGGGCCGCGCCAAATCAAACGCGGATCTTGCCGTGTTAAAACCAAGCGATCGCTGTAAGTTTTATACAAGTCATCCAAAGATAAACTCACAGTCCGGTATCCCAACTGATCGAGAATCAAGCTGAGAACCTTGGACATTGTGGTTTTCCCAGTGCCTTGTCCTCCCAATATTCCCTGAATCAGGGGGCGTTCCAACTGTTGGCGCCCCGATGCTAGTTTGATTCCCAAAGGCAGCCACAAGTCCCACAATACCTGTAACATTTCCTTGGGTTCGATTTCAAAAGTAGTTTGACACAATTGGCTAAAAGCTGGGAGAACAGATTTTAGCAAGTGCGATCGCCTTTCTATTACTTCATCGACATTTTCCGGCGTAATCCCAAAAGCTTTTGCCCTTAACCTATCTGCCAGCGCAGCTTCTCTTGCTTGCTGCTTCTCCATTTCCCTCATCTCCCTCATACCGCTACGATCCCAGCTTAAAGGCTTCGAGAAACAGGCTGTAAATGAAACCAACTTTCAGGAGATTTAGTGAGTCTATCAACAGCGATCGCCTTGACAAAAAGCTGCGACTATAAAATATCCTGCTGGTAATTTCCGTCAACAATACTAAAAAAGCAGCTACCACAATGTCCAATACACCCTCTTGACCAGATGTAGTCGAAACTGCGTTTCCCAGAAAAAAACCGAACAAAAAACTAATTATCAGCAACGATAGTCGCCGCCAAGGATTTAAAAACCATTGCCCCAAGCGTGTCGCAATGGCATCGAACAAGTTATTCAGACGAGTGTTTTGCATCAAATAGACTTCTGGGGAAAAGTCAAGATATCTTAAAGTATCTCTATATTAAAGAGAATATTGGTTTTAGCCTAAGCTTGTTTGTTAATATTATAGATATAGCAATCCAATTTGATTTTTGAAAAAATTTAAGTATATCTAGGGTGTGTTATCGCCGAGAGTACGGCAGTCAAACCCTAGAGAGGTGCGTTAGCATAGCGTAACGCACCATACTTGTATTGCAAAAATCAAATATGAGTCCGATATGTGCTGGGCTTCCAGTGTTGATTCAAATTTGCAGATTTTATCATCTTGAGGTAAATACTGACCTTTTTAAGGGTGATTATTTTAACACAAGATGAAATATACAACTTAGATTTATCTAAGGTTGGGCAAAGGACGCCTGGTTCAGGCCGTTAGCGGTTTCAGGAAACTTTTATTTTTTATCCAAATGAATTGGCTGGCTCGGTATCTAATTTTTTTGTTTTTATCCAAGCCTACGGTGAAGATCCGAAGCAATGGGTGATACCCCAAGTTTTGTCAAACATTAAAGAAATTATTTCCTGCAAATGTTTTCTTTTTCAAATGATACTTATAATACATACGTGCCCGGAATTTAAAGAAAGTCTATATTAAGCTACTTTCTATGATTACCTTTTGTGATAATAGGCTACTATTTGGTCAAGCCTAGACAAAATATTTATTTCTAATAACTATCAATATGAAATCTTCAGTGTATCGTAACGTCGGTGTTACAGCTTGTTGCTTGGGACTGCTTGTTGCTCTGGTGGGATGCTTTGGAGTGAGCGTATCCTTTGAGTCCACAAACCCAGATACATCTTCACAACTGCCAACTGCAACTACCCAGTTGGAAACAACTTCGTCTACACCCGTTTCACCTGAAAAAGGTATTTCCCCTAGCCTATCTACTCCAGCAACTACCCCAGCCAATCAAGTAGAACATAACAGTAGAGAGAATATTCATCCTGTGTTGGCAGATCGTGATAAATCAGCTAGCAAAGTCAAAAATCAAGGGACTTTGCGGATGAGCAATCAAACAAATCAGCCTGTGCGGCTGGCTCTACTGGCGCGACAGCCGCTAGCAAAAGGCTCTGGTACTAAACAGGCTAACTATGATGTACCAGCACATTGGGATTTTGCTCCCCAAGAAGGTAGTGATAAGGGACTGATTTTATCCCTACCTCAGAATAATTTAAAGCTGGAGAAGGGAGATATTTTAGTTGCTTTTGCAGAAGATGGTTCCCGTCGTTACTGGGGCCCCTATGTTGTCGGCGAAACTCAATTACCTAAGTGGAATCCCCAAAACAGAGAATGGCAACTAGTGCTGACTCCATAAATAAGTAGAGCGGTGTGAATAATTCAAGGTTTGTAGTGAGGGCTTCAGCCCTCATTTGAGGACTAAAGTCCTCACTACGAACTAATCTCAAGATTTTTTACATTACTTAATCTAGTTTGATTTATTCTCACCGACTTACTTAGTGCTGTATGTAAGCTTCCTTCGGGGCTAAACCGCCCCGAAGGAAGCTATTTTTGTAGGGTGGCATTGTTTACGGTTGGCTCAAATCTTTATTTCTAAATCCCTACCTACAGTTGGTAAAGTGTAGACTACTGAGTAGAGGAAAATTGTTGAATTTAAAACTCCGAAGAACAAAAGATAGATAACCAACGACTATTGATTAGTGATTGTTGACTATTGACTAATGAGAATGAAATTGAGTGTTAAGCGCACTGTTGATCAGTGGTTCAACAAAATAGAAAAGAATCCAGCCCTTGGTATAGCTGTGTCGATTTTGTGGTTGATAGTGATTGGCTGGGTAGCTTTTGGGTGGAATTTGGGCAACACTGGCTTGGTTGACGAGACAGAGCCACTGTTTGCCGAAGCTTCCCGCCAGATGTTAGTCACAGGTGATTGGATAACCCCATTTTTCGATGGTGAGACTCGTTTCGATAAACCTGCTTTAATTTACTGGTGTCAGGCGATCGCTTATGCAATTATTGGGGTGAATGAGTGGGCAGTACGCCTTCCTTCAGCGATCGCAGCTTTAGGCTTAATTTGTTTAGCTTTTTACACCGTATACTGGTATTTGGCTAAACAAGACGAATTAGAGCAAGTTTCACGTCCTAATCGCCGCTACTTAACATCTTTTATAGCAGCAGCCCTGATGGCACTCAATGTCGAAACTATTGTTTGGGCGAGAACGGGTGTTTCTGATATGCTGCTCACCGGATGCATGGCATCAGCTTTGTTATGTTTCTTTCTAGGGTACGCAGGGAAGGAAGGGAGCGGGGGAGCAGGGGGAGCAGGGGGAGCAGGGGGAGAAGAATTAATAACCAATGCCCCATCCCCAATGCCCCAATCCCCATTCCTTAATAAGTGGTACTTAGCTTTTTATGTGTTGATTGCTGGCGCAATTTTGACTAAAGGGCCAGTGGGAATTGTCTTGCCAGGGCTAATTGTTGCCGCCTTTTTGCTTTACGTGGGAAAGGTTCGAGAGGTGTTGCGGGAAATGCGCCTCTTCGTGGGTATACTGATAATTATCGGTTTGTCAGTGCCCTGGTATGCTTTAGTAATTTGGCGCAACGGCTGGAATTACATTAACTCCTTTTTTGGTTATCACAACCTGGAACGCTTTACAGAAGTAGTTAATGGTCACTCAGCACCTTGGTATTTTTACTTTTTAGTCGTGCTGCTGGGTTTTGCGCCATACTCAGTGTATTTACCAGCCTCTATAGTAAGACTAAAGTTTTGGCAGCGATCGCACTGGCTCTCTCAAGAACGTTTTCAACAATTTGGTTTATTTGCCTGGTTCTGGTTTGCTAGCGTCTTTATCTTTTTCACCATTGCTGTCACCAAACTCCCTAGTTACGTCTTGCCTTTAATGCCAGCAGCAGCAATCCTGGTAGCCCTGTTGTGGAGCGACCTTTTACCAAACATCGAGAATGAAAATCACACAAACAGAGTATTTGATCATCTCCTTGCGTCTTCTTCCATCCCCCCCTTACTAGTCTGGAGTGGTTGGGTGAATGTAGTGTTTTTATCATTTTTGGCAACAGCACTGCTTAACATAACCCACATATTAGGTACTGATCCAGCTATAAGTAACTTCCACGAACTAATTCAACAATCTGGTTTACCAGTAATAGCCGGCGTAATTTGGTTTGTTTGCGCTGTTGTGGTTGCGGGTTTATTACTGAGTCGCCGATGGAAGTACATTATTGGTATTAATTTGCTAGGGTTTGTGGCGTTTTTAATTTTTGCCTTATCACCTGCTTCGTTTTTCATTGATCAAGAACGTCAATTACCCTTAAGGGAGTTGTCTGCTGTCATCCTAGAAGCAAAACAACCAAATGAAGAATTGATCATGCTTGGCTTCAAAAAGCCTAGTGTAGTATTTTACAGCCACATTCACGTAAATTATTTAGGATTTCCCCAAGAGGCTATAGAGCATATTAAAAAGCAGGCTGCCAAGGGGCTAAAACCTCCCTCACTGCTGCTGTTGGCTGAACAGAAAAAGTTTTTACAAATGAACTTACAGCCAGATGATTACAAGAATTTATCGACCAAGGGTGCTTATAACTTGGTTCGAGTTCCTTTTAAGAAAAAGAAAAATGAAAAAATAGACATATCATAATTGAGAATTGGGAATTGGGAATTGGGCATTGGCCAAACAGGGCATTGGTTGTTTCTCCCTCATCCCCCTCATCTCCCTCATCTCCCCCACTCCCCACTCCCCACTCCCCATTCCCATTAACATTTGCCATTGTAACCGTTGACAGCTAAAGCTTGATTGATCTGGTTTAAGAGGTCTTCCATTGATATCGATCGCGGTAATATTTGGGTAGCGATCGCACCCACAACAGTTTCTATCGATTCCAAAATGTTCTTCTTCTGCTTGTCAATTTCCTTATAAGCTACTCCAGGCTGGAAACTGGTTTCTGGGTGATTTAATCGCTGATTCAGTACCAAAATTGGTGGTAAGTTTAAAGGCGAATCTCCCAATGTTTTCAGTGCTTTGAGCACGTCTTTGTGGATAGCAGATTCTCCTAAACAAATTAGCAGTAAGTCAACGCTTTGGTGGCGAATTTGTTGTAACACTTCTGCCCAACAGGGACTCATCGCCGCTTTGAAGCCTGCTGTTTGTAGGTACTGAATTAAAGCTTGGAACCACTCAGAACCCCGTTCAGCATCACCACTAATTAAGCAATTTTTTTCAGTCTGATAACCCTTAATTTGCTTGCGTCTTACCTGTGGAAAATCACGCAGCATTGTCAAATCGACTACCAAGATGTTAGGAGGACAGCAAATACCAGAAGCAATTTGCAGTACTGATAGTAAGGCATCTGTTTTCTCGGTGCGACTGCTATTGTCTTTGGCAAATGGTGTTAAGTAAGGAAATACAGATAATTCTGGTATTTTAGAAGCTATTAGGGTAGTTGCAACATCGCAAGTAACCAGTGGTATAGCTGCCAAACGTGGATGCCGAATTAGTTGTTGCAGATAAATTTGGGCGGTGGTACTTTCCACATCTAGCAAAATGACATCAAACTGCCATACCCGCGCCAAAAGTTCTGCCTGATCAAGGTCATCTACTTCAATCACCCGATGTTCTCGAAGTGAGAGGTGGGGATTCACCGATTCCAACTGGGGATTCACCAACCTGAGAATTCGCAGTGGAGTCTTAGTTGGGATTATTGCGCTGTTGTTTAACCCTAGCTGCAAAACGGCTTGTGCAGTACATAATTTTTCTAGAACTGGTGCTAAGACCTGATGCTCTACTGGCAAACTTAAGAAACCATCGGCTCGGTTAGCAAATGCTTGCTCCTTTTCGGCTCCCGTCGCGGTCACAATTACAGATATATGACGGGTTGCGGTGTCAGATTTCAGTAAAGTTAGCACATCCCAGCCTGATAGCAGGGGTAGCAAGGGATTTAAAAATATCGCTATTGGTTGCAAGCGCCGAGCTTTTTCGACTGCTTCTGTCCCCGATCGCGCAATCATTACGCGATATCCTAAACTTTTGAGTTGTTCAGTCAAGTCTTCAATATATCGGGCTACTGCCTCAACTACCAAGACTAACCGTTGCGAACTAACCGGATGATGCTGTGTGGAAGTAGACGATACTACGGGGTTTTGCCGTGTCTGTTGATGTCGTGTTTCTTCCTCTTCTCTGATTCCCATATCTGCTTCCGAAAAGCCTGTTTTCGGGGGACTGGGCGGCAGAAGTAGGGTAAACTGGCTACCTTTTCCTTCACGCGATAAGAAGCTGACATCTCCTCCGTGGAGGCGAGCTAAGGCGCGAGTTAATACCAGCCCCAGACCAGTGCCTTCAAATTGACGGGTGAGCGGATTTTCTAGTTGTTGAAATTTTTGAAAGATTAAGTGTTGCTGGTGTTCAGGAATGCCAATGCCTGTATCCCAAACCGTAAAGGCAATCCATCCTTCCCAACGATTCACCCGCAGTCCCATTTCGCCAGATATTTCGGTGAATTTAAAGGCGTTGGAAAGTAGGTGTACTAGCATCTGGCGTAAGCGCAATTCATCTGCCACCATCTGATCTAAGCCTAGTTCAATGGAAAGGCAGAATTGGGGAGCAGATAAACGGGTATTTTGAGTTGGCGAGGCAGATGTCGCTTTGGTAGTTTGAGTGTGGATGGCTTTAGCCTCCGATAGGGCGCGATCGCACACAGCCCGAATTTTCACCGGAGTCAGCGTCAAATCCATTTGTCCCGTTTCCATGCGGGTCAAATCTAAAATGTCATTAACCACATTCATCAGGTGGCGTCCGCTTTGATGAATCAGTCCCGCATAACGGGCTTGACGCTCGTTGAGTTCTCCCAACTGCTGATCCACGAGCAACCGCGATAATCCCAAAACGGCAGTTAGGGGAGTTTTTAGTTCATGACTAATACAAGCTAAAAATTCATCTTTCAACCGATTTAGTTGAATTAAATCGGCATTTTTTGCTGCCAGTTCTTTGCAAAGCTGCTGCTGCTCAGTCACATCAGTAGCTAAAATTAACCACAGGTCAGTGCTGAGTGCAATCTCTGAGCCAGCACTCATGACTTTAAACTCAGGACTATCTAAGGGAATTTTGGCAAACTGCCAGATTTGCTCCTCACCATTTTGCACTTGGACAACGCAGGTACAAGTGCCCACCGGACTATCCAAATAGCACCGACTGTATACAGCCTCTGGTGATGCTTCTTGCTGAGTCGGTTCCTCTTCACCACCATCCTTATTCTCCCTACCATTGGGATGAACCTTGATTGCTCGTTCTGTGGCATATTCTGGTTTTTCGGAGGGTTTAGGGACAAGTATTGCCTCCACCTGGTGTCTAACTCCTTCTGGATCTTTCAAGGCTCCTAATTGCTGCCACCAGGCGGGATTTCGTGCGATCACCTCGCCAGTACCCGTTTGCAACATCAAAGGCCAAGGCAGTCTTTCCAGCAAGTGTACCAGTGGCTGGTGTCCCAATGACTTGGGTTCATTTGGCTTCTGCATACCAGCATCATACTCATGGCGATGCTCACCTGAACTTTGTAACCCAGCCATGCGTTCTTTAGCCAGCGATCGCAACAGACGTGAACTATCCAGCAGCCCCAAATATCGACCATCTGAGTCAATCAGCACCCAATCTAAGGAGGAGTGTTTTTCCGCTTGTGGATAACTCAAGCGCAAGCTTAATTGCTCTACACACTCACAAGCAGATATTGTCTGTATTGGCTCAATTAGAGCTTGACCCCAGGTAGAGAGTGATTGATCTAAATTTAAATTTTTATCGTCACTATGTGTTAATAATTTTGGGATTAAACGGGCAGAATACAGCAATCCTATGGGGCATTGCTGTTGATTCACTACTACCAAGCGATCGCACTGCTCCTGCTCAAAAATCTCCAACACCACTGCCAGAGAACTTGTTTGGGGGCAGCTAGGTACGGTTGCCTGAAAGTCATAAAGCGGGTAATGTAGCATTAACATAGGGCTTTGGGGGTCATTCTTCCTCTGGAAACCTCCGGCATTTCCATCTGCCAGTTGATGGTTTTTTCGCCTGAAGCCATATCCTCTCAGAAGACTCATATAAGCAACTCTGGTTATTTCAACGCCATTAAAACAACGGGATTTCCCCTTACGGGCACTTGCTTGCAGACGAGTGCATTTTTCCAAGAGGCGATGTTTCTCATTTCTAGCAACTAGCCTCCCCAGTCTCTTACTGGTATTTAAACTCCTCATCGATAGCGACGGCTAAAACAATTATGACCCCAAAGATTCGCTTTAGAACCTTGAGGAATTATAATGATTTAGAATGCGACAAACCTTTAAGTTCGTTTAAGTATCTTATCCAGGAGCAAAATAAAAAAATCTATCTTATGTAGATAGATATACGAATAATAAATTAGCTACTGTGTCTTGCTATGCCGACACATACCTGATCATCAAAGACCCGCTAAATCCTACCACTAAGTTGCTGAGTACCTAGCACTATCTGCTAACCCAAAGCGTTATTTTGGGTTGGAATCACCAGTTTACTGCACACCCAGTATTACCCTAGAAGCGTTTACCAAACTTATCAACCCAGGTTTATTGGTCAGCGCGTTCAAAGAGATATATTCAAGAATAGATGTTATTACCGATATTGATTCTGCAATCTGATGTTAACAAATGTTTAGATAATCCAGTTGACTTAGCCAACCAAAAAGGTTTGAGCATGTGGGCGTGGAAATTGATTGAGGCAATTATTGCCCAATTTTGCTACTTACCTGTTGCAGCAACTACCTGGGGAAAAATCAACTACTTACCAAATTGTCCGCAACAAAATCTAAGTAAGGCATACACTGGCAAATACGTCTATGTATTTGCTAGTCACACGCAAAAAAGCCAACAGCATTTGCAGGAGATGACTCCAGCAGAAAGACAAAAATTATTAAGCCAGCTTAAATCAGACTACAGGCTGATTCTTATAAAGTATTTTACCACAGACAAAACACTCTCAGAAAAAATTGATAAATTTATCAATACTATATTTTATGCTAATATTCCTGTGCCCCAAATCATCGAAATTCACATGGAGGTAATTGAAGAATTTTCTCACCAGCTAAAATTAGAAGGAAGGAACGATGAAACTTTACTTGATTACCGCTTAACCTTAATAGATATCCTGGCTCACCTGTGCGAAGTCTATAGGAGTTCGATTTCTAAATAAATTACATTTATCGATGTTCAACTTGGGACAAGCTACTGCTGTTAGTGACTCCCAATGCGCGAACAAATATTGTATTTCTATGATCATAGCTAGCGATTAAGTATATGGATAAAGCCAGAAAAACCTACGTTCTCAAGCTTTACGTAGCAGGGAACACCCCGAATTCAGTCCGGGCATTAAAAACACTCAAAGATATTTTAGAACAGGAGCTTGAAGGTGTTTATGCTTTAAAAGTGATCGATGTACTGAAAAGCCCGCAACTGGCGGAAGAAGATAAAATATTGGCAACGCCGACATTATCTAAGATTTTGCCTCCACCCGTTCGCAAAATTATTGGGGATCTTTCAGATAGAGAAAGAGTATTGATTGGATTAGATTTGCTCTATGAAGAACTGAGTGAAGAAGATTTTGAAGAGTAAAATTTTAATCATAAACAAATTGAGTACAAACTTTAGTAATAAAAAAAATGGGTTAAATGCCCTTTTGTGATCAAGCAATGAGTGAAAACGAGCAAGTAGAACCAAAGCAACCACCGAAAATTGGGGGTGTAGAAAAAATTCGGACGATGATCGAAGGATTTGACGATATTACTCATGGTGGTTTCCCAATTGGTAGAACTACTTTGATTAGCGGCACATCTGGCACAGGCAAAACTTTATTCTCTCTTCAGTTTCTTTATAACGGTATCACCTACTTTGATGAAGCAGGAGTATTTGTTACCTTTGAAGAATCACCCAGTGATATTATTAAAAATGCCCAGATTTTTGGTTGGAACTTGCCACGTCTAATGGAAGAAGGCAAGTTGTTTATTCTTGATGCATCTCCTGATCCTGAAGGTCAAGATATCGTTGGGAATTTTGACCTTTCTGCACTGATTGAGCGCTTGCAATATGCCATCCGCAAATACAAAGCTAAACGAGTTTCAATCGACTCAATAACAGCAGTATTTCAGCAGTATGAAGCGATGGGAGTAGTGCGACGCGAGATTTTTCGCCTGGTAGCACGTCTCAAACTACTGAGTGTCACCACTGTAATTACCACTGAACGTAGTGAAGAATATGGGCCCGTTGCCTCTTTCGGAGTAGAAGAATTTGTTTCCGATAATGTAGTAATTGTTCGTAACGTTTTAGAAGGAGAACGCCGCCGCCGCACAATTGAAATTCTCAAGTTGCGTGGCACAACTCATATGAAAGGCGAGTATCCCTTCACAATTACTAATCAAGGAGTTAACATCTTCCCATTGGCAGCAATGCGCTTAACTCAACGGTCTTCTAATGTCAGAGTATCTTCTGGTGTCAAAACTTTAGATGAAATGTGCGGTGGTGGTTTCTTTAAAGATTCAATTATTTTGGCAACAGGAGCCACAGGTACTGGCAAAACCTTGTTAGTCAGTAAGTTTATTCAAGATGGCTGCCTGAATGGAGAACAGGTAATATTATTTGCTTATGAAGAGTCACGCGCCCAACTATCTCGTAATGCTTCCTCTTGGGGAATTGATTTTGAAGAATTAGAAAATCAAGGTTTACTCAAAATCATCTGTACCTATCCCGAATCAACTGGTTTAGAAGACCATTTACAAATTATTAAATCAGAAATTGCTGTCTTCAAACCAGCTCGCATCGCCATTGATTCCCTATCAGCACTAGCTAGAGGTGTTACCCAGAATGCATTTCGGCAGTTTGTAATTGGTGTGACGGGTTATGCTAAACAAGAAGAAATTACTGGTTTCTTTACCAACACAACTGACCAATTTCTGGGTTCGCATTCAATCACTGACTCTCATATTTCCACGATTACCGACACCATTCTGATGTTACAGTACGTAGAAATTCGTGGGGAAATGTCGCGGGCAATTAACGTATTTAAAATGAGAGGCTCTTGGCATGACAAGGGCATTCGTGAGTATAATATTACTGCTGACGGGCCCGATATTAAAGATTCTTTCCGAAACTACGAACGGATTATTAGCGGTGCTCCTACCCGCGTCAGTATCGATGAAAAGGCGGAACTTTCTCGCATTGTTAGACGTTTTGAAGACAAACAGAGTTCCGAACCCTAAATTTAGTATCGTAGTATATTCTTTCCTAAGTTTAGTATCGTGCTATATTCTGTGGTGAAGAAAGGTTTTCTGCCGCTAGATTGATTTTCGTGTGAGGGGATGCGGTGAAAGGACAGCAATTATTTTATAGCTTCTTACCTGGTTTGACAGCAGCGGTCTTAACAACTCAGCCTGCTTGGGCTGGTACTGTGAAACTAGCAGGGGCACAACTGGCGTCTTCTCCTAGTGTTTTGACTTCTACTTCTGGTCAAGGCTTGGCTGTGGACACGGCGAATACGCAGCTGCCTAAGGGTGCAGATGTTAGTGTTCCAACCTTAGTACCTACTTTTGGTTTTACTAAACTTAGTCTGAAGGCTTTTAGGAATAACAGTATCCCAGTGTTAATAACTGGGAGAATTGGTGTACCCATAGAACAAGTTCTTAAGAAAGATGAAGGTAGATTTTTCAGTTTGACACCTAGCTCTAATCCTTCCCAACAGGTTCTTGTCAGCCTTTCTGCTCAAAATAACCAAAAAAACAGTAATTCAGACCGGAATCGGCAGAAATTAAAGAGCGTAGTAGTTCCTAACTACACTTCAAAACCTGCTTTTGTCCAAAAAGAAATTTTGTCCCTGTCTTCTTTACAGCAGCCAGGAATTCAACAGATAAATACTGTTAATCAGTTGCAGACATTTTTACAAGCTTCAGCCACAGGGGCAGGAGCAGCAAAATTGTTGTCAGCGCAGAGGTGTCCGCAGGGGTTGGGGAAAAGCAAAACTGATTCCTCCACTTCTTTGTTACTGGCCTCAAGCACCTGCTTACCACAAAATGCGGCTGGAGAACGCGTGGCTCAGAGTAATACTCAGACTCCCGCAGATTCGGTGCAACCTCAGATTATTGTGCCAGGAAACGTAATTCCTGCACCAGCAGGTTCGGTGCAACCTCAGATTATTGTGCCAAGAAACGTAACTCCTGCACCAGCAGGTTCGGTGCAACCTCAGATTATTGTGCCAAGAAACGTAACTCCTGCACCAGCAGGTTCGGTGCAACCTCAGATTATTGTGCCAAGAAACGTAACTCCTGCACCAGCAGGTTCGGTGCAACCTCAGATTGTGCCAGGAAACGTAACTCCTGCGCCGTCAGCTTCGGTACAAATTCCCGATAACCTGATTCCTAGCTCAAATCCTCTGTTATTTCCCACTAAACCGGAGGAAGTGAGACTTCAGGGAAATCAGCCGATTACTTTAACACAGGCTCTGGAGCTAGCACGGCGTAACAATCGCGATCTACAGGTGTCGATATTGCAGCTAGAACGTAGTCGCGCTGCTGTACGCCAGGCACAAGCTGCTTTGTTTCCCAATCTCGCTCTTACTAGTGATATAACTCGCGGTCAGTCTGCTGGCAGTCAGCTTAGCGACGAATTATCCAGACAGCAAGGTTTTGCCTCTAACACAGGCGCACCTAGTACAGGTTTCAACGGTCAAGCACAACTGACATATAACCTTTATACTTCTGGGAATCGGCAAGCTACTATCAGGCAGGCTGAGGAACAGGAGCGCTCGGATGAGTTGGCTGTAGAAACTCAGTTTGAGACAATCCGTCTGAATGTTGCCAATGACTACTACAATCTGCAACAAACGGATGAACAAGTACGTATTGCTCAGTCGGCTGTGCAGAACTCCGAGGCTAGTTTGCGTGATGCCGAAGCTTTAGAGCGAGCTGGGGTTGGTACGCGGTTTGATGTGTTGCGATCGCAGGTGAATTTAGCAAATGCCCAACAAGATTTGACTAATGCTAGATCCCAGCAGGCAATTGCCCGTCGTCAATTAGCAACTCGGATAAGTTTGCCGCAGTCGATAAATATCAGTGCAGCCGATCCTGTACAATTAGCTGGTCTTTGGAACCCAACATTAGAAGAAACTATTTTGCTGGCTTTTCAAAACCGTTCAGAATTGCAACAGCAATTGGCGCAACGTAACATTGGCGAACAACAGCGACGGCAAGCACTTTCAACTTTAGGCCCTCAAATTAGTTTGGTAGCCAGCTACAGCCTACTAGATCAGTTCAATGATAATGTCAGCGTGACTGATGGTTATTCAGTAGGAGTCAGGGCAAGCCTAAATTTATTTGATGGGGGAGCTGCAAGAGCACAGGCAGCTCAAGCAGTAGCTAATATTGCGATCGCAGAAACTCAATTTGCCGAACAGCGCAACCAAATTCGCTTTCAGGTAGAACAAGCCTATTCTACCCAGCAATCTAGTTTAGCGAATGTTCAAACCTCTAATACCGCTTTAGAACAAGCTAGAGAAGCTCTACGTTTAGCGCGTTTGCGATTCCAAGCTGGTGTCGGTACTCAAACTGATGTCATTAACTCTGAAAACGACCTCACACAAGCTGAAGGTAATCGGGTCAGAGCAATTTTGGATTACAACCGTGCTTTAGCCTCGTTACAAAGGTATGTTAGCCTCAGAGCATTACGCTAGCGCCCCAACCCTTGGGGACGCTGCGCGAACGGGGAAGTCAAAAGTCAAAAGTCAAAAGTCACTCATGCTTTAATTTTGGGCTTTCTGGCTGTAATGAAATGGTAAGTTTATTTCCGCCAACCTGTACTTTCAATTTAAAATTCAAAAAGCCTCATTCTTCAATGTAATTATTGAAAAATGAGGCTTTTTGCGAAAAAAACGTATTTGTAACAGCAATTTTGTGAAATGATGTAGCATAACTGAGTGTCCGTAGTTTACCGCCTTCGGCATCGCTGGCCTTGTCAAAGACTCATGACTAAAGTAACATCTCAAGAAATTGCACAGTTTCGCTCTCAATTGGCAGATGATCCTAGCGATATGGAAGCGCTAGATTTGATTGAAGACTGTGATGGAGATTTAGAAGATGCGGCGATGACGCTAGCTATCCGGGCAGGACAACAACCAGAAAGAGCAAATTCTGAGTGGTTAGATGCCTTGGCTAGAAAATGGCGTGTAGTCATTTGCGAACAAGAATATCGGGAAGATTTGCTTAATACTTCACCTCAAAAGATGATGGAACATCTAAAAGCAATGCCGACGTTTCCTAAAATTTTGGCAACACCAGTTTTGATATATGTTCTCAAGCAAGGCGTGAACAATTTTTGTGAGCCACTAGATTCGCTAAAGTGATCAGATGTACATTTAACTTGTGCTAACTTGTGCGATGCCTGCGGTTCTTGCTAGCCTACGCGGTTGGCAGTTGGTTCAATACAGACCTAACCCCCAACCCCTTAAGAGCTAGCGCCTAACTCCTGTACAGACGCGATTAATCGCGTCTGTACTCCTAACTCCTGTACAGACGCGATTAATCGCGTCTCTACTCTAAACTTCTACCCAATGCAAGATGATTCGACAAGGACTGATACGCTGTTAATTAAGGCAAAACTTCTATTAGACAAATTTTAAAATCAATGAATTACCTTGTTGCCGTATTACCAGACCGCATTCAAGCCGAAGCTGCTTACTTAGCTTTAGAAGAACAAGGCATAAACAGTACTATTCTGGGGAGGGGCTATAAAACGGCTGACGAGTTTGGCTTAATTGACCCCAAAGACCAAGCTAAAAAGCAAGCAAAACTGATGGCAACCTGGCTGATACCATTTGGCTTTTTTGCAGGTTTTACATTCAGCCTGATCACTGATTTAGATACTTTTGCCTGGGCGGGTGAAGTTGGCAATCACATCGTTGGCGGACTCCTGGGTGCTGCTAGTGGTGCTATGGGTGGTGTGTTTGTCGGTGGCGGAGTCGGTTTACTCGTAGGTAGTGGTGATGCTTTACCTTATCGCAACCGCTTAGATGCGGGTAAATACTTAGTTGCCGTTCAAGGTTCTGAAACTCTCACTCGGCAAGCAACCCGAATATTACGTCAGTTTGATCCAGAAAATATCCAAGGTTATGCTGACACAAATACTGTGTATTGAATGATTCGTAGTTTACAGATCACGACACAGCGACTTGAGTTGCTTCCCTGTTCTTTGGAGGTGGCGCAAGCCGTTGTGACAAGAAATAAACCCCAAGTAGAGAGGCTTTTGGGGGTACAGGTTCCCGATGATTGGTATGGATCTGAGGTGTTAGATATTTTCCCAATGTATGCTCAGATGCTAATAGATGATCCTTCCCAGTTGGGTTGGGGTGTCTGGCTAATGATTCACATTGCCGATTCTACTTTAATTGGCGATTTGGGTTTTCTTGGCAAACCTGATCAGAGGGGAACTGTAGAAATGGGTTATGAAGTGCTATCAGCCTATCGCCAGCAGGGATTTGCTTTTGAAGCAGTACAAGCACTGGTCGATTTTGCCTTTACTCAGCGAGAACTCAAGAGAATTATCGCTCATTCTCCAGACGATCATGCTGCCTCGATTCGCATTTTGGAAAAATTGGGAATGCAACAAATTGCTAAGGATGAAAACCTGCTGGAATGGGAATTAAACTTAGAATCAAGATAGTTTTAAAGAGGGGGATGGGGCATTGGTAAAAGATAAATTACTAATGACCTAATGACTAATGACTAATGATTCAGACAGCACTCTGAGTAGATGGCGGCTTTAATGGTACTTCATCAGTCTCGGCACTAAAAGCATCTGCCAGTTCAGGACTAGCGATCGCTACAGCGCTCTCATGCCATTCATGGATGATCGCGTCAATTATCTCCCATGCTGTAGTTGAGGAATCTATCAACCGAAAAGCCTCACTCAGCTCCTTGATAAAGTCTTGCAGATCATCTTCTTCAAACACACTCAGCCATCCATAAGGATGTTCAAAACCGATTTCCTTTCCAAGTAACAAAGAGAAGGCGACAGTTAATGCCTCAAAAACAGCTTTACTCTGTGTTACTGCCTTCACGAGAAAAGTCACTTCCTCGCGGCGCAACAAGGCAAAAGACTGATCGTTGCGCGTAATTGTCACTGGACGTTCTAAAGCTTTGTCCAGAACTCGCCCAGGCTGACGATTCAACTCAGTAGCTGTAATTAACTCATCTGAGTAGATATTGCCGAAAGTCCCGATAGACATAGGTTATGCGTTTTTAGTCAACGCCGATTTAATAAAATTATTAGTCCCTACGTATAATTGTACGTACTATTCATCAGGGGTCAATAGGGATTAAAACTCTGGGTGCTGGAACTATCAAAAGAAAAGCATGAGAGATTTTTAGACTAGAGAAAATGCCGTGTCATAGTTCAATATCAGTAAGCAAGAACTAAGTGGGGAGTTGTTCTCACTTCTCAAAGTGCTTTATTTATAAAGGTTTTAAACAAGCAGTGCTGCTCAACTTTCTTGCGAAGTCGCGGCTTTTGTATGGCTTTATTTTTATGTACTTATTAAGTAATAAACTCTAATTAAACTTACTTTTACGGTAAGAATTCTAATGTATTAGGACTTACGCAGTGAAAACCTGAAACCTCGTTCGCGTAGCGTGCGCGAAGCGCACTCCCACCTAACCCCCCGATAAATTGGGGGGGATCTGAAAAGCTCCCAATTTATCGGGGGTTGGGGGATCTCTTCTGCGTAAGTCCTAAAGTATTGCTGCTAGTGCTGGTGGGATATCCACAATCCAGGTTTTATGTTTCCCTTTGGTGATAGACTTGCGAAAAGTGATAGCACCAGATTTGATATAAGTCATCCATAATGCTAGTGCTTCTGATGCCTTACAGCCTTAACTTGTTACTAATGGCTGAAATGAGAATTAAAGCTAGAATCAAGATAGTTATAGCAGATTAATTCTCAATTCATAACTCATAACTCATAACTCATAATTTTTAAGAATGTTGCCACGAGAAGAACTTTTAAAAGGTGTTGAAAATCGAGATAGTGTAGCTCGTGTAATCGATCAAGCCGAACAAGCGATCAAAACTTGGGAAGTCGTTTTGACTGATTTTCTGTCTCCCCCAGAATTGGCAGAAATTCAACGGGTGTTTAACCGATTAACAGAAGTGCAATTGGTGGCGTGGGGTGGATATCCGCAAGCTGAACGCCAAAGAATAGCGATCGCTCGTTCGGAACTTCCCTTAGATCAATCTCAAGTCAGCCTTGTAGCTGTGGAAATTGCTGGTAATTTCCTCTTTGATACCGCCTCTCACCGCGACTTTTTAGGCGCAATGTTGGGGACGGGAATTGTTCGTGAAAAGACAGGAGATATTATTGTCTTGGGAGAACGAGGGGCGCAGGCGATCGTCGCACCAGAGTTAGTGGAATTTTTGTCAATGAGTCTTAAACAGGTGCGATCGGTTGCTGTGAAAACTCAGCGAATTGAGGTAACTGAATTAAAGGTTCGGGAACCCAAGAAAAAAGAATTAACTACTGTGGAGGCTTCTTTGCGATTAGATGCGATCGCATCTGCCGGTTTTGGCATGTCCCGCAGCAAAATGGTTGATTTCATTGATGCTGGTGATGTCCGCGTCAATTGGAAGGAAGTTACCCAAGCTAGTTCTCAAGTCAAATCAGGCGACTTAATCGCCATTCGCTCTAAAGGACGTTTAGAAGTTGGGGAAATTGCCGTTACAAAAAAAGACCGTTACCGAGTTCAATTAACAAGATATATTTAATTTTAAATAGACGTAGGGTACGTTAGCAAACTCACATCTTGCACCTAGCCCTGGCGATTAGAAATCGCGGCTATACAAACGAAGTCCACGGAGGTGGACTAAGAGAAAATCAAAGGTTTTTAACCCACGGAGGTGGGTTTCGCCTGTGTAGCCGCGACTTCCAGTCGCCTGGTGCAAGATATAAGCAAAGCGTAACGCACCGCCCAAAGGTTTTGGTGCGTTACTCGTAACTCCTAACTCCTAACTCCTAAATATATATACTTAGGCTCTAAAGTGTTTGGCTAATATATTCAGCAGAAGTTTGCGCGGTACGAGCCGAGATAATCTGCTTCTAATTTGAGTGGTAGTATCAGAACTAATAACAGTGGGATAGCCTTTTTCCAAAGCTTCTAAAGATTCCAAAACCACTTTTTCGCAAGAATATACTTTATCTGTACTGCTTGCCAGCGCTGGAGGAAAATTAGCTTCTGCAAAAAAGTTTGTTTCTATTGGCCCTGGACAACTGACTAAAATACGGACACCATATTGACGATTTTCTGCCCATAGTGCTTCGCTAAAGCTGAGAATAAAAGCTTTACTGGCAGCATAAACAGAAAGGTATGGTATCGGTTGAAATGCGGTAATTGAAGATACATTAATAATACTTCCAGAACGACGTTGCCGCATCAAGGGTAAAAATTTATGGGTTAAATCTACCAATGCCAAAATGTTTAATTGTACGATTTTAATTTGTCTTTCTCCATCCCCTTCAGCAAAGTCGCCATAGTAACCAAAACCAGCATTGTTGATTAATAAGTCAATGGTTAATCCCTTTTCTTTAGTAACATCAAATACAGTAGCAGCTGCATTAGGTTCTGTGAGGTCTTTGACTATAACGTCTACTTGAATTTTGTATTGTTCTTGTAGTTGTTTAGCTAATTGGCTTAGTTTCTCTTCAGAACGAGCAACGAGTACAAGATTTGTCTTGCGTGCAGCTAGTTCCTGGGCAAAAGCTTTACCAATTCCACTAGATGCGCCAGTAATTAAAGCAGTTGGCATTCTACATATTAAGATAGTTTTTAAGCACTATTATAATATTAACTATGCTGGCTATAAATTTTAACTACCTAAAGTGATATACCCAAAAGCGTAATTGAATTGCCAATTACCATTTTTCAGACCAATAGATAATTTCTGAGGCTGAATTATTAATTGCGACACCGTAGCTATCTCCATGATTCCACTTGAAGCCAGGTCTACCTTTGTCCTCTGCATTTAATACCAATATTTCATAACTAGCTGGAAAAGATTCTGTATGAGAGTCACTCGTGTAGAAGAAAGTTGTCGGCACACCATTAGGCTGGTTTATGTGGTCGTTTGTGTTACCACCCGTATATTTGTGCTTTGCACTACTTCTATATTGTGAAAGTAATGTTTCTATTTTTTTTTGTGGCTCTTTCAGCCTAATTTGAAAAAAACTACTTCCTGGCAAAAATTCGGGAGAGTAAGCAATGCTAACGTCTTTTGCATCAGTGGGAATCTCATTAGGAAAATGTTTTACTTGGTCATTATTAGACCATAGCTGATTACGAATTTCTTTGTAGCGTGATGTATCAGTTATTATTTTAGGTTCGCTAGTACTGCTAAAAGTTGTTCTCAGAAAAAAGCTTCCCCCGAAAATACTAAGACTAGCAAGGGCTAATAGAAATTGCGATCGCTTCATCGATTTGGGCTATCTAATTTTTATAGTCATATACCTAACTAATAAACTAAATTCGTACTATTGCGGATATAGCCTCAGAGATATTAACAGAAACTTTGTATATTCAGGGAAATTATCAGGTATTTGTAAAATTATTGTGAATATAAGCCATGCTTGCCTAGTCAAATACCGCAAGTTATCCTTCGGAGATTAGGGTAACTATTGTTACTTTTTACCACAGGAGAACAGAGACTTTCGGCGATCAAACTTCAAAAGGGCAAAAAGAATACTGCTTTTACAGTAAGCTTTTTAAGAGACTATATAGTTATTTTCACCAACGTCTACTAGTACTACCGTTGTATATAAAAAAATCAATCCCACAGCCAGCCATTCTTTTTTCAATCCTTCCTGATGCAGCGAGAACTAAAGCGGATATATAAATAGTAGATGCACCTTAATTAAATCACAGCCCTCAGCTTTTAGTTGTGGGCTTTTTTTTGCCAATATTTTTTAATCTCTGAACAAAATAAATTTGCTCACAAGTTAAATCTTCCCGGATATAGCAATCAAGAAAGCGGATTAATAAATGGTAGATGCACCTTAATTAAATCATAGCCTTCAGCTTTTAGTTGAAGGCTTTTTTATTGGTAATATTTTTTAATCTCTGAACAAAATAAATTTGCTCATAAGTTAAATCTTCCCGGATATAGCAATCAATAAAGCGGATTAATAAATGGTAGATGCACCTTAATTAAATCATAGCCCTCAGCTTTTAGTTGAAGGCTTTTTTATTGCTGATATTTTTGAATCTCTGAACAAAAGAAATTTGCTCACAAGTTAAATCTTCCCGGATATAGCAATCAATAAAGCGGATTAATAAATGGTAGATGCACCCTAATAAATTACAGCCCTCAGCCCAAAGCTGGGGGCTTTTATTATTTAAATATAGATGGCAGCATACTGGGAGCTAACCAGACTGCATAACCAAGAAATCCAAACAGCAAGGTAATCAGGACAGTAATGCCGTAGCTGATGCAAATTAATAAACCGTCAGATTCGATGGTGGCAACAGTCAAAAGTAAAATACCTACAGTCGGGATGGGATTTGTAAACGGAATTGGTAATATTAGTAATACTATTAATAAAGAGATACAAAACCCATTAATTCGCCAAATCAAAGGATTATGGGCTATTTTTGCCAATCGGGGACGAGCGATTTTCTCTAAAACTTTGGTAAGACGTCCCAAATTTTGCAAAAGTAACTCGGCAAAGGGGCGAGGAAATTTGTAGTTAGCGATTCTTTTGGGTAGCCAAGGCGATCGCCTCCCTAAAAGCATTTGGACTGACAACAGTAAACAAGCAGCACCAAAAGGGCCAGTTAATCCCGGTGGCATAGGAAATAAAAAGGGCAAAACTAATAGTGTAATTACCAGGCTGAACCCTCGTTCTGAGGTTTCTGCTAGGATATCACCTAGAGTCAACGGTTGTTCAGCTAGGCGTTGCAACAGGGACTTTATATCTTGAGAAAATCTCAGAGCCATTTGGGGTGAGTTGATGCGAGTTCCCACATTTATTTATAGCAGAGGGAGAAATCAATTCAAAATTCACGCATTGAAGAAAAACACGACTTACGCAACTGTCACAAGCAATGGCGCTTGCACTCTCGTAGGCGCGCCAACAACTAGAAATTAGCAAAACACATGGGTAGCAAATTTTTGAGCCAAACGGCATCAGTAGAGCGATAATAGATATAGAGATCAAAATATGTTATATGTCCTTCGCCTCCTCCGCCTGTTGTGTTGTCGTCCTCAACCAACAACAAGAGCAAAATCAAAATATCTGCTACCAAAACCAGTGCCAGGATGTGCCAGTTAAGCAGAGCAAGAGCATGGTTAAAACTTGTACTGTAGTTGAAAATGGTCGGGTTGTAGTTAAACCCTTGCAACCACCAGTCAATGAGATTTCCGAGTAACTTTTTGGTATTTCAACTCTTTTCATCTAAAGGGAAAACATCGTGAAAGCGGTTGTAATCAATGTAGCGATGTCCATCAGGTGTGCGATGGAAGATATCGACAAATTGATTATTCCACAAAATCTCATTAGCACCATAGGTATGACGGGCATGAACGATCTGTGCAACCGTTTCATCAAGGCCACTCAAAGAGATGATCAGAATAGTATTTGTCTGGGTTAACGATTCTGGTGTCATCCCATATAAAGGACTAAACTCATCAATGACATGCATCACTGACCAGCTTAAGGTGAAGCTAGGTGTTTGGTTCGTTAGCAGTTTGAGATCGTGGAACCGACGTATGAACTGCCCTTCTAAGGTTACTTCGTCGCGCATCAAGTAGACTCGCATTTGCGCCTCCAGAATCATATTGCGACGCTTATTAGCGCTGCGAAATATGAGAGTCGGCATCTGATTATGAGATGTTATTACAGCAACACGGCTAAAGACCACACGGGCTGTCGGTCGAGAGAATCGAGCAAACGCTAGTCCTGTCATTAGAGCAATTCCCACCAAACCGATCATTGCTTCAATGGTGACAATAATGTTGGCGTAAGTTGTTTTAGGATACATTGCCCCATAGCCAATGGATGCTAGGGTTTGCACGCTAAAGAAAAAGACATCTAAAAAAGAGCCAGGTCGGGCGTTGGCAATACAATCTCCTCCTATCAAGTAACTTAGGGCAAATAGAGCATTAATAGTTAGATAGGAAGTACAAATCAGCAGCAGAAAGCCAGTCCAGGGAATCGTTAGCAGCAGATGATAAGGATCGCGCCAGTAGGAATGCCATGCACCGATACCCATAATCTCAAATTTTCCATCTCGAACTTGAATCTGAATCGGTGGGATCAGACGCTGTCGTTTCTTCGGTGAAAGTCTCTTAAGTCGAAATTTCATTGCAAGTAGCCAAAAGAACGGCAACTGCTTAGTATTGTAAATTAAGTTGCTTTGGAGACATTCCACTTAGCCGCTAGGGAACGGGAAACTTCACCTTTCTATACTTTTCTGAGCAAAAAAATAGAGTGTGCAATGCCCACCCTACTAATTAATTTTCTAGAAAGTTATTTTCCCGGCTTTAGTGATTGACCTTTAGAACAGCGATCAAACCACTCCTGGTATTTTTTCTGGTGTGACTCATCTTCAACAGAAATGGTAACACGCACCTGCTTGCATCCGTGATTTCGCTCTAGTGCGATCGCATTTAACAATAAACTAGCAATTTTAGGGGAGCTAAATTCGCTGCTTACCGTTAAACCGCTGTCAAAACGTGTAACTTCAAATCCTTCTACTTCGGTCAAGTCAACGCCAGAAATTTCCCCTTGTCCTAAATCAATTTCTGCAAGTTGTTTGTGTTCTGGGCTAATTTGCTCCACAATCAGCTTTTCACGCCGCACAGGAACTTGTATCATCCGGGTTTCGATGACTTTGCGAACAATCACCTCACCAACTTTACGCTTACTGGTTTCAACAACTAGCCGTTCTTCTACTAAACGAATAATCTCTTCTTCGGTAACCTGTTCTAAATTTACTGGCTCAAATGGGCTATTTGTAGTTTGATTATTCGCTAGTTGCTCAGTTGATTCTGATAGTGTGGGTAGATGCGGAGCCGCTTGCCGATAGTCATCGCCTGGCGTTTCTGTTTGTAAATATTCAGGCATATATTCGATTTCTGATTTGTTTAAGTCTATGAAAACAGATTTAGTCGGCTTGTCAATTTGTTTTATTCTCTGGCTCTGCAACCGAAATAAAGAAGGATGTTTCTCGGCTAACTGCTGACCATATTCTAAAGTTTCTTGATTCGCCTGGTTAGATATAATTAAGTTTAGCCGGCGATTAGCATCAACAATTAAATCATGAACTACTCCTACTAGTTGACCTTGCCTATCGATGACAGCAAAATTCTTCACCTTCTTTCTTAAATCTGCTATTGAGGTGCTAGTCCGTTCGTCCGTATTTGCCTGTCCAATGTTTTTTGTCATCGGTTGGCTGTTCATATGCAAAATTTGTGAACTGCTTTCTAGTTAAGTATATTAAATCTATTGATCTATTTGAATACCATTTAGAAATTGTTTGCGAGAGATATATTTATACAACCCATATCCAGAGCCATATTCGCAATCCAAAATCTCAAGTGGTATCAGCTATTGCAAGCACAGGTAAAGCTAATTTAACAGCCTCACCTGCACTATGTCGAATTATTTATTAGTCATTAGTTAGTAGCTAATGACTATATTTTGTTAGCGTTCTTCAATTGGAAGATTACCAGAATTCACATCTAACTCTTCACGACGCACAGTTTCTTGAGTTTCAACTGTCTCTTGATCGACCACTTTTCTAACTCTGACTTCTTCACGCAAAAATGCTTCTTTGCGAATATCAGGAGTTTCTTCGTGGAGTTCTATACGAGCAACTTCGCCTTCACGGAAGTCTGCTTCGCGCCCAGAAGCGGCAGTCCCTGCATCTGCTGGAGTTACACGCTCAATCACAACTCGTTCTTTTTCTATTGGCACTGCAACCCGTGCAGTCTCAGTCTCAACGTGCTTACCAATCGCTACTTCTCCAGTTTTTTGGCGTCTCTTACTGGCAATTAGCCGTTCTTCATATAATCTCAGAGTTTGATGATCTTGCTCATTTAACCCGTATAAAGAAGGCTCATTTTCGTAAGTATAGTTATCGCGATTGTAAGTAGGCGCAACCGGCTGCTGATAGGTTGTATCCGCTGCTGCTGTCGCTTCCAATGGTAATGATGCTTCTAAAGGAAGCGTTGAGCCGGGTTGGCGATATACCCCACGCACCCGTTCTTCATAATCATAATCAAGCGCTTGGCGTTCACTGAACTCAGGTAAATCTTCTGCTTGCTCTCTAGTCAAGCCAATTGTGTAGACGCGATCGCTGTTATAATCGACACGGGCACGAGCGATTGGTAGTAATACTTTTTTACCAAAAATCCAGAAGCCTAAGTCAACGACTAAATAGCGGAAATGACCTTCTTCATCCACTAAAACCTCGCTGACAGTGCCAACTTTTTCATCAGTTCCTTGTGTATAAACCCCAAGCCCCTTAATGTCCTGACCTTCAAGGGAATCGCGGTAGTTAGGCTCAAAATCTTCTAGTTTGTAGAGAACCATTATATTAACCTCAAAAATTTTTTCTTCATCTACTTATAACTAAACTATAGATTTATTTATTTATTTACCTCCTTCTGGCGAATGAATTCTTTTAAGAATTAAACAATCAAAAGTTATAAATTTATATTGATGTTGATGGCATATAACAAAAATAGGGTTAAGTTAAGGGCTGTTTATCGGATTGATTATATAGTAAAGATTCTGCATTTAATTACAAGACTCTGATTCGTGACTTATTAGAGAAGTTGGCAATTTTGTTGTTTAGACTTGCAATAGTACATTCTTACTAAGATAAATAAAAACACAGGCAAAGCTAAAAATTAACTTTGCCTGCATGATTATTTCAGATAAGTGTACCAAACAAATTTATTCACCAGCTACTTAAATAGCTTCATTTGTAGTAGTACCATGTTCCTGCACCTGTAAATTACCCTCAGTATCAATATCTAACTCTTCTCGACGAATGGTGTCTTGTGCTTCCACAGTCTCCCGTTCTACTACTTTCTTAACTCGGACTTCTTCACGCACATACGCTTCTTTATGTATCTCAGGCGTTTCTTCATACACTTCTATGCGTGCTACTTCCCCTTCTTGAAACTTAAGTTCATTGGGATCTACAACCTTTCCTGCTTCTGTTGGCACAACTCGCTCAATCACAACTCGTTCTTTTTGAATAGGTACTGTAACGTGTGCAATTTCTGTTTCAATGTGCTTACCAACCGTTACCTCTCCAGTTTTGATGCGGTATTTGTTGGCAATTAATCGTTCTTCATAGAGTTTAAAAGTTTGATGTTCTTGCTCATTTAACCCATATAAAGCTGGTTCATTTTGGTAATTGTATGTATCGCGATCGTAAGTCACATTACTGGTTGGAGAACGAAATACACTACGTACCTTTTCTTCATAATCATTATCAACGATCGCGTCTTCTTTGAAGTCAGGTAAATTTTCTATTTGCTGCCTGCTTAACCCATTAACATAGACGCGTCTTGTAGGATAATCGATCCGGGAAAGACCAATTGGTAGTAATATTTTCTTGCTAACAGAATCTAAGCTTGTATCAATAATTAAATACCGAAAACGACCATCGTCATCAACTAAAACATCAGCGACTGAGCCAACCCTCTCTCCTGCCTGAGTATAAACCTCTAGCCCTTTAAAGTCGTCTTTGCCAAAAGTTTCTCGATAGTTTGGGTCAAAATGTTCCAGTTTATGAAGAGGCATATGGTATTCCCAAGTTTTTTAGAATATCAAGTATTTTAAACGATATTTTGCTGTGTCTCCTCCTACTAGCGACTGAACTTAATTGAGATGAGATCAGGACTTACGCAAAAAGGCAGTGAAAGCCTTGATTTACCGTAGGGGCAATTTATGAATTTCCCCTACAGCGTTTACTCTTGCATAAGTCCTAGAGAGATTTTATGGTTTATAGTTATACTTTATGAGGAAAGTACTCAAGTTGGGTAATGTTGATAATCAATAGAGATACAACTAAAGTTATAATCACCAATACAGCTTTACTGGTATAAAATATTTCTTAAGCGGAAAAGATATACTTTTTCATCTAAAATCTAAGTAGTCTAAAAATATCAAATAGATAAAAAATTAAATTATTTCAATAGGATTTGGCTAATATCATTACACAACTAAAATACTGAATTTTGTGTTTAGATTACTTGAAAACTAAAGCTAAAACTTGCCCAACTATTCACATCAAAGATATATGAGTCGGCTGCTGTGACGTTCATCTCCGTTTTGAGGGCACTGGCGTTATGCAAGTCTTGTAGCAAGTCTTGTGCAACGTCTAAGGAATTCAACAACAGGCCAATCGGCCCTTGTTCGGCTGTGGAATAGTTAGCAGCCTTGAAAGCGGCGAGAGTTTCGCTAAAGGGGGCAGTACTAACAATCAGTTGTTGTTCGTAAAAGAAAGCTGGCCCTGAAATCACCCATTCGGAAGCAGCATTAGTTTGGGGTAGGGTGAGGGTTTCACCTGGGGCGATGACGACTTCTTTGAGGAGGGGCTTGGTGTCCGCAGTGTTTGGTTCTTGGGGGGTTTCCCAAGAGTAAAAGGCAATTGCTGTATGATTATTGTTTAATCCCAGCAAGATTAAATATACTGGGCGATCGCTGTGATTTTCCACGCGATATTGCATTCGACTACCGATAGGGACAATCGGAGTGGGGGCTGATTTTTTAATCGAAGTTTCAGTTTTAAAAGTTCGTATTGTTTCGCGCTGCATGACGACGCGAGGCGATATGTCACTAATTATTTCTAAGGTTGCCTTGAGAGCCAATCGGGAAGAACCTTGATTTTCTGTAAGTCGCCATAACTTTGCTGCTAGCAAGGTTGATAATTTCGGCGCTAACCTTTGCACTGTTAATTTTACTGCTTCTCCTACTTCCCCACTGGTATTGGGAATTAGCTCGCCACCAAGAGAAAATAGACCATAACGACTGGGAATTTCCTGTAACTTAGCAAATATATAATCAGCTGGTTTTTCTCCTGCTACTACGGTGGACACATGGGAAAATCCGGCAAAGGCACTTGTGGCGTCTACCCGCTCAATTCTTTCCAATCCAGTATCCAGAGCTATTGTTAAATTAATATTTCGGGGTAAAACCCGGACTGCTTCTTGGACGAGTTGCCCGACTTGTGGAGGAGTTGTACTATCAATTTTGGAAATTTGCGCTTTTGCTGTTAACCCAGTCCGCGATCGCAATACCAATTGCTCTGTTGTTGCTAGGCTGAATCGAGAATTAACTCCGTAGTATAGCAGCACTTGTGGAGGTAATCCTGCCAACCAGAGATGGACTGTTTTGCCGTCTTCTTCAATAGCACTCACCACGCCTTCTGCACCAATGATACTGTCTGGAAAAGAAGAGGCGAAACCTAACCCCCCAGCCCCCTTCCCTACAAGGGAAGGGGGAGAATTCAAAGCTCTCCTCTTAGGAGAGAGGTTTTCCAGATCCCCTGGTTGCTGTTTGCTACCCAATTTGGATAGAGAATTTTCCACATAAGAGAAGGCGACTTGAATTGTGCTGGCTGGGGTGAATTCCCACAAATACTGCGTCAAGGCGTAGGTAAATAACCCAGCACTAAAACCAGAAAAGAGTCCTTCTCTTGCCGACTGCTTTGATTCTGAGGTAGCTGCTAAAACAATCGGAGTACTGGGTAACTTCTGAGTTTTAAGTTGTTTGAGCAAGTCGAGTTCCTCTGCTGCTAGCTTTGCTTCTGACTCTTGAAGGGCGCGAATTTTTAACCCTAAGACTGTGCTAGGAGCATAATAGCTAGTATCCAATACTGCTGTTACTTGGTTTGTAGGGAGCGATCGCAATAATAGCAGTAGAGTTTCTTCTAATATGTAGTTGACTATTTTCTCATCTTGTGATTTATTACTTCCATTAGCTGGTACTAGAGCATTTTGGATTGTATCTGGCGATGTTTCCAATTTGGCACGACTACCATAGCCGCTAAAGTGGAAGACAACCACATCACTAGGTTTAGCTTGCTTACTCAAGTGATCTAAAAAAGCTGCCTCAATGAATTCCCTGCTAGCTTGTTCCTCAGTTAAAGTTAGGATATCTGACCCTTGGAAGCCAAAGCGATGAATCAAAAGTTCTCTTTGTAGTTCCACATCGGTCAAACAACCACTTAGGGCTGGAATGTGTGGGTATTGGTTAATACCTATTAACAATGCCAACTTACGCGGACTAGGTTGTGCCAAAGCTTGATAATAGCGATTTCCCAAAGTCAACCACTCAGCTTCAGTTACCCCCAATACCGCGAGTATTGAGCCAATTCTGTGTAAAAACCTGCGCCGTTTCATAATTAGCTATCAGCTCTTAGCTACCAGATAGCAGCTTACAGGGCTGAACTCTATATTGTAAAGTTACAGTTGATGCTGTTTGCTTGATCAAAGTGTGGGGAGATGAGGAAGATGAGGGGGACAAGGGGGACAAGGGGAATAACCAATGCCCAATACTTCTCTACCTTGGGCTGCACTTCGACAAAGCTCTATAACCACGCCAACGGCAACGCTCAGTACAAGTGACCAATGCCCCATGCCCCATGCCCAATGCCCTAAACGGGTACTTCTATCCGCATTGCCCGCGCCAACTCTGCCGCCACCTCTGGACGGGAAAATTCTGGTGGAGGTAATTCACCGCGCCGCAGCATTTCTCTAACTTTTGTCCCCGATAGGTGAATGCGTTCCTCTGGTTTGCTGGGACTAGTTTTAGATGTTGCCATCTGCTTAGTGCGCGTGCAGTAAAAAGCGTGTTCAAATTTCATCGGCACAATCCCCAATTCACCTGGCGCAAACTCTTCAAAGATATGTTGAGCATCGTAAGTGCCATAATAGTCACCCACGCCAGCATGATCCCGTCCGACGATAAAGTGAGTACAGCCGTAATTTTTGCGAACTAAAGCATGGAATATGGCCTCACGAGGGCCAGCATAGCGCATTGCGGCTGGATTAATTGCCAAAGTTACCCGGTCTAAAGGGTAGTAATGTTCCAGCAAAATTTCATAGCAACGCATCCGCACATCAGCAGCGATATCATCTTCTTTTGTCGCCCCGACTAATGGGTGCAAAAATAGACCATCAACGATTTCTAAAGCGCACTTTTGAATATATTCATGGGCGCGGTGGATGGGGTTGCGAGTTTGAAAGCCAACGATGGTTTTCCAACCCTTATCTTTAAATAGTTGCCGTGAGGCAGCTGGATCAATTTGGTAAGTGGGAAACTGGGGATGAGGTTCGCGTTGCAACAACCAAATATCACCCGCCAGATGTACATTACCTTGGTTATAGAGTACCTGCACGCCTGGATGTTTAGCATCATCAGTGCGGTAGACATTTATGGCTTCGCGGGTTTTGTCGTAGTTATATTTTTGGGTGAGTTGCAAAACCCCGATAAATTCGCCTCTGGAGTTATCCAGACGGATTAAGCCGCCTTCTTGCAATGGGGAAGCTACTTCTTCGCTGACCGATAGTGTAATCGGGATTGACCACACAAGACCATTAGCTAGTCGCATTTCTGTAACAGTGCGATCGTAGTCTTCCTGGTTCATAAAACCCGTGAGTGGACTAAAAGCACCGATCGCAATCATTTCTACATCAGAAACGGCGCGATCGTCAAGTTGCACTCGCGGCAAAAAGTCAGCTTTTGAAAGAAACTCTGCTCTTTGTTCTGGTGTGGCGATACGGTTAACCAACTGTCCACCGTGGGGGGCTATGGCATCTGGATTGTGACTCAATGTAATCCCCTCTTTGCTTTTATTGCTATTGTTTCAGATTATGTACTAACTTATCAAATGCTGGTACGTATTTAAGTTAGGCTAAAGTTAGTCTAGGCTTTAGTCGTTGAAGAGTTCCCTTATTTGGAATTGCTTATGACTGCTGTATCACCTGTTTTTAAACCTGTTAGCCAGATGCGGCTAGAACCTGGTAGTACAGTGTCTATTCAAGATGTAAGCTGGGAAGAATTTGAGTCTATCTTGCAGGAACTGGGAGAAAAGCGATCGCTACGAGTTGCTTATAGCAAGTCTACGTTAGAACTTATGGTTCCTCTACCCGAACACGAAAAGTCAAAAGACTTAATCTCAGATATTGTCAAAATCTTGCTTAAGAAGACAGGGAGAAGGTACGAAGCTTTTGGTTCAACTACATTCAAGCGTGAAAATACAGCAGGGGTAGAACCGGATGCTTGCTTCTACATCCAGAATTACCAAAGAATGATTGGTCGTCGCAAACTTGAACCAGATGATCCGCCTGCTGATTTGGCTATTGAAACAGATGTAACATCAAAAACAACTCTTGATGCTTATGAAGCGATCGCAGTTCCAGAACTATGGATTTACGATAGTAAAAAGCTGAGGATTTATTTACTCAGGGATGGACATTACATCGAATCTGATAACAGTCCTAACTTTCCAAATATCCCTCTACCTCAAATTATTGCCGCTACAGTTGAACGAGCTTGGCAAGTAGGAACTGTACAAGCTTTGAAAGAGTTTGAAGGAGCATTAGATAGAAGTAGTTTTTGATAGAAAGCACGTAGATTTAGTTCGCCGCAGGTATCGCTTTTGCTCATTGAGCCTGGTATGGCAATAAATGGCATAAATTGCCATACAATAATATTATGAAGGAAAAATTAGGGAAGTAGTGCCAGTGAAAAGTATAAATATATCTCTCCCTGATGCGATGCGGACTTATATAGAAGAGAAAGTGGCAACTGGTGGTTACAGCAGCGTCAGTGAATATTTTCGTGAGTTAGTGCGCCAAGACCAAAAGCGTCAAGCGGCTGAACGTTTGGAAGCGATGCTTTTAGAAGGTCTAAATTCTGGGAATGCAACTGAGATGACTGCTGACGATTGGGAAGACATCCGCCAAGCTGTGCGGGAAAGAATCGCCAAGCATAAAGGGTCAAACCAAGGTTAATGAGCGACGTAAGCAAACGACCGCAAGTCATCCGCGACTTGATAGAATTAGCGACTTATATTGCAGAAGATAACTTGGAAGCTTCAGATAGGTTTCTTGCAGCAGCAGAAACAACTTTCAAACAACTGGGTAAAATGCCAGGAATGGGAAAATCTTGTCAATTCTCTCATCCCGATTTAGCTAGTGTTCGACAGCAAGCAATAAAAGGATTTAAAAAGTATCTTGTTTTTTATCTGACTTCGGATTCCGGTGTAGAGATTCTTAGAGTCATTTATGGCGGACGAGATATTGAAACAATCTTGGATGAAGATTTAGGAGAGAATGACTTGGAATAATAATTACGAGTATTTTACTGCGTCACTTTTAGGATAAGCGATCGCTGTTCTAGAACTATAATTTACTTAAAACTCGGCTATTTGATAAGAGTCAATTAAATTTTTAAGTCTGTCAATGTCAACGTCTTTAAACTTAAATTTTTTATTAAGCTCTTCTCGGAAAGATAACCAATAGTACGGTATAGTCCCACTGATGTCTACAGACTTTTTTAATAGTAAACAAAATCTACCAGGGCAATGGCGAGAGCCATATATTTGATTATTTTTACAAAAAGCTTCTAAAACTTGTTCCCACTGTATTATACTAAGATGTTCGGCAATTTTAATTATGAGGTCAGTGTTAGAAATTGCATTTACGTAAGAATAAGAATTTATAAATTTAGAAACTATAATCGGTATATTTTCTTTTAAAAGACTCTGAAATGAATCATCAGAAAATTCATCCCAATATTCTGATTGCTCAATTATTTCATCAAAAGATAATTTACTAATAAGCTTGCTCACGCAATCATCAAATAATTTAGTCAATTCCTCATTTTGTACATCTAATACTTGGTAGTTTCTTCTAGCTTCAAGTAATTCATCCAAAGGAGCATCATTTATTTTGTTTTTTAACCAAGGCTCAATCAACTGATTTAATGATTCATTTTCATACCTTAACATTATTAAAACTAATTTTTCTAGAGAAGCTTCTTTTAGCTGCTCTCTTAGATAAGGCTCGATTAGTCCATCTAGTTTTTCATCTGCTTCTAACCTTATTAAAATAAGTTCATTTAAATTTGCTTGTGGAACTGCTCCTCTAAAAAGATCATTAATTACTACTTTTTTGAAATTTTTATCTTCGCAAAGCTCTTTTATAAGTAATAAATCTTTTAAAGGAATATTTTTTAGTTTATTAATTACATATTCTTTAAGAAAAGATATATAAGATGCTTTTACTAAAATATTTATTATTTTAGGTAAAAAACGTTTATTTAATGTTGAAGAGCCATCAAATACCTCAAGTTTTTCAATAAACGATTTGGCTTTTATCTGACATGAGTCGCTCAATACATCCCAACCTTTAATACTTCCAAGATATATTATTACCTTATGCCAATTTGCATCATTCACCTTATTAATAATAATATTGGATAGGGTATTATCTAAAATCTCTACTGTTTCTTTGGGATATATTCTATATATAGCATTTAAGGCAGAAAACTGACGTGCTCTTTCATCTTCAGGGAAATTGTCTGTCAATAAACTTATAGTTAAACCTAGTACTATATCTTTAATCAAGATAAAACGTGCACGAGCAAGTGGACTTTTTTGAAAGTATTGTGCTGCTAATTCAGGGTCTGTTGGAAAATAATCAGATTTAATATCTTGGAAAATCCTTTCACGAGCAGAGCGACCTTGAACAGGCGGGCGTTGCAATAGATGCATTACGGCACTTCTCAAGTGGTAGCGTGCTAGTTCTGCTGTACCCTCAAATGGTTCTTCTAAAGATGTCATTGATGGATGAGCACATCGACTTCTATCCTCAAATAATCTTTCTATATCTGACTTTTCTACAGATGAAATAAGCTCAAATTTTGTGAGAGCTAAATCTGGAATACTTGACTCAAATTGCCACAAATCTTTCACTTTTGATGCTGAACTTATATTTTCAAATTGCTTTAATAGGCTAGATGCTTCACCATTTCCTAGAAGATCCAGTTCTCTTAGTTTGTGAAGAAAATCAAATACGACTGCATTCCATGTAGCAACTATGCAAGAGCGAAATGCCCCAGCCCTATAACAAGCAACAGCCTCTTGAATAAATTTTTTAGCTTGTTTATCTCTACAGCGTACTATCAGTTCATCAAGGTCAATAAAAGTTTCATACATAGATTTTTAATCTGTGGAAAACTTAAAATGTGAAAATATTAATAGTAAAGACTATGGATACCAAATATTAGGTTGAGTTGACTTCAATAAATCCAAAAATTAGCATTTCTATTAGAAATAAAATATCCCTCCTCGCTTACACGGAGAGGGGAGGTTTTGGTTACTAACGAAACCGGGGTTGGGTTCAACTAAACTGTTCAATAATTCCGCCACCTAACACTTTCTCCCCGTCATACCACACCGCCGCTTGTCCGGGAGTGATGCTGATTTGGGGTTCATCAAACACCAAACGCACACGGGAGTTTTCCAACGGAATCACCGTCACTGGTGTAGCTGTTGAACGATAGCGAATTTGGACTTCGGCATGAATTGGGGTCGATGGTTCGGCAATAGAAACCCAATTTACCCGATTTACAGTGCATTCTGGCTGAGTTACTTTTGTGCGATCGCCTACTACTACTTTATTATTTTCCGCATCTAATTCAATCACATACAACGGTTCGGCAGCCGCAATCCCTAAGCCTTTGCGCTGTCCAATGGTGTAATGATGGACACCATCATGCTGTCCTAAAATTTTGCCTGTGACATCTACAATATTGCCTATTTTGGGAGCTAAATATTTATCCAAAAATGCCCGCATGGAACCGTTACTTTCCACCAAGCATAAGTCTTGACTTTCTGGCTTATCAGCAGTTTTTAGTCCGTATTCAGTTGCAATGCGGCGCGTGTCAGTTTTTTCTAGTTCGCCCAAAGGAAATATCGTTGCTGCAAGTAAATCTTGAGACAAATCATAGAGAAAGTATGACTGGTCTTTGTTGCGGTCAACAGCCCTTAATAATTGGTAACGTCCAGTTGCTTCGTCATGGCTAATTCGGGCATAATGACCGGTGGCAATGCGATCGCATCCCAATTCTTCACGAGCATACTGCACCATTGGCCCAAACTTCACCGTTTTATTGCACTGGGAGCAAGGCAAAGGCGTGATCCCAGCACTGTAACCAGTCACCAGGTAATCGACAATATGGGTCTGGAAGAGATCCCGAATATCTACAACCTGATGCGGAACCCCCAGTTGTTCACAGAGATCAGCCGCGTCGATCATACCTTCAGAGCAACATTGACCTTTGCCTTTCATTAGCCAAAGAGTCAAACCAATCACTTCATAGCTCTGATGGTGCAGGATAGCTGCGGCGGTGGAACTGTCAACGCCACCAGAAAGACCAACGACGACTTTTTTCATACAAAGCACACACGATAGCTGCGTGGTTGTCCAATTGTAGCACACACTCTTTCATTGCCTTGCTACGAAAGCACTTCAGTTTTCAAGTAACTGAAGTCAGCGATAGCGAGTCATCTCCCTACAGCCCTGCGGGCATCCTACGGCAGGCGCTAGCCTCTCCCTTTGGGAGAAGGGGAGACGCTAAGAGCGAACAAGCGTCATAGTCCGTCGGAGACATCGCTGTTCACTCCCCCATGATCCTTATCTAAGATTTAAGTTACAGATGCATTTTTTGCCACGCAGATGAGCTAATTTTAGGTTAACGCTATATAGTTGCTACAACGGTGAACTAATTAGTTCCTGATGGAAATTGCCTAAAAATATTTTGATTAGTTTCTAACTACTATGTCGAGAGGAATACCAAGTCAATTTATGCCATTTCAGATGCAGCGCCGAAGTTCTGAGGGTTGGAAGCCCACTATCAGACTTCTCTTGTTGTTAGTGGGAGGATGGTTAGTGCTGATTCCCGACTCTAGCCCAGCACAAGCACAAATCCACAACAGCAACGTGCTACTGGCTCAACAAGCAGGTGAAATTTTACCGCCACCGCCAATAATTCCCTTTAGTCAACCGCAGTTACAACCAGTCCAAGTAGTACAGGACAATCAATTAGAGCAGAATTTTGAGCCTTCCCAACCATTACAAAACAATCAATTAGAGCAGAATTTTGGGCCCTCTCAACCATTACAAAACAATCAATTAGAGCAGAATTTTGGGCCCTCCCAACCTGCACAGTTTAGTCAATATAACCAGACTGAGCGCTATTTAGTTTACGTTGAGGGTAGTGATTTACAGACGCTACAACAAATACGTCGGATTGAACCCAGTGCTTACATTCGCCAGTATAAAGGACGGAATGTAATTCAGTCAGGTGTTTTTAACAGAGTATCTAACGCCCAACAACGGGTGAGTGAGTTACAGTCACGAGGCATATATAGCGCCCGGATTATCAGCTTCGCTAACGGAGAGGAAATAGGTGCAAGCAATAGAAGCTTTGTAGGCGATCGCAGTAATATAAGTGCTACTAGGCCAGTCTCTAGATATTATGTCGCCATTCCCACCACTTCAGAAGAGTTACCTGCGATCGCAGCACAAGTTAGGCAGAATCTAGGTCGATTTAGCCAAGATTTACGACGAACTGGCGGAGTCCTCGAAAGGAGGCAACCACGAGGGCCACACGTAGCAGTAGGGCCTTTCCCTGAGCGATTCCAAGCTGAGGAATGGAATAAATATCTGCGAAATTTAGGATACGGTAATGCCAGGGTTTACTACGGGAAATAAGTTAGAAGTCATTCAATTTTAGATTTTGCGGAAAGTCTCAGCCCCGGCTTTTGGCGTTGGCGCAGCCCGCCGCAGGTATCAGAACTTTCCAAGACGGATTTTGGATTTAAGGATAAATCTCAAATCCAAAATTCCTTTTCCAGAGCAACTACATGAAGTATGCGGTTAATCTCAAATCTCAAATCTCAAATCCAAAATTGAATTACTCCCCACTCCCTCGATTCTTAACGCAGGGATTCAATAATTACTGCTGTTGTAATTAAACACAACAGGATAATTCCCAGTGGAAGCAAAAACTGTTGTAAAAGGTACAGCAGTATGGGTATGATTTGTAAGAAACCTAAACCACTGGATAGAACGTAGGCGATCGCAATCCCAAATAGCACCAACAAGAAATATTTCAAGGATTTAGAAGCAAAGCGAAATAAAAGCGTATCCTGATTAGTGTTCATAATTTTACTCACGAAAGTAGCTCAATTTTTAGCAGTGAATATTCTTTTTGATTTTCCATGCTCCCTGAAAAAATCAGGCTATGGAAAATCATACGCAGTCTGAACAGTATTAGTTTTACAGGTGAAAAATTGCCTTGTTCGGTGAATTATTCCCAGACTGTTGCTGCCTTTGTGGATCGTTTTGCTTGTCATAATTAGCTAATAGTTGGAACAAAATAAACAAGCCCAACAACAGCAACAAAAACGAGCCGAAACCGGAGGAATACTTATTTATTTCTCGCTCAACACCACATTTGAGGCAAACATATCTATTGGGATTACGTGTATCTTGAGCAAAGGGGCACTGATTTTGATTGCAATCATGATGACAATCTTTGTCTAACATCATTGAACCTCCTGTAGGGTAAAGACTTACATAAGTAGAGCGGTGTGAATAATTCAAGGTTTGTAGTGAGGGCTTCAGCCATCATTTGAGGACTAAAGTCCTCACTACGAACTAATCTCAAGATTTTTTACATTACTTAATCTAGTTTGATTTATTCTCACCGACTTACTTACTTAGTTGTAAATATGCTCTACAGAATCTAGTTAGTTAATACCCACTGCCTGTTTAGTAGACACCACTTCCATGAGTCATTAATATGGGACAGTAACAAGTAATATGTGTGATTTACTAAGCTTGCAGTAGTCGCGCTCTCTAAATCTTTCCTCAACCACTTTTGGAAGGCGCTTAACTTAACTTTGCCTGTATTACTTACAAGAGTAATACAGTTAAAAAGGCTTTGCAGTCGGATAAAGTAAGTGTTTTACGGAGTAGGAAAAAGTATTTTGTAGTATACTAGGTAGGAATAAGTAGTAAAAATATGGTTATAATGAATTACAAATGATACATCAAGTTCGCAAATGGGTGTAGAAGAAGCCTTAGAGTTTGTAGATAACTTGGTTTTTCTCAAGACGGGAGAACACTTAGATAAAACTCAAAGGATTATCTTGCGTCATTTGTGGGAGGATGAAAAGCGGACTTACCAGGATATTGCCAATAGCTGTAATTATACAGAAGCGCATTTAAAAGCAGTTGGTGCAGAACTTTGGCATTTACTATCAAAAGTGCTAGGAGTGAAAGTCTCAAAATCTACCTTCCAGGGAGTGGTTCAGGGATTTAGAAGAAGCCAACACTCGCAAAAAAACCCCGATATTCCAGATATAGCGACTAACAGCACTAATTCCCAAGATTTAGATTCTAACTTCGTGGGGCGCGATCGCCAAATAGCCGAACTCCACACCCTCGTCAGTCGAGGAGCAAAAGTTATCCTCATCCAGGGTAAAGGCGGCGTTGGCAAAACAACCTTAGCACGCAAATATTTTAAAAGTCAAAAATTTGATTTTGTTCTGGAACTATGGATGGCCACAGAAATCCAAAACATCACTCCTGTAGAGAGTGTGGTTGAAGAATGGCTGCGGCGAGACTTTAACGAAGAACCGGGACGCGATTTTGGCATCAATTTAAAGCGATTACGGCGGAAACTGCGAGAGCAAACTGTTAAAATTGGGGTATTTATTGACAATCTAGAAACTGCTCTCGATAAAAATGGCAAGTTTATCGAATATCGTCGCCCTTATGTTGACCTATTAAGAGTATTAGCAGATTCAGATGTGCATTCAGTTACTTTAGTCACAAGTCGTGAGCGTTTGCGAGAGTCTAGTGTAGAAGTTCATCTCTATACACTAGAAGGTTTAGATGATGGAGCTTGGCGACAGTATTTCAGCCGCCGCCACATCAATTGTGATTCTACTATTCTCAGTGAAATGTGCAAAGCTTGTGGAGGTAACGCCAAAGCAATGCAAATTCTCCGAGGAGCAATATTGACAGATTTTCACGGTGATATACATACTTATTGGCAAGAAAACTGTACAGATTTATTAATAGAAAGAGAATTAAAAGATTTAGTTGCTAGTCAATTTACCCGTCTCCAAGAAAATGACTTAGAAGCCTATCGCCTCCTGTGTCGTTTAGGATGCTATCGTTATCAAGATATTACTTCATTACCTATCGAGGGAGTTTTATGTTTGCTTTGGGATGTACCAGAACCCAAACGTAGAGGCGTAATTAAAGCTCTCCAAGATTTGTCTTTAATAGAAGCGAAAAAAGGACAATACTGGCTGCATCCTGTAATTCGTGATGAAGCGATTAGTAGGTTAAGGTTAGTCAATGAAGAATGGGAATTAGTAAACCGAAAAGCCGCACAATTTTGGACGCAACAGGTTGAAATAGTCAAAAATATCAATGATGCCTTGACGGCTTTAGAAGCTTATTATCACTATGTAGAAATTAGTGATTTTGAGCAAGCTGGTGATGTAATTTTACAAGGGCGAGGTGAACATTGGAGTATAGGTTTGCCTTTGGGTTGCTCGTTTTACCAACTGGGACTGCTCCAGAAAAATTTCTCTGTAATTAAACGATTAATAGACGAGATAAAATCGCCAGAAAGACTAATTAAACTTTACAATATACTTGGATATACATATCGAATTATCGGGTGTATTAGAGAAGCTATAGAATGCTATGATAAATCCGGAAAAATATTAGGTAAATTAGATGAGAAGCCAACCAAAATTTCTATTTTATTCAATACAGGGCTTTGCAAACTTGAATTATGGGAAATAGAAGCAGCCGAATATTGTTTCAATTCTGTTTGTAGCCTAGCTGAACAAAATAGCAATCTTGATGATTATATGGCATATTCTCAATGCTGTTTGGCTTTGATAAAATCATGCTCTGGTAGCAGAGAAGATGCCTTTCATCTTGCTGAACAGGCTTTTTATGCCATGTCATCAACTAGGGTGACTTTATGGGGAATAGGACATAGTTTAGTAAATCTCTGCTTAACTTATAAAAATTTAGGTAATCTTAAAAAATCCTTTGAATTGTGCCAACAAGCTATACTTCATGCTGAAGAAAACAACTTTACCCAGATTAAAGCTAAAGCTATAAGTTGTCTCGCCGAACTTTTTCGAGAACAGGGAGAATTTACAAAAGCAATTTTTAATCATTCAGAAGCAATAGAAATTATTGATAAAATCGGTGCTAAATCAGACTTAGCCGAGGCTTATTATCAGTTTGCATTGACTCATAAAAAAATGGGTGAAATTGCTCAGAGTAGGGAAACTTTTCTGCAAGCGATCGCACTCTTTAACGAAATGCAAGCACCCAAGCAAGTTGAGAAAGTACAAACAGCAATGGAGTGTTTTGAAAAATAAGCAATATTATTCGATTTTGCCTTCATCCATGTTCTCGAATCACCTGACTAAACTCATTGACTGCATCATACTGATCCGCCATACGCGAATACTGGGCTAGCAATTCTATATCTAAATCTGGGAAAAAAGAACTTTGGGACGCTTTTTCATATTCCTCGTCTCGCAAACAATATACCGAAAGCAACCCATCTTCCCAAAACCAGACTTCTGGAACTTTCAGACGCTTGTATATATCCAACTTATTAATGCCGCCACTGGTGACAGTAATTTCAATAATCAAATCTGGAATCGGTTTTTTAGCCCCAAAGTTATAAGACTCATCTGGTTCTCGTCGCGTACCATCTTTGCGTTTGCCGAGTGTAGCACTTCCTCTAACATAGAAGCGAATTTTCTTTTCTCTCAGGTATGCCTCTAATAAAAGACTTGTAGTACTTTTAGCATCTTCATGGTCATCGGAAGGTGGTGACATAATTTCTAAAATTCCATCTAAATAAGTTAGTCGCGCACCTGTACCTTCTAGGTCTACATCTAGCTTTTCTAGTTGATCCCAACTGACGTTATACAGCAAAACATAGGAAGTCTTTGGAGTGACAGGTTTGGCGATGACTGGGGAATTCATGAGGCGATCGCTCCTGGAGAGGTCTATAAGTATTACGATATAGTAATTCTAGGCAAAAGAAAGCGATCGCTCCTAGAGAGGTTTTATGTCCCTGACGCTTGAAGACTTGGAACAAATGCAGCAACAGCATCCCGACTTTCGTATGGAACTAGTCAAGGGTAATATTATTGTTATGAGTCCATCAGGATACGAATCAGATGAGGTCGCAGCCGCGATGATTGCCCAGTTAGATAACTGGGTTAGACCGCGCAAACTCGGACGAACAACAGCTTCTAGCGCTGGTTTCAGATTGCCAAATTCAGATTTGCGCGCACCGGATGCCTCATTTGTTTTAGCCGAACGCTTGCGTCGCAGTCCCAAGTCTTTTGCTCAATTGGCTCCCGATTTGACTGTAGAGGTGAAGTCCCCTAGCGATAATTTAGAGGATCTAAGAGTCAAGATTCAAGAATTTCTGAGTTTGGGAACTAAAGTAGGAATTTTGCTCAATCCCGATGAGCGGATTGTTGAAGTTTACAACTTTGGACAAGAGGCAATAATACTCCGTGATGGCGATGTTTTAACAGTTCCCGAACTGCTCCCAGGATGGGAAGTACCAATTGCAGATTTGTGGCCTCCAGAGTTTGATTAGGATAATTACGAATTACGTTAGCGTAGCGGGGCGTAGCCCATTACGAATTACGAATTACGAATTACGAATTATTTTAACTTTCTGGAGTTTAAAAACTACCGAATAGGGACGTGTTTTGGAATTGAAGAGCTTCTGGTCGTTTTCTGCAAGATGATATCGCTCTGGGGTAATTCTTGGCTCTTCAAATTCGTCCACAGAAAAACCTGCTGCCTTGAAAGCTTTCCAGTAATCGGAAAGAGGACGATGAAACCAGATAAATGGTGTTGTAAAATGGTTCCAAGGTTGGTCGTTGCGTTGCGTCCTTTCAAAATAAGAAGAAGTCCAACCATAACAAACCGTCCCATCCTCATTTAGAGTCGTCGAGTTGCCTTGGGGAAAACAAGGATGTGAGAACACCAAGATTGCAATACCACTAGGCTTGAGAACACGATTGAATGCCCTTATTGCTCCTTCGAGATCAAGCAAATCCATGAGAACGTAATTGGAGATGATCAGATCAAATTGCTCATCTGGAAGCGACTTGAGTTCAGTGCATGAATCCAAATGAAAATCTATATCTAGATTATTTTGGCTAGCTCTGAATTGAGCAATTTCGATCATTTGAGGTGAAAAATCTACAGCAGTTACACTGGCTCCTTTAAGGCAAAGCTGGCGTGCCAGATATCCTGTGCCACAACCAGCATCGAGGACAGACAATCCCGCAACATTACCAGCGAAACTCCATAGTACTGGATCTGAGTTGAGAATTCGATTGCTGTCGCCATCCTCGCCAACTTGAATATCCCAGTCTCCCGCTCTATTATCCCAGAGTTCAAGTATTTCTTTCTCATCAAACTTTGCGATTATTTCTTCAGTCATATCTTCCTCCCGAAAAGAATAACTTAATTATTTTCACATAGGTATCTGCTAAACTTTATGGTATATGGTATTGCTGTGCTGCATTTAATACCTAGCTGAATGGGGAGAGTAAACTCCAAGAGCAAAATTTTATAAGATAGCGATGCCTGCGGCGGTAAACTACGCAAATCCGAAAAAAGAATAAAACTATCAAAATTTGGCAACTACTATAGTGATTTAGTCCTTCATCAACTGAGGGACGGTAGAATATACCTAATTTTCGTAGCTATCAAAAGCCCAACCATGACGATATATTCCACACTCCAACGTGCATTTACTAACCGCCGCGTTCTGAAAGTGATTAGCGGCTTGAATAACTTCGACGCCGCTAGCGTCGCCGCTACCGTTAAAGCTGCTGAATTTGGCGGTGCTACTTTTGTCGATATTGCCGCCGATGCAGCCTTAGTCCAGCTAGCTAAAACTTTGACAAAATTACCAATTTGTGTATCAGCAGTAGAACCAGAGAAATTTGTGCAAGCTGTGGCAGCTGGTGCTGATTTAATTGAAATCGGGAATTTCGATTCCTTTTATGCTCAAGGACGCCGCTTTGAGGCTCCAGAAGTGCTAGCGCTGACTAAGCAAACCCGCGCTCTTTTCCCAGAAATCACCCTATCTGTCACCGTTCCCCACATCCTGGAACTAGATCAACAGGTACAGTTAGCAGAAGAACTGGTGAAAGCTGGAGCGGACATTATCCAAACCGAAGGCGGTACTAGCAGTAATCCAGTTCACCCTGGAACTCTAGGATTAATTGAAAAAGCTGCTCCCACCTTGGCAGCAGCTTTTGAGATTTCCCGTGTGGTGTCAGTACCAGTATTGTGTGCTTCAGGCATTTCTAGCGTTACCGCACCTTTAGCGATCGCGGCTGGTGCTGCTGGTGTTGGTGTTGGTTCCGCCATCAACCAACTCAATAGCGAAGTGGCAATGATTGCCGCCGTGCGTAGCTTAGTAGAAGCCTTAGCGACTGCTAGCAGCCGCGTGATCGCTTAGTTTTTAATGGGGAGTGGGGAGTGGGGAGTGGTGAATATTAAAATTCCCTACTCCCTATTCCCTCTTCCTCCCTATTCCCTACTCCCTACTCCCCTCACCCCAAACAATCCTTCAAGGCATAAATCACCTGGTCTTGCTGCTGTTGTGTTAGTTCTGGGAACATAGGCAAGGATATGACTTCATGGCAAGCTTGCTCTGCTATTGGTAAGTCCCCAATTTGATAGCCCAGACTTTGATAAACTGGCTGCAAATGTAAAGGGTGGGGGTAGTAAATCATTGAACTCACGCCCTGCTCTTGCAATTGACTACGCACCCAATCTCGATATTTGGCGCTAGAACCATTTCGCCCTTGGCCTGATATGCGAATAGTGTATTGATTCCATACTCCAATACTCCCAGGTAATTCTTGGGGCGGGATGATCCCCGGAATTTTACTGAGGAACTGGTAGTAATAGTTGGCGATATCTCCTCTTCGATCATTCCAAATATCTAAATAACGTAGCTTAATCTGCAAAATAGCTGCTTGGAGAGCATCCAAGCGGCTATTTACACCGATTTCTTCATGTAAATATCTAATTCTACTGCCATGATCTCGTAGTATTCGCAGTTTAGTGGCGATCGCTGGGTCATTAGTCGTTATTGCTCCGCCATCGCCGCAACCACCAAGATTTTTGGTAGGGTAGAAACTAAAGCAACCAATATGCCCAATGCTTCCGACTTTTTGATCAGCCCAAATTGCTCCTGTAGACTGAGCGCAATCTTCAATTATTGCCAAATTGTGAGACTGAGCGATCGCCATCAATGATGTCATATCCACAGGTTGTCCAAATAGGTGAACCGGGATAATCGCTTTGGTTTTGGGTGTAATCGCCGCCGCTACTTGCTCCACATCCAAATTAAACGTAGTAGCGTCAATATCAACGAAAACAGGCTTTGCACCCACGGCGCTAATTACTTCAGATGTCGCAATAAAGGTGAAAGGCGTTGTAATCACTTCATCGCCTGCACCAATGCCCAAGACTCGTAACGCTAAGTAGAGCGCATCAGTACCAGAATTACAAGCCACACATTCAGTAACAGTATTATAAGCGGCAAACTGTTGCTCAAAGCCTTCGACTAAGGGGCCGCCGATATAGCGGCCAGAAGCCAAAACTTCTAAAACAGCTGCACTTACTTCTGCTTCGATGGTGGTGTATTGCTGCTTAATATCAAAGGCAGGGATGGGATTTACACTTTGGATCATGAGTTCTCATTTTATCGGGAGATACAAAGGATGCACTTCGACAGTCAATTTTTGCTTAATCAAAAACGGGCTACTAAAAGACTATCGCCCAAGATACGCATCTATTAGGGTTTTTACTTAAATGGTGGGGCGGTAAACTACCGCACATTTAATTTCCAGATAGTAGGCATACTAGGTGTTTGCCATGTTAAGGTCGTACCATTTTGAATTTTGAATTGCTGAAAGTGATATATATCATTCAAGATCCAACACATCGGATCAAAGTTCCTCTTGTGTGGACTGCTTTGAGAATAAAATACCAGGAGATAGAGAACCCATGCAGGATCTGATCAAGCTGGATTTCGTGGATTTAGCTATTGCTGTGGGATTGATGGCGATCGCCATTGGTTTATCTGCCTGGGAAAAATTAGGATTAGAGTTTAATTTAGCCCTTGCTACTGGGAGAACCATCTTACAACTACTTGTATTGGGATACATTTTAGATTTCATCTTGGCTTTGGACAATGCTTGGGCAGTTTTGGCGCTATTAGCAATAATGCTGACAATTACGGCGATTGTCGCACGAAATCGCATCAGCCAAAAAATTCCTTATGTGTTGCCTTTGGTGTGGGGTGCAATTTTAATTAGTACCGCCCTGACTGTGCTTTACACCAACTTCTTGATCATTCAACCAGACAGATGGTATGAACCACAGTATATAATTCCCCTGGCAGGGATAGTTTTAGGTAATGCTACCAATGCAGCTGCGATCGCAGGCGATCGCCTTGTCAGCACCATTAACTCCAGCCATCTCGAAATCGAAACCCACTTGAGCTTAGGTGCAACTCCAGAGCAAGCAGTTAGCCAGTACCGCAAAGACGCCATCAGGGCCGGATTGATTCCCACTCTCAATCAAATGATACTCATAGGTATGGTCGCAATACCAGGAATTACCACCGGACAGTTATTAGCTGGTGTCAAACCCCTGGATGCTGTATCTTACGAAATTTTGATTGTATTTATGGTTGCTTTCGCTAATTTACTGACAACAGTTTTACTAACTAAGGGATTGTGTCGTCAGTTTTTTAACTCCGCCGCGCAGTTGGTGAGGTGAAGGGTTAATCTACATCCAAGAGTATCTCATCATCTTGCCCTGGCAGATCAAGAGCAACCAACAGTGCTTGGTTCAGTTTTGCGATCGCTTCCTCAGAAAGTCTGATGCTAGCTTAATAATGGGAGTGCTGAAAATATTTTCGGCATATTACCTGCGTTTAAACAGTGACATAGTTTTCAATAATAGGTAAATTAAAATGGCATTTAGTAATTATAAAAGTATTAGCGCAGTCATTAAAAAATTTCAAATTAAGTATGTGCAGTCTAATTTTATGTTGGAACTAGAATTTCCTGTTGAACAATCTTTCCAAGAGGAATTAGATTTGCTATTTACAGATGGAGTTATTGATAATTCTGAAGATGCTATTTGTGAAAATCTCATCTATCCAGTATTGAAACAAGTATGGAAACCTTACCGAAGTAAATTAACACTTTGGAGCCATGAAACATTAGCTTACGATGAAGATTTATCAGGGGTTCCAGATTATACGGTGACACAGCGAAACCCTCTGGGTACGATTGTTTTTGATAAACCTTATTTTTTGACAGTTGAAGCTAAACAGGACAAATTTGAAGAAGGTTGGGGTCAGTGTTTAGCAGAAATGATCGCAGTGCAGCGAATTAACGATGATTTTACCAGCGATGTTTTTGGGATTGTTTCTAACGGCAAAATATGGGAATTTGGAAAGTTGATTGCTGATGTGTTTACTCGAAATAAAAATTTGTATGTAATTCAAGATTTAGAGAAATTATTTTCTGCGGTTAATTATATTTTTCAACAATGTGAATTAAAAATACAAAAACAATAACCGAAAGGCGAATTAAGCCCCTCGTTTTAAGGGGAATCTTCCGGGGCAAAATATCATTAACACCAAGCGTATTGCTTTATATCTATGCAATTCGTGACGAGAAATTATGAATTATTCGGTAAAATAATATGAAATACTAAATACAAATATTGCTAAGAGAACAGGAATCAGTTTACTAAAATCTATTCGCTTTTTTTGAACCATTTCTAAACAAGACATCGGAATCATCAGAGGCCAGAAGATAGTTGTTACCAAAAACATTACAAACGATAAAAATTTATCTTCGGGAGTGGAAACAGGATGACGTAGTAAAAATATTAACCAATTGCTTAAAAAATAGCATGTCATTAACAGATAACCAATAGTTAAAGTCAGTTGTATCTGATTCACCGTGAGTACTCCTGAAGTTATGTAAGCTTCACTATAGCCTTTCGTGTTCTAGCGAGATACACTATAAGCCTTCCTGCAATTTATGTCAAAATAACTTTTGAATGCGTGAATTGTTAACTTCCTGTTTGTAAAGTATAGTTAACCCTATTTGAAGAAACTTGTTAAATTTTGGATGATGAAAATTGAATTCCATTATCCAAAACTTAAAATTAGGTTGGCTATTAGAGTAATAACTAAGCTGTCTTAAAAAATCGAATAATTTCGCGGACATGATCGAGAAATTGCCCGTCGGTGGAAAGTTGCGCGATCGCATTTCTGGCTTCTCTCCCCAAACGCTCATGTTCAGTTTGATTTGTCGCCCGTAATTCTTCCAAGTTAGCCGCAATCCGGGCTAAATCTCTACGAGTCTCTTCAGCAAAGCGTTGTTGAGTTGCGGATAATGAATAGGGTTGTTCTGGGTTGAGTTGATCTTCCAATGACTGGATTTTTTGCTCCAATATGGAGAAGCGATCGCGCAGTTCAAAAATATCTTCGCGCGGATACTTCCATTCTTGGCGAATCATCGCTAACCGCGCATACAAATACTCATAAGCCCGAATCGCTGGACGCAGAATTGTTAATAACAAAGCTGCACCAGAACTTATATACCCAACTGTACTAATACCAGTGACAGCGAGGGTATAAAGACCAACGGCTGAGAACAAGTGTAAAGCAATGGCAACCCAGAGCGATCGCTTTGCCAAAAGTGTGACATATTTCACTTGTTTCTGATCAACTGAAATTCCTTTCTCAGTTGATTGTGCTGCTTCTGCTAAGACTTCTTTGGCTTGAAAATGCACATTCCACGGTACGGTAACAATTACTAATAGCCACCAAAAACTCGCACCACCAATCACCCAGTCAAGAAAGTTACCAGCAGGGATGTGCAACCATTGCAGTAAGCCAAAAGCCGCTAGCACCACAACCACAATTCCTGCAATGGAACTGATAAAAAAGTTAATATACATCTTGCCCTGTCCTTAGTGAAACTATCACCTCGATCATGACTGTAACCTAGCATTTATACGTAAAGTATTGTGATGGTTTTTTTAGTAGCACATATGCCACTGTGCAGAATTGAAACTTCAAAATTTCTTGTATTCAGAATACTTTTGATACTTTTTTTACCAGTACCTATTCCACTATACGTAATTTAAAATTTAAAAATTCTTAATGTAGTTCTTCCACAACTGCGACATTCGCCCTTATTAGGAGATTTCAATTCATCAAGCAAAACGTAGATAAAAAGCTTTTCATTATTATTATTATCAATTGTCAACTAGCTATTGGTAGATTGACAATTTTATTTTTCATAAGTTAAGTTAATTTAACAATTAAGTATTTAAATATACTCGCAAATATAAATTAAATAGTAAAATAGCTGATTTATCACTTGATACTTCACTTGCTGTCTGAGTCCAGTAATTAAGAATTTGTCAGGAATCATTATGTCAACCTTTTTGAAAAATCAAAAAATTCCTAAATTATTCACCAAATTATCAGTTGCAACTGCTAAAATCGCCTTCAGCTTAGTACTATTATTCAAAATTGATTCTGCTCAAGCTTTTGCATCTAAATTCAACATCGATCCTAGTGGAAGTTTTATTTCTTCATATACATTTAGTCCTGATAGCGTACCTTTTTCTCTAACAGACTTGGGAATTAATTCAGGGGACACAATTAAACTGGAACGGTTTGGCAGTTTTTCACCCTTTGGTGATCCGACTGACGAATACTTTGGTGCAATGTGGGCTACTTTCAGCACTGACAATAGATTGCTACCAAGTAGAGGAGAATATGATGGCGCAACAACTGATAGAGTTCCTGGTGCTATTAATGCAATTCTTCCCAACGGTTGTCTTCCATCTCAGTGTTTAGACAATAGTATTTTTTACATCTCGCGTGGGGATTTTAATGGGGCTATTGTGCAAGTTCCTATTGATGCACAATTTATATTTATTGGTGCTGCCGACAGTTCATTTGTTGATAATGTAGACTCGAATAATGACTTTGCTGTAGGTATCAATTCTGTATCTACTGCTAGTGTTCCTGAACCTAGTTTTATGCCAGGTTTACTGGCATTTGGTGTTTACGCTACTGGTTTGCAATTCTTACGCAACCGGAAAAAAGCACTTTGATGACACAGGTTTACTCAACTAAATAACTGCGCCAAATTGATTGAGTATCTTTACTACCTTTTTCTGGAATTAGCGATCGCCAAGTTTTACCTTCTTGCTGAATTTGCAGGTAAACGTCAAATGCTTGTTGTGGTTGCGTCAAGCGCCGTTTTGGTAGCTTAACGATCAAGTCGTAGGTTCCCCGAACGCGGAAAGCTGGTAAATTTTCAATCGTTAGGGGTTGTTCCTGGGTAATTGATAACCGCTTGATTTCAAATCCTTGAAAATCTAGATCCAACTGCTGGCTAAGTTTTTGTTGAGTTTGTTCTAGCCCAAGTGCGATCGCTTTTTGCACTAACTCGCTAGTCGGTAGCAGCCCAATACTGCCACAAGCTGTCACTAGCACCAGCAATATTGCTGTCAAAACTAACCGCACTACGTTATTCACTGCTTGATCTGCTATTTTCATCTTTATCAGTTTAACCGGACGGGTTACTGCTTTTTCTGCGTCGAGTAACTCCTTTGCTTTTCACCAATATCATTTTTTAAGCGCGATCGCCCAACCTCACCCCCAACCCCTGTGCGTAAGCTCAAACAGGGGAGTGTTTGCTTTACTCAAATACGGGGTGAGGTTGCACCGAAGTGAAAACAGCTATAGCAGTCTGCTTTGATTTTTGTTCGCGCAGCGTGGCGTAGCCATAATTATTTGCGTAGACAGGGAGTAGGGATTAGGGAGTAGGGAGTGGGGAAGAAGCCTTTTTGGGGTGTACTGATTTTTTTCAAAAATCAAATACGAGTCCTATATATATCCTCTAAATACTAGTAAAGGCACGGTAGAACCGTGCCTTAATTGGCAAAAAGTATTATTTTGACATTTTGCTTTAGGGATTTCCAAGAAATAAATTATCCATCTTGTGGGGTGAGACGAAAAGCCCGCCTTTTGCTACGGGCGGGCGAGACGCCCACCCCACAAGAAGTAGTTGAGTATTTTTTTATTTGGAAGTCCCTTACAGTACTTTTAATACTGGCGTAAAAGTGCAGATAATGAACTATCTTTACGAAGATCCATCAATTCTGCCAAAGATTCTGTGCCCGTATCCAAGTGGTGCTTGTGTTCTGCTGGTAGAACCGTCACCAGATGTTTTGTTTTCGGTTGCATCTGCATAAGGGGCATCAGTTGTTGCTGTGGCACAAAAATTGGCTGGTTCTTGGGAAGTTGTGGTTCCAATCTTTGGTAATTGCTCTGTGCCAAGCGTACCTGATGGCGGTTAATCTGTTTTTGGACTTTTTGCGGTTGCTTCATCCACTTGAGCATTCGGAAAATGAGCAAGCAACCACTACCACAGCTGAGGACGATCGCAGCCACCATCCATAAAGGTGTAGGATTACTATTCTCAGAGGGCGCATTGATTGGTTCTTCAACTATAACTGGGATTTTTTCTAGTTCTTCTTGTGCTATGGGGCCAGCGTTACCTAAGCTATATACGGCAAAGGCACCACCTCCCAAAAACATGGCTAAAAACCCAGTTAACAATAGCCAAGGATGATGTGCAACCAAATATATCAGAACATTCGAGCTTTTTGTTAGTCTCGATTTCCTGTTTGTCAGCTCTGGAGTAGCCCGTCTTCGTTGGGTTGGCTCGCGCTGTACACTCTGACTTTTTTCCATGATTACTTTCAGATTTGTACCCCTCTAGTCAATAAATTGTACTGGAGGAGTCAAGCATCAGGTATCCGTAAAAAACTTCAGATTTAAGTAGCTTTTTTGTAAAATAAACGCTACCAAATCTGGCTAACTTTTCTCAAAGTTCTGTATTTATTATGACTTTTTGCTGTAAAAATCTGAAATCAGTTCGCTTATTTTTTCCTTAGCTAGGAGAATGTCTTTCTAGAGCAAGTTGAATTAAGCGATCAACTAATTCTGGAAAGGAGACTCCACTATCAGCCCAGAGTTGGGGATACATACTCGTCACAGTAAAGCCTGGCAACGTATTGATTTCGTTAATCAAAACTTCTTTTGTCGCTTCCACATAGAAAAAATCTACCCTTGCCAACCCCGCAGCGTCAACAGCTGCAAAAGCTTGCAAAGCCATGTCCTGAATTTGCCGAGCGATCGCATCTGGAATTGGTGCAGGTATCAGTAAATCTGCTCTACCTTCTGTATATTTGGTTTCATAATCATAAAAATCGCTATCATAAGTAATCTCTCCAACGACAGAGGCTTGAGGTTGATCATTACCTAAAACGGCACACTCGACTTCTCTAGCTACGACACCAGCCTCTACAACCAGCCTTCGATCATAACTGGCAGCATTATCTAAAGCGGCTTCTAATTCTGAGCGCGATCGCACTTTGGCAATACCCACTGATGAACCCAAATTAGCAGGCTTGACAAAAGCAGGATAACCTAACGCCGCCTCAATTTCATCACACAGTTTCGGAAACACGCAAGGATTAGACCAAACCTGCGCTCTAGTTATCGCTTTGTATTTCACCTGTGCTAGTCCCGCTTGCTCAAAAGCCATTTTCATGGCAATTTTATCCATCCCCATTGCCGAACCTAACACCCCAGAACCCACAAAGGGGACTTGCATCAAGGTGAGTAACCCTTGAATTGTCCCGTCTTCACCGTTGGGGCCGTGGAGAATCGGAAACCAAACATCCACTTGGGCAACTTGAGAGGGAGATTGCCACTTACTCAGGGTTTGGGCTTCAGGGTTGGATATCAGATTTCCAATAGATGTTGATTGTTCAGATTCCAGTAGCGGAGTGCCAGTTGCTAAAACCTTTTGGGGTGCTTCCCCAGCAAGCCAGCGTCCATCTTTTTGGATGTAAAAAGGCAGTATTTCGTACTTAGTAGCATTTTGCTCTGCACTCAAGGCTTTAGCGATCGCCCGTGCTGAATTGATCGAAACTTCATGTTCTCCCGAACGACCGCCAAACAATAACCCCACGCGCAGCTTAGTCATTTTCGGTTCCTCGACACTTCTCAAGGAGATAGCGTATCATAACCTACAAAAGTTGCCATATTTTTCTATATTATTTTATTGCCTGTTCAAACCCTGCCTAAAGAAAACTCCACTATCCTCTCTCTTCTTCATCTCTCCGTGTCGCGCCAGTTGCTACAACTCTTGGAACCCCCCTTCGGGTGATGCCTCCGGCACGCCAAGGGCGAACGGCAGTTCCTCATGGGGGAAACCCCCTTGGCGCTAGCCTCTCCCTTTGGGAGAAGACCGGACTGCCTCACCGCAACGCACTGGCTTCTCTGCGCCTCTGTGGTTCGTTTTTTTAGAAATGCCTAATCCTTTTCCTACCTTCAATTAAAACAATCGTGTTGTCAGCTACAGTTATATTCCAGGAAAGTGGGCAACAATATTGATAAATAACTAGAAATGCAGCCCTACCCGTAAAAGATGCTGCCGTTTCATGAAACCTCGAATTATTGTTTGTGGCTTAGGACGTACCGGATATAAAACCTTTCGTTTGCTGAGACAGCAGGGAGCCTTCGTTGTGGGTATTCATCACCAATCTATCTCTGGCGAAACAGCAGGGGATGTGATTGTTGGCGACTTACAAGCAGCTTCTACCCTAACAGCAGCAGGAATTCAGCAGGCACACACTTTAGTAATTGCTGGATCTAAAGATGCTGTGAATTTGTCTATTATGATGCAAGCGCGAGTGCTGAATCCCCAGATTCGGATTATCAACCGTTTTTATAATACAAATTTAGGGGAGCGCCTAGATCAAAGTCTGTCAGACCACTTGAGCCTGAGTGTTGTAGGATTAGCAGCACCCGTATTCACCTTTGCAGCACTGGGAAACCGAGCGATCGGACAAATCAAATTATTTCAGCAAACTTGGCCGATTCATGAAGAATACATTGATGAAAACCACTTATGGAAGGGTCGAAAGCTGAGTGAATTGTGGTCAGAGCGATCGCGGATGCTGATTTATTACTTGCCAGCAGAAGGTGAGATAGATTTAGTCTCGGCTGTAATATCTGAACAAGAAATACAAGTAGGCGATCGCTTAATTGTTGGTACACAACCCCGCATCCGTTCTCGTCGGAGATCATTAATTAAAAAACTGCTGAAAGTCCTAACCAATCTTAGGCAGTTTCAGCAACATGGGCGATCGGTATTGGTAGGTGCTATTGTACTATTGGCGGTTATTGGGATTGCTACACTCACCTATATGTCGGCTGAGTTGAGTGTGTCTCCTGTGGATGCTCTATATTTTTCTGTAGGCATGATTACTGGAGCGGGTGGTAATGACAAAGTAGTAGAAAATGCTCCTAACAGTATTAAGTTATTTACCGTTGTGATGATGCTGGTTGGAGCAGTGGTAATTGGTATTTGGTATGCAATGCTCACCGATTTTGTCTTAGGAAGCCGCTTTAAGCAATTTTGGGATGCAGCCCGAATTCCCCAGCGATCGCACTACATTGTCTGTGGCTTGAGTGGTATTGGGGTAAGAATTGTCCAGCAACTCCACGCCAGTGGACATGAAGTTGTAGTAGTTGAACCCGACTCCAACAACAAATATATCAACGCCGCCCGCGAACTCGGTATTCCCGTCATTCAGGGCGATGCCAGTTTCCGCACAATACTCAAAGCCAGTAATATAGAGTCTGCCGCCGCCGTGCTTGCTGTTACTAGCAATGATGCGACTAATCTGGAAATTGCCCTCAAAGCCAAAGGCTTGACACCCAGCATTCCGGTGATTGTTCATTATGCCGATCCCGATTTTGCTGGTATAGCGCAACAGCTATTTGGCTTCGAGGCCGTACTGAGTTCGGCTGAACTAGCAGCCCCAGCTTTTGCTGCTGCTGCACTGGGGGGACGCATCCTTGGCAATGGCATCGCAGCAGATAGTCTTTGGGTGGCTTTTGCAACTGTGATTACACCTTCACATGGCTTTTGTGGTAAATGTGTGAAAGATGTAGCCATCTCTGCTGAATGTGTACCTTTATATGTAGAAAAAAACCATCAAACCCTTCACGGCTGGGATTTATTAGAAACTAACCTGAGTGCTGGAGATGTTTTATATATGACAATGCCAGCGACACATTTATATCAATTGTGGCGGGACGAGCGAGTTTGCGAATCACACGCTTAAGGCGATCGCAGCACTTTTTCAATTAATTCAACTATAGCAATCCTATTTGATATGTGAGAATTGCAACCCGCAGATCCCCGACTTCGTAAAAGTTGTCGGGGATCTTGTTTCTCAACTTAAGAAAAATAGCGTAGGTTGGGCTGCGCTTTGCTTAACCCAACCTACGCTGTTTAAGGTTTTTGGCGCTAACCCAAGCGTATTGTCCTATACACCATTCCCTACTCCCTACTCCCATTTATTAATTTTTAACGATTCTTTGTTGATATTCCTGCTCAGTAATCATATCGAGAGTGTTCTCTAGGCGATCAACAAATACGATACCGTCAAGATGATCATACTCGTGTTGAAAGATCCGAGCGATAAAATCGGTTAATTCTTGCTTTTGCAAGTTACCTTTACAGTCAGTGTATTCCACTTCAATAGCTTGATACCGAGGAACTAACCCTCTAATTCCTGGAACACTTAAACAACCTTCCCAATCTTTGACAACTTCAGTTGAATGAGCAATGATTTTGGGATTAATCATGGCAGTAGGTTCCATTTCCGGGGCGTTGGGATACCTGGCATTAGGATGGGAAGCCACAATAAATAAACGATAAGATTGTGCTACTTGAGGCGCAGCAATTCCCACACCGTTAGCCTTGGCAACAGTAGCGATTAAGTCTTCAATTAATTTTTGGATATGCTCATCTTGAATATTCTCAACCCAAGCAGCTTTTTGGCGCAGTGTTGGATTGCCTAATTGAATGATTGGCGCTAATTCAGTCATGATAAAACTCCTTTAATATAACGCGATGATCTAACGGACACGCATATTCTTTTCAGAAAAGCTATAAGTGACATCTCCTACACTGTAACCGTTTCGGTTCAGTGTAGGAGATGTCACGAGGATATAGAAAGTTTTGATACCAACAATAGGACTTTAAAAACATCCTCTTGAAATTGTACCACCTCTGATTTTGATACTCGTTGACTATGAATTTTGATGTAAACCTTCACAGGAGTAGAAGATTTACTAAAAAACCTCAACATTTTGTTCAGGAATCTTTCTATCCGATTGTAATTGTTATTACTGTTTTTCGACCAGCAGCAGAAACTGCTCTACTATCAAAAAGTTCAGTCGTATAATTTACTTTAGTTTGAGACAGCTTGCCTGTTTCAATAGATTGAACTAAAGGATATAGTGTTTCTTTCAATTCTTCATCTGATAAGTTTTTGAGATTTTCAGCTTGGGGTGTACTCAAACGGAAGTATTTTTCTATAACACCACGCGGATTAGATTGAAGCAACTTAGATGTTTTAGCAGCAAGCTCTGGATCAGAACTTAGTGTTTCAATAACTTTATCAATCCCAGGTTGGTCTAAAGAAGCTATTTTTCTAGGTAACGCATCAAGATCATTTTGAATTCTATCTTGAGCAAGAAGCGTAAACGACCTTTGTTGAACGCTATAAGCCGGAGAGACAGATAAAATCAGTCCTACACTCACCATTAGAATTGATTTTTGAAAAAGATTCATAATGTATCTTAGATTAACAACATAAAGTACTACATTAATATACACTATATATGGTATTCAAAAAAAGATTTCTTACAAATTATGTTGAAAATATCTCAATTTTTATTTAGCGACCAAAGATTAATCCATTAAGATCAATCCAAGGTTATCAACTTTCCATTGTTTACCTAAAAGTTTAGTTCAACATCAGTCTATTTAACAATAACAGGACTTACGCAACTGGTATAGTGCAATCACTATCTCTTAGTAACCCAAGTTGCGTGTTAGGCGACTCTGGGTGCGAAGCACCCGGAGAGTCATGCGATCGCACAAAAACTCTTCGGTTACGTCAGATCATAACCGAGAGATAGATTTTAACTTTCAGTATAAACTATTACTAGTTAGATAAATGCTTGTTTTAAAGTAAAAGCAAAGATAAATGCTTGTAATTTGAGTAAAAACCCTTTATAAGTGACTGCATGAATTGATTTAGGAAATAGACTAGTTATCGCACTAAATACTGTTTCAATCTCATGACGAATTGACTGTTTTATATATTGAATCCACGGCTGATCTGGACGCTTGGAATTCTTTTTTCTCATGACATTTAGTGTAATCTCACTACTGTCATCGAGGTCATCCTCACAATTATAATCTGTGTACGCAGAGTCCGCATATATTTCACTACCAGGTGGTAGATTTAATGGTAAACTCTTTAATGCTCTGACATCAGCAGCACTCCCAGGCATAAAGACTTTCTTCAACTGGTATACCACTTTTAGTCGTTAATAATTGAACTTTAACTCCGTAAAAGTAGCGCTTTTTTGATGCGGTATAACCCCTATAATCTTCTGATTTCAGAATTTTAACTTGAAAAATACGGATATTATCACAAATTGGAACAGCGAAAGAATCTAACAGATACTCTGTACAATCGCTTGTTTCTTTGAGAATCATCCCTATTTGATGAAATAAGTCATTGATGAGCATATCAACATCGTGTAAGCGTCTATTAAATCGTGACTTTTCTAACATATTTGATATTAACTTATGGTCTAACATAATAGTCACAAGCTTTGGTGTGATTACCATTAAAGAACATTGCGGCAGCTACTACTGTTGTTATCACTTCTGCATCAGTCATATTTCGCCGACAATCTTCTTTGTGACCAATTGCTCTAAGCAAGTCATCGATGATAGCATAGATGGTAATTATTTCATTTAGCATATTCCCCTCCGTTTTTTATACCTGGAGGGGATTTTATTACATCAAGCGATCGCCTCAATCAATAACTAGCAACTTGGGTTAGTACATAAGTATTATTAAAAAAGCTACGTCCAAAGAGACTCTTACTCAAATTAGTATTAGTAATCGATTGTTAGCGGGAGGAATGATGGCTTTACCGACGCCGATGTGAATTACGACCCCGCTTTGAGGACGAGACCAATTTTTGAAAGGGTGTTTGAAAAGTAAGGTATATTGTAAAAAAGCTATCTCAGTATACGTTGTGAATAGATAATAAACAGTATCGAGAAAGTAACATGAGTAAAGCTTACCCTAGTAACCTGACCCACACACAATATGAATTTCTTAGGGACTTGATTCCAGAAGCGAAACTGGGTGGTCGCGAACGTGAAGTCCATATGTGGGAAGTTATCCAATACTTCTCGGTTAAGAATTAAGCAGTATTTGGCAGTTCCTCAAACAGCCACTTAAAAATGAACTTTTCTCTGACTTACAAGCTTTACGCGATCACATTCAAGAACTGTTTGACCAACTCACACTTGAACAGGTGATGTCTGTTTCTTCTTATAACTTTATCTTAGAAGCCCTTTTCTATGCAGCTTCACATTAAATTGGTATAAGTAATGGGGAGTGGGGAATGGGGAATGGGGAACTCGGGGCCCCCACGGAGTGGGGATTAGGGGCATGGGGACTGGGGAGTATGTCAGTTGTTTTTTAATGACAAATGACAAAGCGCAAAGTCTGAGCGGAGGTTTCCTCCGATCAGAACTTTGTAAGAGAGGACAAATGACAAATGACAAACATCATCCTTCACGTCTCACGGGCAAAGGAGCAGGTTGGACACCTACTTGGACAATTTGCCCATTCCGTTCCACTTCTATTGGTAATTTAGTACCGATTTTGCTGTTTTCTACTAGCTTTTGTACTTCTTCAATTTTAGTAACAGGCTGGCTATTAATGCTTTTAATCACATCACCGACTCGTAGCCCACTTACAGATGCAGGCGATCGCGGCACAATCTCAACCAGCAAAACGCCGTCATTTGCTGTAATATTTAAGCGATCGCCTGTGATATTTTTGATTTTTTCTTTATTTTCTGGTGTCAATGTCACCATCTGAACACCCAAATAAGGATGATCCACTTTACCTGTTGCAATTAATTCTTGGGCAATTTTTTGCACAGTGTTAATCGGAATAGCAAATCCCAAACCTTGAGCGCCTCGAATAATAGCTGTGTTCATCGCAATCACTTGGCCACGCGTATTTAACAGTGGGCCACCGGAATTACCAGGGTTAATCGCAGCATCCGTTTGGATGTAATCAACCCGCTTGTCGCTAGCACCGATATCGCTACCAGAACGACCTGTAGCACTAATAATCCCAGAAGTAACGGTATTATTCAAGCCTAATGGATTACCGATGGCAATTACAGCTTCTCCTGGTTGTAAGGCATCAGAGTTACCCACAGATAGGGTTGGCAGATTATTAGCGTTAATTTTAATCGTAGCTACATCCGTTACCGGGTCTTCACCCAAAACTTTACCGTCAAAAGTCCGGCCATCTTTGAGTGTGACAGTCACTCTATCAGCACCGTCTACCACATGGGAATTGGTCACAATTTGACCTGAAGAATTAATGATAAATCCAGAGCCGCTACCCCGCTCTACGCGTTGTTGAGGCTGTGGCGCACCGTCTCCAAAAAACCGTCGGAAAAATGGATCGTTGTTAAACTCGTCTGGTACGCGAGAAGTGATTGTTCGAGAAGAATCAATGCGAACTACCGCAGGCCCCACCTGTTGCACTACTTTCACCACAAAATTAGGATCTCCAGAGGAAGAGACAATTGGCAGGGCGGCAATTACTGGATTAGGTTCTACTATCTTTTCGGCTTGAGTCTGGCTTGGTCGAGTCTCAAAGGTCTTAGCAGGTAGAAGAGAGCAGCTCCCCAGGAACACCACTACTACCCCATATGAGAGCATCCCCAGGATATTATCTGCTCCGCATCTTTTCGGCAAACCCCTGAGAGCAATATTTTTGGGCGCTGAGTGATGGTTTGTTGTCTTCATGTGTCGTTGCTTCTCCGTGTCAGTCTGTGGGTGTTAGGATCTTGCCTATCGGGTATGTCCCAAAATGATTACAACTTAAAAGCTTATTTTAGGTCTAGCGTGTCTCAATGCTAAATTGGTGCTTTCTCTTCTATTGTGACGATTAGCAGCAAAGGTGGTGGATAATGGAAATTCCCATAGAAAGTCTATGGAGTCAGGTACTAGAGCGCCTACAGCTTGAACTATCCCGACCGACCTTTGAAACTTGGATTAAAACTGCTAGTGCGGAGCGATTAGAAAATAATTGCTTGGTTATCCGTACTCCTAACCCATTTGCTCGTAATTGGTTACAGAAGCATTACATCAATACCATTGCTCATGTAGTACAAGATATTCTCGGTCATCCCGTGGGAATTTACATTACCGTTGCTCAAGGTGATGAAGTTTCTCATTTTAGTGAACGAGAGATTTCTTGGGAATCACCAAATCCTAGCAGTATTTCTGAAGCTGTTCCTAATCACAATCATAAAACTACTGAATTAAACTCTAAATATGTCTTTTCACGGTTTGTAGTTGGTGCCAACAATCGGATGGCTCACGCTGCTTCTTTGGCAGTTGCAGAATCTCCAGGTAAAGAATTTAATCCTTTATTTCTATGCGGTGGTGTCGGTTTGGGTAAAACTCATCTCATGCAGGCTATTGGTCATTATCGCTGGGAAATTTCGCCTAATTGTAAAATATTTTATGTTTCAACTGAGCAGTTTACTAATGATTTAATTACAGCGATTCGTAAAGATAGTATGCAAAGCTTTCGAGAGCATTACCGAGCCGCCGATGTTTTATTAGTTGATGATATTCAGTTTCTGGAAGGGAAGGAATACACCCAAGAAGAATTCTTTTATACTTTTAATACTTTACATGAAGCTGGTAAACAAGTTGTGATTGCTTCTGATCGTCCTCCTAACCAGATTCCTAGTTTGCAAGAACGGCTTTGTTCTCGGTTTTCTATGGGGTTAATCGCAGATATCCAAAAGCCGGATTTAGAAACTAGAATGGCAATTTTGCAGAAAAAAGCCGAGGATGAAAATATTAGTCTTCCCCGCGACGTGATTGAGTATATCGCTTCTAACTATACTTCTAATATTCGAGAATTAGAAGGAGCTTTAATTCGGGCGGTGGCTTATATTTCTATTTGGGGCTTACCGATGACGGTAGAAAATATCACACCAGTTTTAGAACCGCCTAATGAAAAAATGGCAGCTACCCCAGAAGCAATTTTAAAGATTGTGGCGGATAATTTTGATGTTTCTATAGACGACCTCAAAAGTAACTCACGACGAAGGGAGATTAGCTGGGCGCGTCAAATAGGAATGTATCTCATGCGCCAACACACGTCTCTGAGTTTGCCGAGAATTGGCGAAGAGTTTGGTGGTAAAGACCATACAACAGTAATCTACAGTTGCGATAAAATTACCCAACTTCACCAGAGCGATCGCACCTTAGCACAAACAATCCGCCAACTGAGCGATCGCATCAATATGACTAGTACATCACAGCGTAAATAAACATACCATTCAAAATGGTGCAAAAGCTTGAATACAATTATCTTAACTTTTGACTTCCGCCTTGCGGTACTAGCCGTTCCCAAAAACCATCCTGAAGATGGATTTAAGTTTTCCACAACCAGCACTCTGATCGTTAGCATTGATGGCTGAATAATTAGTCAAGAATATTAAGTAAGGTATAAAAATTGATTAAATTTAACTTAGATTGTGGAAAAAATCTTACTTTTTGTGGATACATTTGTGGAAAACTTGATATTTTGCCGATAAAACTTAATTAAGTATAATTACTTTGTGGAAAAGTACTTGAGTTTTTCCACAAGTTTTCCACAAGGTAAACTTGCGTAACTATGATTGCAACAGAAATTGTAAAATTTTCTAGTAGTCTGTCAAGTTTGCTGAGTTTGTAGTGAGCGCTTTAGCGCTCAAATCAACAACTAAAGTCCTTACTACGAACTTATTCACCGATCATAATAGATGGGATGAGTCGGACAACTGTTCGACCTCGCAGCCTACCAAGCTATCCGACCCGGTTTTATATTCGGAGATTGTTACCAACCTCACTGGAGTAGGTCTGGACTCTTCTTGGGTACACCCGATAAATTCCCATTCATCAGTTCTGACAGCATTCGTCAGCGATGCCTACGCACTAACTAGAAAACAGCGATCGCATACTAACATTGAAGAAGAATACATTTGTCAGAATTCAGGAGCAAAGCCGGAGACGTTTCCGTTGCTCCGGTCAGAATCAACACGCTCGATGACTCGCTCTTTGTGGCGCTATCAGTCTCTTATTCAGACCCGCGACTACGAAAGTTGACCACCAAATCTACGATTTGGTGGGGGTTTTAAACCCGGTTATTCAGTCGCTAACACTACGCTATCCGCAATTTCTGTCAAAATACCTTTCCTGTATTCTGACGACTGACGCATGTATTCTGTTCGATAAGGGTGTTAGGATATCTTTCACCAGCTGCATCTGACTTATGAAATTAGTTTGCTCCCAAAGCGATCTCAGTACAAATCTCTCACTCGTTAGTCGTGCAGTCCCTTCACGACCAACTCATCCAGTACTTGCCAATGTGCTGCTCCAAGCGGATGCTCAAACTAACCAAGTAAGCTTAACAGCCTTTGATCTCAGCTTGGGAATCCGCACCAGCTTTAACGCAGAGGTATGGCAAGGAGGCGCGATCGCACTTCCTGCTAAGTTACTTGTAGACATCACCTCTCGTCTTCCAGAAGGCGAAATCACTCTAGACGATGAATCAGCCCTCACAGGTGCAACATCTGGTGGAGAAGGTTTAATAGTCACACTCACACCCAAGAGTGGACATTACCAAGTACGAGCAATGGGGCCTGAAGAATTTCCTGAACTACCTATAATTGAAAATACGGAAGTAATCCATCTCACCACCACCGCATTAATTGAGGGATTACGCGGTTCATTATTTGCTACCAGTGCTGATGAAACCAAGCAAGTACTGACTGGGGTGCATTTAACAGTTAAACAAGATACCCTAGAATTTGCAGCTACCGATGGACATCGCCTAGCAGTGGTAGAAACTAGCAACGAGCGTCCTCTAGGCGGAACTAGTGAACTAGAAGTGACAGTACCAGCTAGAGCATTACGCGAACTACAACGAATGCTAGCTCATAGTGCCTCATCAGATGAACCTGTAGCTTTATATTTCGATCAAGGTCAAGTTGTGTTTGCATGGCAAAATCAACGCTTGACTAGTCGCACATTAGAAGGGCAATATCCTGCATATCGACAACTAATTCCGCGTCAATTTGAGCGACAAGTGACAATTGATCGGCGACAATTTGTTAGCACTTTGGAGCGGATTGCTGTGCTAGCCGATCAGAAAAATAATATTGTCAAACTCAGTATTGACAGCGACGCTCAAGAAATTACCTTATCTTGTGAAGCTCAAGATGTGGGCAGTGGTAGAGAGTCAATGCCGGCACAGATTTCTGGGGAGAATATAGAAATTGCCTTTAACATTAAGTATTTGATGGAAGGCTTGAAAGAGTTACCATCTACCGAAATTCAAATGCATTTAAATCAAAGCCTAACTCCAGTAATTTTTACGCCATTGGGTGCTTTGAAAATGACCTATTTAGCTATGCCTGTGCAACTTAGAAGTTAAGCGTCAAACGTCACTCGCCTTAAACCTCTTAACCAGCCACAGGGCTGGCTGCCCAACCTACGGAAGTTAATGGTGCGATTTTGTGATTTGTATAATCGGAATTTCAATCCAAAATTCTGTACCTAACCCCAGCTGAGAATCACATTTAAACACACCACCGTGTTTATCTACGACAATTTGGTAACTAATTGACAACCCCAAGCCAGTGCCTTTCCCCACTGGCTTAGTAGTGAAAAATGGGTCGCAGATTCTTGGTATCAGAGGCTCCGGTATTCCTGGGCCATTGTCCGCAATGCGAATTACTACGCTCTTGACATTGCCTTCCATCTCTCCAAGAGCAGTACGGATGGTAATTTGACTGCTATGAGGATTTGATTGAGATTCGCTGTAATCTTCTAAAGCATCGATCGCATTGCTTAAAACATTCATAAATACCTGATTTAGTGGGCCAGCAAAGCACTCTACTAAGGGAAGATCGCTGTATTCTTTGACTAATTCAATAGCCGGACTTTCTGGTTGTGCTTTCAACCGATGCTGCAAAATTAACAAGGTGCTATCAATGCCCTCGTGAATATCAACTGGCTTCATTTCCGCGTGGTCTAGGCGAGAGAAATTCCGTAAACTCAAGACAATCTGACGGATGCGCTCAACCCCAACTTTCATGGAAGATAACGTTTTGGGCAAATCCTCGATGAGAAATTCTAAGTCTATTTCTTCAACGCGATCGCTAATTTCAGGGCTGGGATTGGGGGTATTTTGCAAATAGAGGTCTAGTATACTGAGTAAATCTTGAGCGTAATTGTTGACATGATTGATGTTGCCATAAATGAAGTTCACGGGGTTATTAATTTCGTGAGCAATACCAGCTACCAGTTGACCTAGTGAGGACATTTTCTCAGTTTGGATCAGTTGGGTTTGAGTTTGCTTTAAATTATCCAGAGCTAGAGTCAACTTTTGGGTCTGCTCCTTGGTCTGATTATGCAATTGAGCTTGTTGAAGTGCAACCCCAAGCTGATTGGCAATTTGAGTAATAAACTGAATTTCTGAGCTTTCCCAGTGGCGGGGTGCAGAATTCTGATAAGCTGCTAGCAAGCCCCATAGCTGTTGCCCGATAAATATAGGTGCGATCGCATAAGCCCTTGCTTGAATTTGCTCTAGAGCCGTAACGTGGCATTGAGAGTGGCCAGCTTGATAGATGTCATCAACTGCAAAGCTTTCATTGTGACGATATCGCCCACCTTGGGTTTCCTGCAAATAGCTATCTTGCCAAACTGTTTTGGTATTAGAAGTTACTAGCTTTATCCAGCTATCACCCACAAACTCGGCGATATATTCACCACTCCAATCAGCCTGGAACTGGTAGACTGCAACTCGATCTGCTTGTAATGATTGACAGATTTCTTGGGTGGTTGTCTGAAAAATTGCATCTAGATTAAGAGATTCCCTAACTTTGGCAACAACTTCAAACAATGCCCGTTGTTGTTCTGCTGCTTGTTCCAAATCTAATGCTTGCTGTCGGGTCTGAGTAAGTAAATCAGCTTGCTGGACTGCTACCCCCATTTGGGCAGCAATCTGACTGAGAAAGTTAACTTCAGAGGCTTTCCATTGCCGAGAGCCAGTGTGTTGATAAGTTGCCAGCAAACCCCAAAGTTTTTGCCCAACAAAAATCGGAGCAAGCACAAAAGCGTGAATTTGAAACTGCTCTAGATTGTCGATATGACACTGAGCAAACCCCATCTTGTAGATGTCATCGACTGCAAATGTTTCATTGTTGCGGTAGCGTCCTCCCTGTGTGTCTTGTAAGTAGGTGTCATTCCAAATTGTATTAATACCTAGTTCTGACTGATTCGACCAGTATGGACTAGCAGCCTCGAAATCCCCGACAAATTGACCACCCCAACTAGAATCGAAACGATAAACAGATACGCGATCGGCTTTGATTAATTGACAAACCTCTTTAGTAGTGGTTTTAAAAATGGTATCTGTGTCAAGAGATTCCCGAATCTCGGCAATAACTTGAAACACAGCCTGTTCTTGTTCAGCTGTCCGTTGTAACTCAACTGTGCGTCTTTTAACTTGTTTTTCTAAATTTTCATTGAAGACTTGTACTTGTTGGTATAGTTCATATTGCTGAACTGCTGAAGCAAAGTGTTTACCGAGGTCTTTAGCCAGTTCAATCTCTTCATCCGTCCATTTTTGAGCTTGTGCTTTTTTAGATTCGCGCCAAACCTCAAAGGATAAACGGGGGTACAGTTGCCTTTGATCGCTGTCATACTGCCCCGCCCAGAGAGTCTCTGTATCTATTTCGTCACGGAAAATACTTAAGTAGCCCAGCAACTGTTGACGATATAGGAGTGGGATAATCAACATGCTGCGAATTTTAGTTGGTTGAAAAGCAACTTGCAAAGTTCGCAAGCTAGAAGTTTTATATATATCTAAAATCGCCCAAACATCGTAGTTACTAGAGTTGTAGTGTTCCTGCCAGACACTATACTGCTCGATCAGTGGATATATAGTTTGTTCTGGCATCACAGGTTGCTGTCCACAGATATAAAGCTTAAGACAATTATTTCCTGGTATTAAGCATTCTGTTAAGCTGGTGACGTTGCCATTGTGAAAATCAAAAGCTGCATTTCTAATGCAAAGCCTGCCACCAACACCATTAAAGGCAGCAACAACTGCTTCTAGGGCTGGTTGTAGTACAATTGTTGGTAATGAATGTAGTAAAGTAGCAACGCGGTTAATAATCGCTTCGCGTTCGGCTGTTTTGCGGACTTGAGTTAGAAGGGTACTTTGAGCGATCGCTACTGACAGTTGATCCACTACCATCTGTACTGCTTCTAGTTCATATTCTGAAATCAAACGCCCTTGGGAATTATGAGACACCAGCAGCCCCCAGAGTTGATCTTGATAGATAATAGGCGCTACCACAGAGGACTTTACCCCCATTGCCGTCAAATATTCAATATGACATGGGTCTACAGGGCGGTAACGGATATCCTCTGATCTAGTTTCTCCATTTTCCAATTCATGGAGGTGACTTTGACCAATCTCTTGAGTATCAAGATTCACAACAGAACGCACCCGTGATTTAATAAATAGTTCACGGGCGGCGAGTGGAATATCCTCAGCAGGAAAATTCAGCCCCAGTAGCGACGGCAACCGATTTTCGTAAATTGACTCAGCAATCACTTCACCACTACTATCGGCATGAAATTTGTAGATCATCACTCGGTCAGTTTTTAGTAGCGATCGCACCTCTGCCGTTGTTACAGTGATAATTTCTTCTAACTCTAAGCTTCGTCGGATACGGTTTGTTATGCGGCGTAGTAAACTTTCTTCATAGCGACATAAGGGCAAATCTTGTTCAGGGTTGGAGGTCATTGCTTATAGCAAAATAAATCAATAGTTTGCAAACTGAGATCATTAAATCTAAAGCCATTTTGAGATTTATTTTATTCATTTGTCTACAGTGAAACTACTGGCAAATTATTAATAAAAATATTTATTTACCCTTTAGGAAAATTCACCAAAACATCACAAAAACAGACGCTAAAAGAATGGCGTCTGTACTAGCTACAAGAAAAGATTCTTGCTTTTTAGTTTTGGCTTTTTATCAAACTTTGCTGTCGCAACAAACTTAAACTCTTATATTGTCACTAAAGCGGATTTTCAGATAGTCGTCTTCTATCTTTGCCCCTCCTGGTTGTAGTGCTGCTAAGGCTTGCGGTAAAACTAAGTTACGACGGTGGTTCCCAATAGTAATGTTTAATTCGTCCCCATTCTTACTCAGTTGAACTTGGTCTTTAGGAATCCCAGGTAAATAAATTTCTAGGCTGTATTGGTTCTGCTCTTGCACGACTCTCATAGTCGTTTCTTTGTAATAAACCTGAGTTGGATCTTCATCTTTATAGAGCGTTTCCTTCAGGCGTTCTAAGGCAGGCAATCCGCACATTTCCTCAGAAAATAGTGGAACTTCTTTCACAGGTAGAGGGTGGAAATTATCATGAATTTCCTGGCGATATTGCTCCTGACTTTCCTTCCAACGTTGGAAAAATGGGTCTTGGACTTCATTGGGAATAATCCGATTAGCCACTATTAAATCTGTTGCAACATTATACAAACTCAGATAAGCATGGGCACGAAGAGACTCTTTAATCACCATCTTTTCGGGATTTGTTACCAGACGCACTGAGGTTTGAGTATTGTCTGTTAATACTTTTTCCAGAGCTTCAATTTGTTCATAAAACTCATAAGGTGCATCCATCACCTCTTTATCTGGTAGCGAAAAACCAGCAATTGGTCTAAAAAAAGGTTCAACCAGAGGGCGAAGTGCTACCGAGATGTTTTGAAATGGTTTGTAAAAACGGCGCATATACCAGCCACCGACTTCAGGTAAACTCAGTAAGCGCAGTGCAGTGCCCGTGGGGGCTGAGTCAATAATTAAGACATCAAACTCACCTTCATCGTAATGGCGTTTCATCCTTACCAAGCCAAAAATCTCATCCATGCCTGGTAAAATGGCCAATTCTTCCGCCTGTACGCCATCTAAACCCCTTGCCTGTAAAACTTGGGTAATGTAACGTTTCACAGCACCCCAGTTTCCCTCCAGTTCTTGCAGCGCATCCAATTCTGCACCCCACAAATTTGGGCGAATTTTTTGGGGTGCATGTCCCAGTTCCATATCAAAACTGTCTGCCAGGGAGTGAGCGGGATCTGTACTTAAAACCAATGTCTGATAGCCTAGTTCCGCACAACGGAGTCCAGTTGCAGCAGCAACGGAAGTTTTACCCACGCCGCCTTTACCGGTCATTAAAATTACACGCATAGATGCTTCTGTCCTGCCTGAGGATTTTATTACATTTATTTACATTATCGACTGTTTAAGAAAAATAAATGCTGTTTCACCACCTCTAGGCGTGAACAATATAACCGTTAAGTTGACACCAATGAGTTTACCTGACTTTTCACGTCATCTGGAAAAGCCCATGAAAATCTAACCCCCTAACCCCATTCCCGTGTCGGGAAGGGGGAAAATTTAAAGTCTCTCTCCTTCTAGGCTACGGTGTACACACAAGTCATCGGATTACCGAAAAATCTTGAAAAACCTCACCCTGGTTCTGCTACGCTTTCACCTGTCCCTCTCCTTAGTAAGGAGAGGGAAAGATTTACCCTTGAGTAAAGCGAGGCTGAGGTTTTTGATTTGTGGGTTATAGATTCAATTGGGATAGGGAATTTTCGACTTGTGTGTACACCATAGCCTTCTAAAAGAGAGATGAAGAAGAGAGGTTTTCCAGATGCGGTAGAAAAGTCAGATGAGTTTATTTCTTATTCCAGAGACTTAAAAATGCTTGAGAGATGACTGGAGTGATCTGACTTTGTAAGTAAGTTAGTGCATCACGATGGTTTTGATTATTGTCATCATAATAAGTGAACACATTCGTCAGCTTGACAATCTCAGGATTTTGATCATTTGTCCCCCTCCATTTGTTAGTAACTTTGTGTAAAACGTCCTTGGGTATATTTTGTTGTAAGTTATTTAAGGCTGCGATGTAAGAAGGATTTTGAGGATTCTTTTGGAATTGGAAGCACAAATCTATCAGCTTGAGTTGTGACTGGGGCTGGGGTTGGGGCTTATCTGTTAGACTAGATTGCTGTAGAATTTGACGCTGTTCAATAGTGGCAATGCCATTTTCAGTTAAACCCTGAGATTTCTGAAATCTCTTGACTGCTGTATAAGTGGCTGGCCCATAAAAAGGCAAGTCTTTTGGAATTTCGGCATTGGTTGCAAAACCGTGAAACTTCAATCTATTCTGAAGCCCTTTGACTGTATCTTCCATTACAGTTCGAGTCTCGGAATCAGCGTTACCATTAACCGTAAGTTTTTGTGAGTATTGTTTCTGAAACTTTTTAATCGCTTCTTCAGTAGGATCATCTGTCAAGGAGTTGTTATTCCGCTTCCAGGGAGCAAATTTAGTCAGATCCGGCTTAGGATCAATCTCAGGAGCTAAATATCCCAGCCCAATCAATATATGACGAATGACTTCAGGGCTACTAACGGCCATGCTTTTTGGTTCCTTTGCTACTAAACTACCATTTAATGTATCTTGTTTTACAAATAGTACGTAAGTAGAAATAAACAAATCTAACATATCTTATTAAGGCGTTGCAAAAGTTAAGCGATGTGTGACGACAAGCTGCAACTCTTTGAGACGTTCAGCGTAGGCGACTACACACCGTAAAAAGAAAAGGCGATCGCTTCTTCTCAACTATTGATGATACTACGCAATGTTTCCTTTACACCAGCTTGCAAACGGCTCTCCGTAGTTGTGCGACCGCTCTGAAAAATGCCCATTTCAATCAGCAAGCGCAGACTTATGCTCAACAATTGCAGCGATCGCTCTTATTTTCAATAACTGCTGCGATCGTTTTTAGCAACTCATTGCTCAGTAGCCAAAAAATCAAACTCCGATTTAATATTCCAGCGATTACCGTCGTGAAGCAGTAGCGTGAATTTGTCGGCAGTAAACTCAAAATCCAACTGACGCTTTTTAAATTCTGGCCAAGCAGCTTTAAAGTTTTGCTTTGTTAAATCCCGAAACGCAACTGTCATGTGGGGCGCAAAAGGGCGGGTTTTAGAAACCTTGTCAACAATTTCCAAGTTGCTTTCTGTATAAGCCATTAAATCAGCTTGCAAAGTCAAAAGTTCTTGACTTATGACTACATTAATGTATACGACACGAGGTGCAAAGGCATCAAACCCCCTGAGTGTAATTGCTACAGGCTGTTGTCCATTTGCAAACTCCTTCAAAGATGCTTCTAGGAGTGGCAAGTCAGCATCTCCCCATTCAAACGGCGGTTGCAGGGTAATATGAGGCGGAGACTTTAGCGCCCCACTACTAGCATAGCGATCAGCAAAGTACTGCTTAATTTGGTTGGCGTAGTCTTGAATGTCTTGCGGTGGTAAAAGGGCGACAAAAAAACGGCTCATTCAATTTTAGATTTTGGATTTTAGATTTTGGATTATAAGATTATTGCTGTTGAGTATTTAATGGCAAATGCCGAAAGGATATTACAGATGATAATAGATATAGCGGTGCGTTACGGCTAAATGATCTGCGATCGCACTTAGATATCTAACAGTCACAGATGCGTCGCTTCTCCTGTTTTAGTTAAATCTTCAGTAAATCGCTGTAGTTCGTGTATATTGCTACTCAAACGCTACTCAAAATAGTAATAACTTAAGCAGGATGTCTGTTGTAACTGGAGTAAATAAGCTTATGCCGTGGTTTGTAAAGATTGAAGAAGGTAAAGTTGATAAACCTACCTTTGACCAATATGTACCTGCCCATAAAGCCTACATTCAGGACTTGATTGCAAAAGGACACAAAGCGCGAACAGGCTATTGGGCGGAGCAAAGAGGCGGAATGTTGCTGTTTGAGGCAGCCTCAAAGGATGAAGCAGAAGCAATTGTAGCTGATGATCCCTTGGTACAACACGGCTGCGTCAACTATCAGCTTTATGAATGGCGAATTGTTATGGAATAACACACACTTACTGAATTTTAATGTTATGCTTTTAGAAGACCTGGATCTATGCGATCGCAACACCCAAATCTTGTCAGAACCGGAAGGTAGCAGCAACACGGGAGGCTTGTGATAGGCGTAGTCTCCGGGTCGCCCTATTTTTAGGAGCGTTCAGCAATCATGCCTGGTTTTGGAGATATTGTTCAAAAAGCTTTTTACCTCGGTGTTGGATTAGCTTCTTACGCGGGTGAGAAAGCAGGGGGAAAATTAGCCGAAGTGCGATCGCAAGCCCAAAAACTGGCAGATGAAATGGTGGCAAAGGGCGAAATGAACACAGAAGAAGCCCGCCGCTTCGTTGAAGATATGATCAAGCAAGCCCAACAGCCCCAAGCATCTGGTGAAACCCCTGAAAAAACGCCCGCTTCGGAACCTCGCCGGATTGAAATTTTAGAGGAAGATGAAGAACCAACGGTGAAAGAGGGATCAAATGATCAGAACGTGGATAAATTACGCCAAGAAGTGATAGACCTGCAAGACGAGTTAAAACGATTGCAACGCGATCAGTAAAAAGCATTCTTTGATCGAAATATAAGTAATAAGTGGTAGTTTGACATGGCACTACAGATAGAAGCTTGGTAAGATACATTGCTTAGTGTGTATTTTAGTGCTTGAAGCTAGATAGCACAAATCGTCCTGTTTATAGCCTGTAAAGGCGTCAAGTTTATGGAACAGTGGCAAAAAGATTTAGTAGAAATCGTCGAAACAGTGGCTGATGAAGTAGAGCGTTTCTTCCTGGGAATGAGTGAAGTGGTAGACGCTTTTTTTGAGCTAACGGAAGAAATCACTGAGCAAGCCCCTAACATTCTCACTGAAGTCGATCAGTATTTGCAGGATTTGGCTGAACCAATGTTTGAAGCTTACTGGGAACTGGAAGACATTGTAACAGATGTAGATCCGGGTTTTCCTTATTCAGTTGAACCCACAGCCGAAAAAAATCCTGCCTGTATTGGCTGTAGTCACTACCACGGGCAAGTTTATAATGGTAATTTGTTAGTTTGTGCTATGCATCCTCACGGTTGTGAAGATGAGAATTGTCCAGACTGGGAGAAGGAACAGTATTGAAGAGGAGCAGGGGAAGCAGGGGAAGCAGGGGAAGAATTTCTAACTCTTGACTAATAACTAATGACTAATAACTAATGACTAATGACTAATAACAATTTACCTGAAACTGTATCCCAGGCAAGCGAAGAAATGAAGTATGGCGAACGCGACATTAGCCAAGGTAAACTAATTACTTTTCCGAATCCGCGTGTGGGGAGGCGATATGACATCAACATTACTTTGCCGGAATTTACTTGTAAATGTCCGTTTTCTGGCTATCCTGACTTTGCGACAATTTACGTTAGCTATGTGCCTGATGAACGGGTAGTGGAATTGAAGGCACTTAAGCTTTATATTAACAGTTACCGCGATCGCTACATTTCCCACGAAGAATCTGCCAATCAAATTTTGGATGATTTTGTCGCTGCTTGTGATCCGTTGGAAGTAACTGTGAAAGCAGATTTCACACCTCGCGGCAATGTACATACCGTGGTTGAAGTGCGTCATCAGAAGTACTCATAATGAAAACTTTGGCTTTTAGAGAGGACTTTAGTCCTTTTTACAAGACCCGACGCGATACAAAATCAGGACTGAAATCCTGACTAGGAACATTTTTGAAGGAAGGTTGATTAACCGGACAGGATATATATAAGTAAGTGGGCGGGAAAATTTACAAGTATGTAACGTAAAGTTAACTAAAGCGATTAAAGTTAAATTTTACACGTTTGGTACTGTAATCTCCTTTTTCTCCCTTAGCTTTAATTTAAATATTCGTTCTTATAGCGGTTTTCGTTTGGATGCAATACACTTTGACCTCTCTTTTAAAAGGAGAGAAACTTTGAATCTTACTCCCCTTCCCTCTCTTCTCTACGAGAGGCTGCGCCAACGAGACGCTGCGCGAATGTAGGGAAGGGGCTGTTCTTGTTAGGTCTGTATTTCACTTAACTGAGAACTGCTATATTAGTTTTCTTATACTATTTTATTTACATTTTGTTGATGTCTGACAGTTGGGGTGCAGAATATGGTTTCAAAGCATCCGTTACACATTCTTAGCCACTTATTACTTTTATAACTCTTGGGTTTCATAGGAATTCTTCTCCCTACTGTTGAGATAATGAATCATTAGACATAGGAGTGAAAATCACGTAGGGAGAATCATGTAGCTTTAGCTTCCCGCAGGGTATTGTCCCTACCAAGGATTTCGAGCAACGCAGAATTAATTTTCACTTATAAGCTGAAAAACATCTAATTTGCATAACCGAATTAAACAGAACTCTTGTGGGGTGGGCCGGAAAGCCCGCCCTAATGGGAGCAAGTTAAATGTGGAACAGCTTATGTCTATTGACTACAAGACATAGCAGAGGGAATAGAAGAACTTTGCTCAGATTGAGCCACAAGGATAATATCACCGTTAGCATCGACAATCCATCCTTGAGCCTCCACAATCTGATTAGTAGATTTGGTAACAGATGTAGATAATTTATCCGTGACTCTTTGTGTTGCTTGTGGGGGCAAATCTACCCAACCAGTAATTACTGCTCGTCCCCGCAGAGGCTCGTTGGGGCTAAGGGGTAATCCACCGCGTCCTGTGGCAATAAAACGACTGGCGGTTTGTCGTCCTCTAGGAGTGCAGCCTTGAGTGATTTGTTGGGATACATCTACGAGGTTAGAGGGTAATTGAATTAAGCCGCGACTAGGGTCAGTATCCAGACTGTTGATAGTTATTTCCCCACGCACTCCCAATTGCGAACTTGCTGTAATGTCGCTCTTTGCGGTTTGGCTTTTTTGCGGGAAAATACCGAAAAGCCCGTTTGTTGTAATATCAACTCTACCACCTTTACCAGTGAAGGCGTTGGCAGTGATATCGCTATTTTCGTTGGGGACGGCGACGATAAAGCCTCGGTAATTTGGGAGCTTATTAATAATGATGTTACCGCCATTGCCACCTAATTTGTCTGTACCTGCGTTGGTGGAGATTTGACTGTTGCGACGGAGTAAAAGTAAGTGGCTATTTATTTTGATGTCACCACCGTTACCGGATGCAGATTCGGCGTTGAGTTTACCTTGGTTATCTAAGATAATTTTAGGTGAGTTGATTTCGATGTCGCCTGTGGTTCCTGAACCAGTAGAACTGACAAATAAGCCACTGCTAGCGCCGATATTTTCTACCTGATCAGTAAAGTTATTAATTCGGTCATTATAACTAAAGTCACTACCACTAATTATTACTTTATCAGTAGCATTGACAGTTATTTTACCTGCATCTCCTTGTCCAGAAGTACTAGCTGTCAGTGCAGCACCATCGATGATTTCTAAGGAGTTGGTGTACAAATTAATATCGCCGCCTTTTCCTGTTGAGTCTTTGCTGGTAGAAGTCGTTAACAGGCTCCGACCCACAATATCGTTGAGGTTGGAGCCTTCAAGTGAAGTTCCACTCAGTTTTATAGAAGTGGCATTAACAGTCAAGGAACCCGCATTCCCTTTCTCTATACTGGTTGTTGAAACTGATGCTTGTGCCCCATCTTGGATAAACAACTGTCCAGTCTTAATTACCAAGTTTCCAGCATTTCCTTGACCTGTAGTCCCTGTAATTATACCACTAGGAAACGGACGCTCCTTGACGATATTAGAGACTAAGCCTCCACTAATTCCAATTAGTTCCCTTAAGACATCGGCGGACAACCCTTGCTTTGAGGTGCCGATGAGTTCTACGGATTCAGAGGCGTTGATAGTTAAATCTCCGCCTTTTCCCAAGCTAGAAGTACCCGATGATATGATTCCCCCATTACTGACTATTAACTTTTTAGTAGTAATAGCCATGTCGCCCGATTTTCCAGATCCCTGTGTTCCACTAGCTAAGACGCTAGGAACATTATTGACTCTGCCGATGCCTTTTATTTCTACTAACTCCGAAGCATTCACAGTTAATTTTCCTCCTGGCTCCTCTCCAGCAGTACCTGCTGTCACCCAAGCCCCATCACGGACAATTAATCTTTGAGTATCAATAGTCAAGTCGCCTCCTTGTCCCAAACCTCTAGTTTCATTACGCAATCCACTGGGAACTCTATCGGCTATGGTGAACAGTCCTAGTCCTTGGGGAGCATCATTAGCGGAGGTGCCACTAAGTTCTATAGAGTCTTTTGCGTTCACGAATAAATTTCCGGCTCGCCCTGCGGTAGTACTCCCTGCTGATATTACTGCCCCATTAGAGACAATTAACCGCCCAGTTTCAATGGTCAGGTTTCCGGCATTTCCACTTGCAGTAGGTAGAGAAGAAATTATAGAATCTTTTAAATAAGGAGGAGCATTACGAAGATTCTGGACAAGAAGATTCTTGACATCCAAGGAAGCGGAAAACAAGCCAATCGGAACAGGAAAATTGGAAGAATTACCGAAGGAATTAATCGGAACATTGATGTCAATTGTACCGTTTGATGAGGAACTGCCAGTTAGTTCTATTGAGTCAGAGGCTTTCACAACCAGATCCCCAGCATTACCATTAGAAGTAGTAGCAGTCGCTACTATTCCATCTTTAATAATCAATTTTCCTGTGTCAACAAGTAAATCACCGCCATTCCCCCTATCAAAAACAGCATTGTAAACAAAGCTATTTTTTATCGTTAATGCTCCTTTTGCACTGAGCATAATATCTCCTGCTTGAGCGTCATCGATACCTGCAAGTAGGCTGATGCCAGCACGCAGGCTAGTTCTGTCTAAAATATCTATATTCTGAGCGTGGATAGCAATACTACCGCCACCGCTAGACGCGACATTAACTTCAGCGCCATTGGTAAGCGACACATCTGCTGGCGCTATGTTAGCCGGAAAATTTAAGCTGAAATTGTCACCACTGATATTGAGATCAACTGTCCCCTCTTGTGCTAATCCTCCTAACTCTACTCGCCCACCCAAAGCATTCAAGGAGCCACCATCTATTTCTACCTTGCCACCGATTAACAGCAAACTACGATTATCGTCAACACTTAAACCAGCTGAGTTATTTTGAATTGGGGCAGCAATTTGATTGAACAAAAATGCAGAAGGATTTACATTCAACAGTCCGGTTGGCAGGTTTTTGACCGGATTTGCACTGAAAATGTCACCATTAGCCAACCCGATGGCATTCGCTGTTGTTCCCACAAACGAACCGTTGAGACTCAGGCTGGCATTTGGTCCAAAGATGATCCCATTGGGATTAATCAAAAACAGGTTAGCATTGCCCAATACTCCCAGAGTTCCTAAAATTTCAGAGCGTTTACCTCCTGTAACTCGACTCAAAATGTTCTTAATGCCGATAGGATTAGTGAAATAGACTCGTTCTTTTTCTCCAATATTAAATTCCTTAAAACTATGCAAAAGATTAGCTCCTCGACTGGCTCCACCATCGATCAAGATATTAGATACATCATTCTTTGACGGAATGATACTACGTTTAACAACAGAATTTTCAGCACCCAAGGTGTCATCAGCTATGGGTTGGGCAAGAGCACAATTTATAGAGGCTGAGATTGCACCATCAATAATTAACAAACTCCCTAACGCCAACAACCAGTTCCAATCTTTCCAGTTAATAAACATTCAGTAAACTTAACTCCATAAAGCAACAACACATAGTGAACTACAGATGATTAGCACTAAGAGGATGTTTTAAAAGTCTTCTTGTCGGTAGCAAAACGTTCTAGATCCCCCTAAATCCCCCTTCAAAAGGGGGACTTTGATTCCGGTTCCCCCCTTTTGAAGCTACGGTGTATACACAAGTTCTAAAGACCTAGCTTGATAAGGCTTTCCTCGTTCCCATGCGGAGCATAGGGAATGCATTCATTGAGTCTCTGACTCAATATTTGACTGGAGGCAGCAGCCTCTAATCAGCTATTCCCAGTCGGAGATCAGGAACGAGAGAACGAGAGAACGAGAGAACAATGGAAAATCGAGCTTTTTTCGACTTGTGTATACACCGTAACATCTTTGGGAGAGGGGCTCGGGGTGAGGGAAAAGAGTTAAGCAAAATTGGGATGCTCCCGGAAGCGAAGAGCATTATAATATTCAGAAACTGTTACAGTTTGACAATCTCGTCGCAAAGAAAGTCGTACATTGCATTACAAAAAAACAGAAAACTGTCCAATAGCATTAAATGGAATGTTGAATTGTGTAATGTCAATCGAATTACCTGGAATCTGGACTAAAGAAGTAACCCCCTGCACAATACCAACTAAGTCTCCCGATGATGTAGAGATGTTTAAACTTCCGTTTATTACTTGAGAGGTGTAGTTCTGTGCTGCTCCTTCTAGCACAATCTTGTCACTGCCTCGCTTAAAGTTCTGGATTAGAGCATAATCTGTATTACCACCACCAACGTAAAATTGTTGAGGTGTGGAGCTTAATGAAGACAAAGTAGGATGGCCAAGGAGGAATACATCTTGTCCTTGGGTGCCAATTAGGGTATCAATCTGACCGATTCCTGCAACTGTTGCTCCATTTGATAAAACGTCAAAACCAAGTCCAGCAATGAGTTTATTACCTTCACCAAAGCCAGTTATGGTGTCATTCCCGTTGGTTCCTAAAAAAAAGCCAAAGCGATTCTTCTCAAATTGTCCAAACTGTTCATAGTGTTGTAGTCCTGAGGTAAAAGAGCCAGCCTTAACAGCCGCCGCTACATCAGGGTATGCTAGCAAGTAAGCTTGTTCATCGAACATAGCAATAGCCTCCAGATAGTAATGGGAATATCAATCAAAAAAGTACTATTTGGTCAGGGTCTGACAGTTACTTCCATTAAGTTAGAAGCTTAGAAATATTGGAAAAACCGCTATCTGAAGTTAATTGAGCAAGCGCACAATTCCTAGCCAAAGCACTCTCAGGAGCAAAATTCAAATCACCGGACATTGCACCCTCCACCAAATAACAGCACTAAACTTCAGTCAACTAGAAATGAAGTTATTAGCTGTTTGCTATTTCATAATAAAACTGTAAGATTGTTGGCTTGCTAAAAAATTTCTTATTCTTTACAAAGTTTATAATTAAACGCAATCGGGAGCAACGCTCTAACAGTGAGGTCAGATCAAAAACAAGCGATGCCTTCTCTACGAGACGCTCCGCATAGCTTGCAACTCCTGCGGAGTACGGCGGCGCAGCCATCACTAAAAATTATATTTAAGTATAAAGTAATTTTAATTGCAAAGAAGATACTAATTTATCTGAGAATTTAACTTGATGAGATATCTGATCAAGATTGCTAATAAATCATTTGACGATTATTTTAAAAGGATATCTGCAACTAATATAGGACTTACGCACTGTACAAATTCATCGTAATGTGCGTTAACAAAAATAGGTTGTTTCAGGCTTTTCTTAATTATCCTTTGATGCCTACGGCGGTAAACTACGGAAATAGACGATGCTGTAGGGGAAAAGCCATGCTAAACCCCTACGAAAGATGTGACTTTTCACCTAATACATATTTGGTATTTCTTGTCAATGCGTAAGTCCTACAATATTTAATACTTGCTATATTTATTCTGCAATCTGCTTAACAGCAGATTGCACTTGAAGCACAACTTTTTTAGATAAAGGAATATATCCGAGTTCCAAACTGGATTTTTGCCCGTCAATCACAGCCCAATTAACAAAGTTTTTCAGCACTTGAGCTTTGACTCGGTTTGGATATTGGTGATAAGTTAAAAGCCAGGTGTAAGTAACGATGGGATAAGACTGGGCACCTGTAGGATCGGTGATAAAAGCAATCAAGTTATTGGCAGGTAATTTGACTGTCTCTAAGGTTTGAGCTACAGATTTTGCTGTCGGCGTAATATAATTACCAGATTTATTTGCTAAAGCAGCCACAGGAAGTTTATTTTGTTTGGCGTAAATATACTCTACATAGCCAATAGCTCCTGGTATCTGTTGAATCAGGGCGGTAACACCTTCGTTACCCTTTCCACCAATTCCCACTTGCCATGCTACAGATTTACCAGCCCCAACTTTGCTTTTCCATTCTGGACTTATAGCACTTAGGTGTTGCGTCAACACGCTCGTACTCCCACTACCATCAGTTCGGTGTACTACCTGAATCGGTAAATTGGGCAAACTTACCCCTGGATTAGCTGCGGCTATTCTATGATGATTCCAATTAGTAATTTTTCCGAGAAAGATATCTACGTAAACTTGGCGTGATAGCTTTAAACCAGTTGTCACATTGACTTGAGGCGACTGGTGTGCAACTGGTTTGAGGTTATAAGCCAGCACAATAGAACCGGCAGTTAGAGGTAAAGCGATTACTCCCCGTTTTATCTTGGCTGCTTGTTCATTTGTAATTCCCACATCACTAGCTGCAAAGTCCACAGTACCTTCGATGAGTTGTTGCACTCCAGCACTGCTCCCTATAGCTTGATAGTTAATTTCTACATTGGGATTTTGCTGGTTGTAATCTGAAAGCCAGCGTTCGTACAAAGGCGCGGGAAAACTTGCACCGGCACCAACGAGGGAAATATGTTTGATGTTTCGATTATTCGCAGTGCAAGAAAGGATACTCAACAAGATAGCGATTAAGGGTAGAAGGTAAACGCGTTTATTTAATTGAAGTTGAGCAGATATAGAAATCTTTTGTTCCAATGTTTAATAAGTACCTCTAGTGATTTCCTAATTTGTAGGCGTGTGGGCGTAATTAATTTTAAATAACTTTTAAACGCAAAGGGGCGCATTCGCAAAGCGTCTCGCAGAGAAGGAAACCGCAGAGGAACGCGGAGGATTACTTTGTGTTACTTTGCGTTAACCTCTGCACCTCTGGAGGGTTTAAACTTCAATCGCCGGCTGTTTCTCCTCGCCTTTTGGCTGTGAACTTAGCCGATCTAAAATCTCTAAAACCTCTTGTTCAAAAGCAACTTGGGCGCGATTTGTTTTGCCACCCACATACAAGCGATCGCCTTTTTGCAATGCCCATATTTGTGAGTGTGAAAAGTAACTCATCACCACACCCAGCATTAGCAAGCCGAATCCTGAGTAAACAATTGGTATGCCTGGATCGGCTTTAATTTGTAAGCCAGTGCTACCAATCACATCGAGAATTTTCAGCTTCACGCCATTGATTTGGGTGGACATCCCGGCGCGGACAGTATCAACAAGTTTGCCAGTGGCATCATAAATTAATACCATTCCTTGCAAGTCTTTGGCTAATAGGGAGACACCCTCACTTAAATCCGGTTTAGTCGGAACCCACGTTCCCCAAATACGCCCGTTACCGTTGGTGCTCAATTTTGCCATCGGTAGCTGAAAAATCGGGCTGTTGTTAAATTGGACGCGAACAGCTGCAATTCCCCAATCAGTTTGATATAAAGTTACGCCATGATACCGCAAAGGCTCGTTGACAAAAATCTTCTTGTGGTCAACTTCCTTGCCTTGATTATTTAAGACAGACAAATCCGAATAAAATTGATCAATGCCGCCAGATGGTGTGTAATCAATCCAAAAACGATTGACGCGCACAGACCAATCTTTCGGGACTTGGGCTGCTGCTAAGGGGCCAGCATCTACAATATTTGTCACTTTAAATGTATCGCCACTGGCAACCACTTCTTGAGCAAGAAACCCAGTCATCGCCCCCCAAATTCCTCCTAGCAGAATAGCGACGATGCCAATATGAACGATAATTGGGCCGATGCGTCCGACTATTCCCTTGCGGGCGTAAAGGAGATTTTCTTTTTCTTGATCTTGAAAAATTTTATAGCGGCGTTTCTCTAATATTTGGCGCAGAGAATTCAGGGAACCAGTATCTAGTTCTGCACTCAAAGCTAACTTTTGAAATTGCCGTGGTTCTTCGTAATATTTCCAGCGCTGGGCAGCTTTTAAGGCTGGTAACTGACGGGTAAAAGAACAAGCAGTTAAGCTAGTACCAAATAAGATGAGTAATGCCAGAAACCACCAGGTACGATATACATGATCTAACCCAACTACCTGAATTACCTTCCAAGTTAAGAAACCAAATAAAGCTGGATGTTCTGGGTAGTTGGCTTGGTAGAATCCGGGTGACTGACCTTGTTCAATTACAGTACCGGTGGAGCTAAAGATTGCAATCAATAGCAATAGTGCGATCGCTAGTCTTAAGTTAGTCAGTATAGGCAAAAGCTCTTGTCGTAAGAACTGCCCAGGTAATGCCCACCATTTTAATTCTTTTGATGCTGAATCTTCTAAAGTCATTACGTGTAAAATCTAAAAAAGGTGTTGATATAAATCCTGATCAAGGAATTAAATTAAAAACTGCCAAGGGGAATCCGAGAAATTAAGGAAAATACACCGAATCCTACCAACAGCGCCCCACTAACTGGGTTAATCCAACCAGACCAGCGACGCAATTCCAGTAACTTTTTAATTGAAGCTGTAAAAGTACCCGCCAAAATCAATGGTGCTACATAACCGGCTGTATAAGAAAGTAGCAAAACAGCGCCTAAAATTAAGTCTTGTGTATTGGCAATCCAAACTAGTAGGCTGGCTAAAACAGGTGTGCTACAAGGGGATGCGACTAAGCCGAAAGTCAACCCCAGTAAATAGGAACGCAATCCTGCTGGTAAATCTGGCGAAATCCAATTGGTTTCACCCAAGGATGGAAATTGCAAAGGTAGTGCTTCTAATAAGTTCAGCCCCATGAGAATGGCGATAATGCTGACGATAATCGGCAAACCAATTCCCACTTGACCGTAGACTTTTCCCACAAAAGCTGCTATAATACCAAGCCCTGCCAATGTAGTCGCTAATCCGAAAGCAAACCAAGTTGATTGGGCCGCTGCTTGCAAGCGGCTTTTGGCTTCATAACCACCGATGTAACCAATAGTAATTGGTAGCATAGAAAGCATACAGGGTGTGAGACTGGTGAGCAAGCCAGCTGCAAAGATGATACCAATACTCATCACGCTCAGGTGTGTCAGTTGGTTAGAAACAAGGCTGTTGGCAAATTGTTCTAGTTGGTAAATTTGGGTTTGCAGGTTATCAAGCATGGAAAGTTTTTGAGCGGGAAATGCTTACTCTGCTTGAATTTTAGCTTATTTTTGGTTCAAAAGTCAGCAAAACTAATTATCATAACCTGATATCATCTAAATTTAACCTATCTAAAGAAATGTATCTAAAATACAATTAAGCTCGGATTATCCCTGAAGAAGCACGCCTGGAGTATTTTGCATGATGGTTGCATTACCCGGATTTCAGACTGTCACTTTGTTAAAAGCAGGGGTAAAAGCAGTCATATACCGTGGAATTAAGGTTAAAGATCAGTGTCCGGTAATTATCAAAGGGCTACGTCCAGAACAGTGTACACCGAATAATATTGAACAACTCAAACATGAGTATGCGATCGCTCAAAGGTTAAACACCACAGCAGCCCTCATTACCTACGCCTTAGAGATGCACCAGGGAATCCCTTATTTAATTATGGAGGATTTTGGCGGGCGATCGCTCGACCAGTTTTTAGACCAATTTCAACAGCCTGTTCCATTTCTGAAGATTGCCATTGAAATCACCAGCAAACTTGCACAAATCCACACTTGTAACATTGTCCACAAGGATATTAAACCGCAAAATATCTTAGTTAACCTCGAAACTAATCAGGTCAAAATCGCCGATTTTGGAATTGCTGCTTTTATTCCCTATGAACAGCAAAGGGTTAGCAGTTCCAGTCGCATTGAAGGCAGTTTAGCTTATTTGTCACCTGAGCAAACCGGGCGGATGAATCGAGGAATTGATTATCGCAGCGATTTGTATTCTCTGGGAGTTACCTTTTATGAGATGCTCACAGGTCAGCTACCATTTCAAGGTAAAGATGCCTTAGAGTGGGTGCATTGTCATATTGCCAAATCTCCGCTATCGCCGGCAAAGCTGAACTCTGATATTCCCCAAATGCTCTGTGACATCATCATGAAATTGCTGTCGAAGGTTGCAGAACAGAGGTATCAAAGCGCTTTAGGTTTGCAATTTGATCTGGAACGGTGCTTAAAGCAATTGGAGACAACCGGAGAAATCCAATCCTTTGTTTTGGGTGAACAAGATATCTCTGAACGCTTTCAAATTCCTCAAAAATTGTATGGGCGAGAACAAGAAATTGCCAAAGTTTTACAAGCATTTGAGCGAGTTATTAGTCAAGGAAAACCAGAAATCGTGTTAGTTTCTGGTTATGCTGGCGTTGGTAAATCTTCTATTGTGAAGGAGATTCACAAGCCGATTGTCAGAGAACGCGGGGCTTTTATCTGTGGGAAGTTTGATCAGTACAAACGAGATATTCCTTATTCCACTATTGTTCAAGCTTTTCAAACACTGGCTCGACAAATTTTAACTGAACCTAAAGCTCAACTTGCTACCTGGAAAAAGCGAATACAAGCAGCATTAGGTAACACTGGTAGACTAATCACAGATGTAATTCCAGAAGTTGAACTAATCGTTGGAGAACAGCCTTTTATACCAGAGTTGGGGCCTGCTGAATCTCAAAACCGATTTAATTTAGTGTTTCAGAATTTTATCAACGTCTTTGCTCAAAAAGAGCATCCACTCACTGTTTTTTTGGATGATATGCAGTGGGCAGATAGCGCTACTTTGAATTTAATTCAAACTATTATTACTGGCTCTAGTATCCAATATCTCTGCTTCATTTTAGCGTATCGAGATAACGAAGTGGATGTTGTGCATCCCTTCAATTTGATGATAGAGAAGGTTCGGCAACATGGGGTAAGAACGACTGAAATTATTCTTGCACCGTTGAATCTTGCCTATGTAAATCAGTTGATTTCTGATACCTTACATAGTTCACCAGAACAAGCAGCACCCCTTGCTGAATTAATTATCCAAAAAACTGACGGTAATCCTTTTTTTGTGAATGAATTTCTCAAAACACTGCATCAAGAAAATCTACTAAATTTTTACCCCCCTCAATCCCCCCTTAGCAAGGGGGGAAGTAAAGGGGGGTGGCAATGGAATCTAGCTGAGATTGAAGCTCAAGGTATTACAGATAATATTGTCAGTTTGATGATTGGGCGGATGCAAAAATTACCAAAAGCAACTCAACAAGTCCTAAAGTTAGCCTCCTGTATTGGTAATCGCTTTGATTTAGAAATTTTAGCGATCGTTGGTGAACAATCTATTGAAGAAACGGCAAATGCACTTATTGAAGCAATTTTAAGAGGATTAATTATTTCCATTGAGCCAGATGAAAGTGTTGAGAAAAAGTATCGTTTCTACCATGACCGAGTTCAACAAGCTGCCTATGCCTTAATTGCCGATGAATCAAAGTCGGCTGTTCACCTGAAGATTGGGCGAATTTTGCTCAGAAATGCGAGTCTTGAACAAGTGAATGAGCAAATTTTTGATTTAGTAAATCAACTAAATCTAGCGGGTGATCTGATTATTGAACAAACAGAAAAAAATGAATTGGTGCGATTGAATTTAATCGCTGGTAAAAAGGCAAAAGCTTATACAGCCTACACTACTGCTAAAATATTTTTTAGTGTTGCCATGAATATTTTAGCTGAAAATGCCTGGGTTGAGCAATATGAGCAAACATTTATTTTATTTAGAGAACGGGCTGAGTGTGAATTCTTAACAGGGAATTTAGAGCAAGCGGAAGAATTATTTCAGTTACTATTTATTAAAGCAGCATCCTCTGTGGATAAATCTAATATTTATATGCTGCAAATCAGACTCTACCAAGTTGCAGGTAGGTATGAAGAAACGCTGACATCGGGATTAGAAGCTTTAAAACTTTTTGGGGTAACATTTCCTGATTCAAATCAGGAAGTGCAAAGTGCGATCGCTATTGAGAAAAACCAGGTATTAATAAATTTAGGTGAGAGACAAGTATCTGATTTAATTAATGCCCCGGTGAGCGAAGATCCAAATATTAAGACACTGATTAGTCTGTTGACAGCTTTGTGGCCACCTACTTATCTTGGTAGACCCCATCTCTTTCCCTTAATCGTACTTAAAGCAGTTAACTACTCACTCAAGTTTGGGAATACGGAAGATTCTTGTTTTGCCTACAGCATGTATGCCATGTTGTTGGTTTCCATCTTCCATGATATACCTACAGGGTACGCATTTTCCGAGATGACAATTCAATTAAATGAAAAGTTGCATGGCTTGAAACTTAGAGGAGTTGTTTTGCACATTCATGGAAGTCATATTAACGTTTGGCGTAACCATATTTCTACCGATATTCCATTTTTAGAGCAGGGATTTATCGGCTGTGTGGAAGCAGGTGATGTGACGATGGCGAACTACAATGGTTATCAAAGCTCGTGGCAAATTATCCAGTTAGGTTTTCCACTTACAGAAACATACAAATTTCTAGAAAAATATACTGCATTCGCCCGTCAGTCTAAACATGAGGCTGTCTATCAGACAATCAGATTACAGCAGATGCTACTGATGAATCTGCGTGGACTGACTCACCATAACCTAACTCTAAGTAATGATGAATTTAATGAATCACGCGCTATATCTATTATTACAGATGCAGGTTTTGTCAGTGGAATTATTTTTTATCACATTATAAAATTAATTATTTTTTTTACCTATGGCCAGTATGCAGAAGCACTTAAGTATGGCTTAAAATTGTCCAATTTACCAGTTACGACACTGGCATTACTGATTGAAACAGATTATGTTTTATATTACTCACTGACTCTAACGGCTATTTATCCAACAGTAACTTCTCAAGAGCAAGAAGAGTTTTTACAAATCCTAAAATCCCATCAGCAGCAATTGCAATACTGGGCTAACCACTGCCCTGCAAACTTCTTAAACAAGTCTCAATTAGTAGCTGCTGAAATAGCTCGGATTGAAGGTAGGGACTTGGAAGCAATGCGCTTGTATGAGCAATCAATTGCTTCAGCCCGTGAGCAGGGATTTGTGCAATATGAAGCTTTAGCTAATGAGCTATGTGCTAAGTTTTACTTGGAGCGAGAGTTTGAATTAATTGCCAAAACCTACTTACAAGCAGCTAAAAATGCCTATGTGCGCTGGGAGGCGATCGCTAAAGTTAAGCACCTCGAAGAATCCTATCCTCAGCTATTACCACAACAGCTTGTCTCTAACGGAACGTTTTTCACTACAGGCGAACATCTAGACTTTTTATCAGTAGTGAAAGCCTCTCAAACCATATCTAGTGAAATTGTTCTTTCACGGTTGTTGAAAACATTAATGCAAATTGTCATCGAGCAAGCAGGAGCAGAAATCGGTTATTTGTTGCTTGAACACGAGCAAAATATGGTGATCGAAGTAGAAGCTAAGGTTAATCCCCAAGCAGAAAAGCTGAATATTTCTCGACTTATATTAGCAGGTGAAATTTCACAGATTATTCCTCAATCAATACTGAATTATGTGCAGCGAACTCAAGAAATAGTGATTTTACAGAATGCCACTGAGCAGAATCTGTTTTCAAAAGACGAGTATGTAATTCAAAACCAACCTAAATCTGTACTTTGTTTGCCGATCGCTCGTCAGTCGAAATTACTTGGTATTTTATATTTAGAAAACAATCTGATTTCCAGTGCCTTTACACAGGAAAAACTTTCGGTACTGGAAATCTTGACAGTTCAAATTGCCATTTCTCTAGAAAATGCTCGTCTTTATCAAGGTCTAGAAGACAGCCAAGCACAACTCAATCTGGCGTTAAAATCTGCTCAAATTGGTGTTTGGAGTTGGGATATTACCAACGATCGCTTTGACTGGGATGAGCAAATTTATCAACTATTTGGGTTAACACCTGCAACCTTTGCTGGCACCTCCGAAGCACTTTTAGCCCGCCTGCATCCAGATGATCGAGAATTGCTAGCTCAATCGTTGAGTCGAGCGATCGCAGAAGGCGTGGAGCATAATTTAGAATATCGAATTATTCAAGATGACGGCAGTATCCGCTACGCAGCCTGTCGGGGAAAAGCCTTTTTTAACGAAGCTGGTAAAGCTACACACATGAGTGGTGTTGTGCTTGATATCACCGAGCGCAAACAATCTGAAGCCGAACGTATCCAACTGATTCAAGAGCAAACCGCCCGACAAGAAGCAGAAGCCGATCAAGAACGAGCAGCATTTTTGGCTCAAGTCAGTACAACACTCGCCTCTTCTCTCGATTACGAAAGCACGCTAGCAACTGTGGCAAACCTAGTTGTGCCTTACTTCGCCGATTGGTGCAGCGTTGATCTCCTGCAAGACAATCAATCAATTAATCGGGTAGCAGTTGCCCACCGTGATCCAGAGAAAGTTAAACTCGGTTGGCAACTTTATCAGCTTTATCCGAGAAAGTTAGATGCACCTGGAGGTGTGCCGGAAGTGCTGCGTACAGGAGTTGCTGAAATGGTAGCTGAAATTTCCGATGCAGCCCTAGCAGCAGCGATGTCTACGACGGGCTTTGCCAACGCAGATCCAGAATATCTGCGGATTCTGCGTGAACTTGGTTTAAAGTCATGTATAATATTGCCATTGATGGCACGTGGACGGATTTTTGGTGCTATTTCCTTTGTGACTGCTGAATCAGAACGTCGTTACAGCACGGCTGACTTGTCACTAGCGGAAGATATTGCCCATCGATCTGCGATCGCCATCGATAATGCCCGCCTTTACCAAGAAGCGCAGCAAGCACAAACAACAGCAGAGCGAGCCTTAGAGCGCATTGCCCGTCTGCAATCGATCACGGCTGCCCTTTCAGAATCGCTGACACCAGCCCAAGTATCTGAAGTCATTGTAGAGCAGAGCATGGCTGCCTTGGGAGCCAGTTGTGCCCTCGTCGCCTTGCTGAATGAAAGTAAAACTGAACTGGAAATTGTGCGTGCGGTTGGCTATAACCAAGATTTGCTGGACACTTGGCGGTATTTTCCAATCGATTCACCCTCTCCCTTGGCAGAAGCTGTGCGGACTGGGAAACCTATTTGGGCTGAAACAACAGAAAATCGGGTTGCTCGTTACCCGCATTTGGCAGAAATTTACGCCCAATATAACTTTGATAGCTGGATTTCTATTCCATTGATGGTAGAGGGTTGGGCAGTTGGCGGTATAAGTTTGGGATTTGCCAAACTCCAACTACTTAGTGGAGAAGATCAAGCGTTTATCTTGGCTGTTGCTCAACAATGCGCCCAAGCGATCGCTCGTGCCCATCTCTATGAAGCTGAACGAACGGCACGAAGCGCTGCGGAATCAGCAAATCGTATCAAAGATGAATTTCTAGCCGTGCTGTCCCATGAATTGAGAACACCGCTTAACCCGATTCTGGGTTGGGCAAAACTGATGCGAACCCGCAAGCTTGATCAAGCAACAAGCGATCGCGCCATAGAAACCATTGAGCGCAACGCCAAGTTACAAACTCAATTGATTGAAGATTTGCTTGATGTTTCCCGCATCCTTCAGGGTAAACTTAATCTCAACTTCGATCAGATTAATTTGGTATCAGTCATTGAAGCTGGGATCGAGACAGTGCGTTTATCGGCGGAGGCTAAGTCTATCCAGATTCAAACAATTTTTGAATCTGGTGTAGGGGAAGTTTTAGGCGATGCCAATCGATTGCAACAAGTCATTTGGAATATCCTTTCTAATGCGATTAAGTTTACTCCCACGGGGGGAGAGGTAAAAATCAAATTAGAGCAAGTCGGCTCACAGCTACAAATCTGCGTCACTGACACAGGAAAGGGGATTGCACCTGAGTTTTTACCTTATGTCTTTGATTATTTCCGTCAAGCAGACGGTGCCACAACTCGAAATTTTGGCGGTTTAGGTTTAGGATTAGCGATCGTCCGCCATCTCGTAGAACTTCACGGGGGAACTGTTCAAGTAGAAAGTCTGGGCGAAGGTAAAGGAGCAACTTTCACCGTCAGACTTCCATGCTTACACGATGAAAGCAAAGGAATCAAGGATGCAAAAGATAACTCCTCACTTGTAGCGGCTCAGTCCTTGCCCTTGTCTGGCTTAGAGATTCTCGTGGTGGATGATGATGCAGATATGCGAGAATTTTTGCCCTTTATGCTAGAGCAATATGGTGCAACTGTTATCTTTGCAGCCTCAGCCATTGCAGCTTTAACTGCGCTGAGTCAATCCCAGCCAAATCTGATCATTAGCGATATCGGTATGCCAGAAATGGATGGTTATATGCTGATGCGACAGGTGAGGAGTCTGGAACCAGAGGAAGGCGGGACAATTCCAGCGATCGCCTTAACTGCCTATGCTGGCGAGATCGATCATCAGCAAGCGATCGCTGCCGGATTTCAACTGCATATTTCCAAGCCTGTAGATCCAGAGGAATTAGTCAAGGCGATCGGCTTATTAGACTTATAACCAGGATCAAAGGTGGATTCATCCAGTCCAAAGACTCATTAACTGAGTTCAAAAGATTAACAAGCCTCAGAATTGCAATACGCTTAAAATAAGTCTTTTTTCTCCCGCCTACCTCCTTCACCCTCATATCAGTTTTGCTTTCAGGAATAAAGCCATGATTCAAGCCTTACGCAAACTAGTTACATTCAATGAATTTGTTGCTCAATACCCAGACAACCCACAACGGCGTTATGAACTACATGATGGAGTAATTGTTGAGATGGCACAACCAGTAGGTGATCATGAAGAGGTCGTTGGATTTTTAGTTAGAAAACTTAGTGTTGAATTAGACCGATTAAATCTTCCCTATCTCATCCCAAAAACAGTATTTGTCAAACCACTTGAAAACGAATCAGCTTATTCACCAGATGTCCTGATATTAAATCAGCCTAATTTAGTAAACGAGCCTCTATGGAAAAAAGCATCTACTGTTAGCCAAGCCGCATCTATTTCTTTAGTAGTAGAGGTAGTGAGTACTAATTGGCGTGATGATTACCACAAAAAATACGCTGACTATGAACAAATGGGAATTTCTGAATACTGGATTGTGGACTATGCCGCATTAGGCGGTAGGGAATTCATTGGCAAGCCAAAACAACCTACTATCTTGGTTTGCTGTTTGGAGGAAGGTGAGTATCTAATTAATAAATTTCGAGGTAATGACCGTATCCAATCACCAACTTTTCCAGAGTTGAATTTAACCGCAGAACAAATTTTTCGCGCTGGTGTGGTCAGCTAAATTCACGGTGTCTATTAAAAAATTCGTAATTCGTAATTAGGACACATAGAAAATTGCTAGCGTTGCTGATAAAGTAACTTTACCATAAATTAAAGGGTTTAAATAAGAGTCTGAACGCAAAGAGCGTGCCGTAGGCAAAATGTCTTTAATGCAATAATTTTGAATTTTGAATTGTTACCATCTCTCCCTACTATAGACAAACATGATAAAAATGCTAGCTGAAAACTTGATTGCAATTGAAGCAAGATTACAAATTAATTGGGTTTGGCTAAATGCCAGCTTACAGTTTGCTAGTTGGGGGCTTTTTTCAGTTTTACTCGCTGAGGTCTTGAGAGACAGCTACCATGCTTTGTGTCACCAAGTCAATTGGCTTGCAAAATGGCACAACAAGCACCACATGGCCTATCGCCGGGATTTATCGATAGTTTCTCTGAAAGTTTATCAAGAATCCCAGCTTTATCACGACATTTTAGAGTCGAGTCTACTGTTGGTGGTATTGGTAGTCATAGCTTTAATTGTCCAGCAAATGGGGTTATGGCTGGGAGTAGCTTATGCTTGCACCTTCTTATATGGCGCGTCTGTGCGGTATTTTCAGGGAAAAATTGATACAGACTACAACCACCTACCCGGCCCTTTAGAGACAATTCCATCCTTTTGGTGGGTGAATCGGTCTTATCATTGGCGGCATCATTTTGATGATGTCAACGCTTACTACAGTGGGGTGTTTCCCTTAGTGGATAAAATTCTTGGCACAGGACTGTCTCTCAAGGGTAAAACCGTCGCTTTAACTGGAGCATCAGGAGCGTTGGGGCAAGCATTAGCGGCTGAACTTGTAAATAATAATGCTAAAGTCGTCGCATTAACCACTAATCCAGAAAAATTAGTAGAGCAAGTTGGGGTGAAGGTGGTTCCCTGGCAGTTGGGCAATGAAGCCAATCTGAGGAATAGTTTAGAGAAAGTAGATATTTTAATTATCAACCACGGGGTCAATGTCTACACCAGCCGCACAGCAGAGGCTATCAACTCCTCCTATGAGGTGAATACCTTTTCAGCATTGCGGTTGATGGATATATTTTTGACAACTGTAACAGGGCCACAAGCAAAAGCAACGAAGGAAATCTGGATAAACACTTCTGAGGCTGAGGTGTCTCCAGCGTTAAGTCCGCTTTATGAACTCAGCAAACGAGCGCTAGGAGATATTGTTACCCTGAAGCGATTGGACGCGGATTGTGTAATTCGTAAGTTAATTCTTGGCCCGTTTAAGAGTCAACTCAATCCCTATGGAGTGATGTCTGCACAGCAAGTTGCTCGTGGTATCTTATTTTTGGCACGGCGAGACTTCCGAAATATTATTGTGACGATAAATCCTCTTACCTATCTGCTGTTTCCCTTAAAGGAAACTAGTACATGGCTATACTATCGAGTTTTTAGCCGAACAGCGAAAAGCTAATAATTTCCAGGTAATAAACCAGTGACTATTTCAAGTAGTTTAGGTAGGATCTTAGACTTGAGAACCTACCACTTTCGTAAGGTGCGTTATACTCGTCTGGGGCTAGCGAGCGTATATCAGATTGTGCTAGAAAAACATCAGGGTAAAATTACTTGCCATTGCCTGTTGTAATCTTTTAGTAGACTTACAAAAGTCCGCCTACACAAAAGACTTCAAACCAGTTTTGGCAAGCTTTTTGAGAACAAACAGAGAAACAAACTTATGGGACTTTTCGATCAAATTCTTGGTGCCGTCGCTAATCCTAATCAACAGGGCAGCTTAGGTCAGCTGGGAAATATTGTTAACACTGTACAACAACTGAGCGATCGCACAGGCGCAGACCCGTCTACCATCCAATCAGTTTTGTCAATTGTGGGTGGTCAAGTGCGTTCTGCTTTACAAGACAAGCAAGCCACAGATGGTAATGAAGCCGCACAAAGTCTAGTGAATCAATATGCTGGTACTTCACCTAACCCCGAAGCCGTCAATTCGCTGTTTTCTCCTCAGATACAACAGCAGGTAGCTGAGGTTGCTGCCCAGCGCACTGGATTGGATGCTGGTATAGTTCAACAAATACTGCCTTTAGCAGTACCTTTGGTGCTGAATTTTTTGCACTCAGGTGCAAATGCTCACAATCCCCAAGCTGGCGGCAATCCCGTACTGAATTCTTTCTTGGATGCTGACGGCGATGGTGATGTCGATATCGCTGATGCCATGCAAATGGCTAGTCGGTATATGAGACAGTAAAAATTCCTAACGCTCTTTTATTACTCTGAAAAAATAAAATATTTGTAGGTTGGGTTGAACATTCGTGTTACCCAATAAAATCAACGATTCTTGGTGTTGGATTACCCTGCGGGAAGCGAGCTACGTTCCTCAATCCAACCTACGCCTACGTCTAGATTTATAAAAACTAATCACAAGAAAGGTTTCTGATTTTTATCTGGTGAGAATCATAAAAGAGCGCTAATACTCCCCAATCCCCACTCCCCACTCCCTTATGATCAGCCACTTGTGCTCAAACATCGGCAATTAGGTCTTGCTAGATATTTAACCAAGACATAGGCTGAGAACATGAAAAATTTGCAAATATAAATCAAACAGTCTATGTCTAAATTTTTTGACTGTATTACTGAGCAACTGCAAGACTTTATTGCAGCCCAACACCTTTTCTTTGTTGGTTCTGCACCCTTGAGTCCTACGGATCATGTTAACCTGTCTCCTAAAGGTTTGGACTGCTTTCGCATCCTCTCACCCAACCGAGTAGGTTACGTAGACCTTACAGGCAGTGGTAACGAAACATCAGCCCATTTGCAAGAAAATGGGCGGATAACCTTCATGTTTTGCGCCTTTGAGGAACCCGCGTGTATCCTCCGTCTTTACGGTCAAGGAAAGACGATTTTACCGAGTTCTCCAGATTGGGACTCCTTGTACTCTTTGTTTGTGCCGATTCCTGGAACTCGTCAAATTATCATCGCTGACATTGAAAAAATACAGACTTCCTGTGGTTTTGGCGTACCACTTTATAAATATCAAGGTCAGCGCCAAACTTTAGTAAACTGGGCTAGTAAAAAAGGCGAAGAAGGAGTTCGAGAATTTCAACAGCAGAGAAATCACGTCAGTATTGACGGTTTAGCCACACCACTGAGTAAATTACCTTAAACAGCCGTGAGTTTAATAAAGGATTTGGCTAGGAAGTTTTTGCTGACAGTGAGAGAACCAACCGAGTTGGTGGTATCTCTTTCAAGATGAAAATTGATTTTTAAGCTCAAAGTTCGTCGCTTGTAGGGTGCGTTAGGCTTAACGCCATAACGCACTGCCTAAGACCTTTTAGGGTTGGTGTCATACCGTTTCACTTTAATAATGATACAAGTACGTTGGTAGGGGCACAGAAAAAGCTCATTAGTGTCAACTTAACGTGAAACCCAAGCAAATTGCGTTATACCAAGTCCACTCAATTACTAATTATGCCCTCGCAACCCCACCCCGCTTTTGTCTTGCGACAAAATCTCCCCTCTTTGTTCACGGGGAGGGGATTAAGGGGAGCCAGTGCGCCCTTGCGCTCTGCCGACTTGGAAATTGCGCGTCTCCCCTTCTCCCTCACGCGCGTGGCTAGTGCCTGCCGTAGGATGCCCGCAGGGCTGTAGGGAGAAGCACCTGGCGTGTGGGGTAAAATGACTGTGCAATGAGCTTTTTGACTTAAGTTGACACCAATGAGCTTTTTCTCTATGCCCCTACGAGAAATTTATATGTTTCAAGGTTTATTTGAAATGGTATCGCCACCAATAATTGCTTGGAACAAGTTTCCTAGTAAAGAGAAAAACGCGGAAACTAACACTATCAGCATTAGACTAGCAAGGGCAGCAAAGGGAGAGATGATGAATAAGAGTAAGAGTGCAAGCATCAAAATCGTTAGTAATGTCTTATTCATCTTTTTCACCTTTAATAGTTTCTATCAAGCTAACCAACTAAGTCATGAACTTGACCACAGTCCATAGAAGGAATTAGTCTTAATTCTCTGGTAAGATTTTGCAATAAAATTGAGCGCCAAAGGTTAAAAATTTATTTTTCTCCATCAATAAAATGATTTGCTCTGTACCAACAATTATGAATTATGAATTATGAATTAATAATTATTCGCTCACCTGCCCTCTGTTAGACTTAACCTGTCCGCGCTTACTTTTGTAGTCAAGGCGCTTTCTTTGAGAACTGCGAGTTGGTTTGGTGGGTTTGCGTTTTCTTGTCACTACAACTGCGCTTTGAATGAGTTCTTGAAGTCGTTTCAATGCTGACTCCCGATTGTTCTCTTGGCTTCGATGTTCCTGGGCTTTGATTACGACAACTCCTTCTTGGGTGATGCGTCGATCATTCAGCTTTAAAAGCTGTTGTTTATAATAATCTGGTAATGATGAAGCCCCAATATCAAAACGCAAGTGAATCGCAGTGGAAACCTTATTCACATTTTGGCCTCCCGCTCCTTGCGAACGAATCGCACTAATTTCAATATCACTCTGTGGGATAATAACTTTGTTGGAAATTTGCAGCATTACTCACAAGGCAAAAGAAGAACTTTTAAATCTGGGATAAAAACCCTTTACTCGGTTTGTTCGGTAAAATCTATTACTACGTCTTGGTCTTCATTGTTGTTCAAATTCACTTCTAAAGTTTGTCCTTCTATTGTTACTTTATCACCTGGTACTAGTCGCCGCCCTCGTCGGGTTTCCAGCATACCGTTTACTTGGACATCGCCACCTTGAATCATCAACTTGGCTTGACCTCCAGTTGGCACTATACCCATTAACTTTAAAAATTGATTTAACTTAATTGTGTTGTCTCTGATTTTCTTCATAGTAAATAAAGGTACTTGATCTTAATTGTATCGTGGCGTTATCAAGCCAAAGCTTAAATCTGTTGCACCACATGATCAGCTAAGTACAGCATCTGATAAATTCGTAGCAAATTAAATTTGGCAATACTCTGCAATGGCAATGCGTCTCTGTGCATTTAAAAATGCTACGCTTTTAGGCACTTCCAAATAAAAAAATACTCAACTACTTCTTGTGGGGTGGGCCGAAAAGCCCGCCTTTCTATACGGGCGGGCTTTTCGGCCCACCCCACAATATTGGGTAATTTATTTGTTGGAAGTCCCTTACGCAAAACTTTACTAACGAATGTGAATTTAGAGGAGTTTTTATTTAATTGAATCTCATGTGTTGTAGAGAACATTGCTCATGGGTGTCAACTTAAGCTAAAACTCCTTTAAAACTTCGTTTCTCAGAACTTGCACCAGTCCCCACGGCCGCCTCAAAATGAATTCACCAGGCTTATAGCTAAAGTCTGTCTATTGAAGACTAAGTAAGGGTTGTAGTCCACGCTTAGTGGACTTGGGCTATAAGAAAAGAGAATTTATTCTCAGGCGGGATAGGCAGGTGCAAGATATAACGTTTCCAGTCAGAGGCTGGAAATGCTGCTTATTGGGCTGCTGCGAGTAAGGGAGGCGGAGCCTCAATGAGGAGCGTTCCCAGCCAAAGACTCTTGAGAAAATGATGAGTAGGAGGTGTAGCTTGCTGAGGTAAACTTTTAGAACGAAAATCAACCTTTGGGCTGATTTTACTAATTGGCTGTGGTGGAGCCGCAGCTACGCCCATCGTAGACATCGCCATAACAAAAACTGTAATACCAATTTATTATCTATAATATTGATCGACAAAACTGCCAGATATAGGTGAAGAAACTAGTCTGGAAGGTTCTTTTAGTGTGTTCAGGGGACTGGTTCTATGATTAAGCTCGGTTTATTAGTACAGTCCCAGAATAACTATTTGGGTATAGGAAAAGTTACGGAAATATCTGATACTAATGCGAACGTTGAGTATTTCTGCTCCATAGGCCAACGTCTGCAAAAAACTTTACCTTTAAATTCGCTCTCTCAAGTCAGGCTTGAACCACAAGCTCGATGCTATATCAAGTCCCAAACCCAGGATAAATGGATAGTTGGCAGAATTTTCATCTGGGATGAAGATACAGAAATGTATCAAATTGATTTGCCAGATAAGAAAACTGCGATCGCTACTGAAGAAGACATTTACGTTCGTTGCAATTTACCCAACACAAACCCCATCGAAACTCTGGCGATGAAGGGTCACGAAACGCCTTACTTCCACGACAAAAGGCTGGCTTTCGTGAAATCCTTGATTCAGCAACGCGCTGTCAGTCGCGGGATGACGGGACTGATTTCAGCAAATATTAATCTTTATCCTCACCAAGTTGAAGTAGTGCGGCGGGTACTGGAAGATCCAATTCAACGCTACTTGCTAGCAGACGAGGTGGGACTTGGAAAAACCATCGAAGCGGGTACGATTCTGCGTCAATTTCTTCTCGATGAACCGAAAAAAGGTGCGGTGATCATAGTTCCGCAATATTTGCTCAAACAATGGCAAACTGAGTTAGAAAACAAGTTTTACATCTCCCATTTTCCCAAACGGGTAGCGGTGCTGGCGGTTGAAGATATTCATAAAATTAACCTGAAAGCGAGGATAGGCTGCTTAATTTTAGATGAAGCCCATCACATTGCAGCAATGGCAACCTCTAAGGATGCAGCAGTGCGCCAGCGTTTTGAGACTTGCAAAAATATTGCTCATAAAAGCGATCGCTTACTTTTATTATCTGCCACTCCTGTTCTCAATCATGAGCAGGATTTTCTGGCAATGTTGCACTTGCTCGACCCGACAACCTATAAACTTGATGATTTAGCAGGTTTTCGCGCCAAAGTTGAAAGCCGTCAGCAAATTGGTAAACTTTTACTTTCTTTTAAAGAAGGTGCAGAACCTCTTGTTCTCAAAAGTAACTTGCAGCAATTGCGAAACCTCTTTGCTGAGGATAAGTATTTACTGAAGCTGGCGGATGATTTAGAAAATTGTTTACAAGCAAATTCTACTGAGCAAGAGCAAATCGTCCAAGCGATTCGCGTCCACGTCAGCGATATCTATCGACTACACCGCCGAATGCTTCGCAACCGTCGCGCTGCTGTGGAAGATGTGATATTTGACCGTAATTTTACGCCGAAAGAAGAGTATGATTTAGACGAGCGATCGCCTGATATCCACGAACTCCTCAATCAATGGCGTAGTGTCGCTCCTGGTGAAAAACAATATCAGCGAATCTTTCTGCTGTTATTTCTAGCTTCTGGTACTTGGTTAGGCATTTTAGAGCAGGTAATTGCCGCACGTTTAAGTGGTAAACCTAATACTAAGCTCATCCAGGAGTTTAAAGAAGATGATATTCGCCTATTAACTACAACCCCCAAATTCTCAGGCGAAGAAGAGATTCTGCAATCCTTACTAAAAATTATTCGTCAACCTCAAGAGGACGGTGAACGGACGGAAAATTTGAAAACAGTGCTGCTGAATCAGCTAGGTATATACTTCAAAATTCCCGCAAACGTCCGCAAGAATCAAAACGAATTCATTACGAGAATACAGCAGAGAATCAAGAGACCAATTTCTGGTGATATTCTGCCCAAATTTATTGTATTTACCAGTTTTGTGCAAACTTGTGCAGAAGTTGTCCGGTATTTGTCTAATATCTTTGGTACAGAGACAGTAGCTAGCCATCAATTTGGAGAATCACCAGACAAAGTTGAGGAAGGCTTAAATAGGTTCAAGAATAACCCAAACTGCTTTATTCTAGTATGCGATCGCTCTGGAGAAGAAGGGCGTAACCTCCAGTTTGCCGATTGGTTAATTCATTTTGACCTTCCTTGGTCGCCTAATCAATTAGAACAGAGAATTGGCAGACTTGACCGCATTGGCAGCAAAATTGGCATCCAATCTAGTGCCTTAATTGGCCCCTACTTGGAAGATAGCCCTCACAATGCTTGGTATAAAGTATTGAAAGATGGGTTTGGTATTTTCCAACAATCAATTGCCAGTCTCCAGTTTTATGTGGATGAGAAACTTGCCGAATTAGAAACAGTTTTGTTTGAATCAAGTGCGGCTGGATTATTAGAGATGATTGAGCCAATTCAGTCGCAAATTGAAACGGAAATAGTGAAAATTAGCGAACAAAATACTCTAGATGAAATTGATGCTAACGATGAAATTGCCACCGAATATTTTCAAGATTTAGATAATTACGATGCTCGTCATCTAGAAATTAAACGAGCAATTGAAGGCTGGATTTGTGACGCGCTGGGATTCAGGGGACAAAATAATCCAGATTCATCAGAGATGCGACGTTATCAACCGACAACGCGGACATTGGTTCCCATAAATGAGTTAAAAAACCGTTTTGCTGATAGTTCTTTAGACCAATTTGGTACTTATAATCGCCGGGTAGCAAATCAGAATTCTGGTGTTAAACTTTTTCGGATTGGGGAAGGATTTGTAGAAGCACTCTTAAACTATATAAACTGGGATGACCGAGGTGAAGCCTTTGCGATGTGGCGCACTGATGCATCTTGGGATGCGAAAGAAGGGAAGGAGTGGTTCGGTTTCCAATGTAATTATGTAGTCGAAACAAATTTAAAAAATGTCAAACAAGTTTTAACCGATTACAAACTAGATAATTCTCAATTCAAAATCTTGCAGCGACGTGTTGATGCTCTATTTCCGCCAATTATAGAAACTATCTATGTTGATGGTCGCAACGAGCAAATACGTGTTGTTGAGGATAAAGCAATCTTAAGTATTTTGCAACGTTCATATAAAGATAAAAACAATAATCAAGGAAGAGATTACAATCTGGCAAAAGAGCGCTTAGGAATTATTGACGATTTTGTTGACTCTAGTAAATGGCAAAATTTTTGTTATCAAGTGCGTAACACTTCTTCGGAATTACTCTCAAATCGTCCCGATTTTATTGAGTTATGCCAAAGTTGCGCTACTGTTGCCGAAAAGAAATTAGACAATAGAGTAGAACAATTACGCCTACGTCTAAACCAGCAAAGTTGGGATAATGCACTAGCTGAAGAATTGAAGATAGAAACTGCTTTAAATGCAGCCATTCTAGAGGGAATTCGCCAGCCCCTTCTGAGGCTTGATTCTGTCGGTTTCATTATTGTATCGGGGCGATCGCTTGTGCAATTTGAGTGATATTATGTGCGGTTAAATAGCCATAATATCCTCGTTAAACCTGCCTGCAAAAAGGGGTTAGGTAGGTTTTTATTCTCGTTGTTGTTTTCATGTTCAGCATGGAAATGACAACGAGTTTAATCTTGTTTATTACCGAGAATGATCATTTGCTCTGCCCTTGGTAATGTGTCAGCGATCGCCAGGGTTTACAATAAAATTGTACTAGTGTGAAGCGATCGCTTCAGAATGCTTATGCTAATCCAGTTTCGGTTTCATCCTGAGAAAGCCGTTGAAGCCGCAGCAGTACTCTTAAAGCTGCATGGTAAGCCTATGAAGTATTTAAGCTTACTTAAGATGCTTTACATAGCTGACCGTGTTGCATTGAAACGCATGGAACAACCGATTACTGGTGATCATTATGTGTCGATGGATTACGGCCCTGTACTTAGCGGCGTTTATGACTTAATCAAGGGGAAGCCGGTTGATGATGCCTTACCTCTCTGGTCTAAATTCATTTCTCCTCGTGATGAAAATCATGTTTCCTTATTGCATGATCCAGGAGACGAAGACCTTTGTGAAGAGGAAGAGGAAATCATTCAGCAGGTTTATGAAACTTTTGGGCATCTTGACCCTTTTGAAGTTGCTGAGTGGACTCATGACCTTCCAGAGTGGAAAAACCCTCATGGCTCTGCCATTCCGATTTCGGTAGAGGATATCCTCAAAAATGTGGGCAAGAGTGACGAGGAAATCGAGGAAATTCAGCAAGAAGCTATTCGAGAAGCATATCTAGATGGGGTTTTGAATGGTTAGCATCACCATTAATTTGGGAGATGCGTTTTTGCTGGATACGCCTCCCAACAATGAACACCTCTACATCGCAATTGCACAAACTTCTGAAAGCAACTATCTATTCGTCAATGTCACTACCCGCAGACCCAATTCTGAAACTTCCTGTGTTCTCCTACCAGGTTCAGGTACACCAAGCTTTATAGTCCATGAGTCGGTAATAGCTTATCAGTTTGCTCGTGAGATGGATGCTACTCAACTAGCTGGTTTGATTACCATTGGTAGCCCTATTCCGAAAGGGACTTGTTCGATGGCTGTTATTACACAGATTCAGCAAGGTGGTTTAGTCTCCAAGCGGTTGAAGAAGAGGTATAAAACTGCTCTGAAAGCTTTCTTGGGAATACCGTAATATCTCATAGTTCGCAGTCATATATAGAGAGCGCGTAGTGCTGGGAAACTGAAATAAGATTAATTATATTTTTGACTTTACCTGAAAAATAAGTAAGTATTAACGCTAGTGATACTGAAACAAAGTGATTATAGTGATACTCAAACGCAATGAAACGTTCAAATCGCCTTGCTTGGATAGGAGCGATCGCACTAGGTGCGATCGTTTTACTGAGTTTGTTTGCGGCTCCCAATAATACTAAAATTAACACTGGCTCTACCTATAATCGCGCCTCCGATGGCTATGGTGCTTGGTATGCTTTTATGCAACAGCAGGGAATTTCTATCAAACGCTGGCAAAAGCCTTTTAGTGACATTCAGCCAGATAACAACCCTGTTACCTTGCTACAGGTAAGCGGATATCCAAGGCAGACGACGCTGGATAGTCAAGAGCGTGAATGGGTAGAAAAAGGAAATACTTTGGTAATTTTGGGTGCGGGGGCGCGGGTTACAGAAGCGGAGTTTAGCACCATGCAAAAATCTCCCCAAGGTGATATTAAAATTGATACACGTAGACGATATAAAAAAGCTAACCAAAAGCAAGTTGATTTAGGCGATCGCTTTGGTGCTGTTGTCTGGGAAGAAAATTACAAAAAAGGAAAGGTGATTTTTTCTACAACTCCTTATTTAGCCGCCAACGCCTACCAAGATTATTTAAGTAATTTCAAGTATCTAGCCAGTTTAGTAACTGAAAAAGGTAACACAGTATTTGTCGATGAATACATCCACGGCTATAAAGATGCCGATGTCAGGAAGAAAGAAAGCGAAGGAGATTTATCTAGTTTTTTTGCTAAAACTCCTTTATTTCCAATATTACTGCAAGTAGGTATCCTGCTATTGCTGCTAATTTGGGCGCAGAATCGCCGTTTTGGCAAGCCAGTAGCTTTAAATACAGCAGTTGTAGATAATAGCGAGGCATACATCCAAGCTTTAGCGGGAGTGTTGCAGAAAGCTGATACCGCCGACTTTGTTGTTGAGATGGTGGGTAAACAAGAACAACTACAACTCCAAAAAGCCTTGGGATTAGGGCAAATACTTTTAGAACGTGAAGCCTTGATCAATTTTTGGATAGAAAAAACAGGCGCAAGTGCAGCAGAACTAGATGCAGTTTTAAAGCTACAATCTCGCAAACAACCCATCAGTGAACGAGAACTGTTAAGCTGGTTGGGGAAATGGAGAAACATTAGGGAAATTCATAATTCATAATTCATAATTCATAATTCAAAATTAATTTTTGGAATTATGCATAATATTTGTGCGTTGGTTATTTAAGGACTTCTAAATAAAAAAAATATCCCAAAACCGACGCAAAAATCCTCTCTATTTCTCCTCTCTCTGTGTTCTCTGCGTCTCTGTGGTAGCCTGCGGCAAGCCGCTCCGCGTCTACGTTTATTTGGAAATCCCTTATCAATAAAAAAATATGAGCGAAACCCATCCTATCTTAATTCGCCTTGCTCAAGGTCTTAATCAAGTAGTTGTCGGACAATCTAGCCTAATACAACAAGTCTTAGTAGCGCTGCTAGCGGGTGGACACGTAATTTTGGAAGGAGTACCGGGAACTGGTAAAACCCTACTAGTAAAAGTGTTGGCGCAGTTAATCCAAGGGGAGTTTCGCCGGATTCAACTAACACCAGATGTTTTACCTTCAGATATTACTGGTACAAATATTTTTGACTTGAATAGCCGCAATTTCACTTTGAAAAAAGGGCCAATATTTACCGAAGTGCTGCTAGCAGACGAAATCAACCGTACTCCTCCCAAGACACAAGCGGCGCTACTAGAAGCGATGGAAGAGATGCAGGTAACGCTAGATGGTGAAAGTTTGCCATTACCAGATTTATTTTGGGTAATTGCAACCCAAAATCCTCTGGAATTTGAGGGGACTTATCCCTTACCAGAAGCACAGTTAGACAGATTTTTATTTAAGCTGGTGGTAGATTACCCCGATCAAGCTGCCGAAAAGCAAATGTTGCTCAATCGTCAGGCGGGTTTTGCAGCACGGCGTTTAGATATTAGCCGTTTGAAACCAATCGCAACAGTAGCGGACATTTTGCAAGCACGACAAGCAGTCAAAGAAGTTAAAGTATCAGAAGCGATCGTTGATTATTTGTTGGCGTTGGTGAGAACATCGCGTCAATATCCCGATTTAACTTTGGGTGCATCGCCTCGCGCCGCCGGTGCTTGGTTGCAGACATCTCAAGCCCTAGCGTGGTTAGGTGGAAGGGATTTTGTAACACCAGATCATGTTAAAGCAGTTGCATCGCCACTGCTACGTCATCGTCTCATTTTGAAACCAGAAGCGATGCTGGATGGTTTACAAATGGATGCGGTAATTGCGTCGGTAATTAATCAAGTACCAGTTCCCAGGTGAAAAAATTCCTACGGCTATATGGGCATTTGGGAAGTAGCCGCAAAAGTAAGCTTAAACTAACTGCCTCCAGAAGTTATAAAGTATGTGTAGATCAAACAGTCAGTATGTTGAGAAAAAATCTGTATGACAAGCCCCCAAGAAACCCTAACTAGTAACGAATCCATTAATGAGCTAATCGCCGAGAGGGCAAGCATCAACCATGTGGAGGTAATTGAAAATGTCATCGACTCTCTGGAACAAGATGACAGTGCGATGGTTAGCCACACTCCAGAGAATGGTTATCTCTGGAAATTTAAGTACGGAAGTGTGCAAGTATTTGTCCAACTCAACGGGACAAGCGATGAAAACACTATAACGGTTTGGTCTGCGGTGCTAAATTTACCTGCCAAAGATGAACCTAAGCTGATGCGTTATCTGTTGGAGTTGAACTGCTCCAGTACTTTTGAAGCGCGTTTTGGTATTATTGAAAACCGCGTGGTTGTGATATCAACACGCACCTTAGCGGAGTTATCTCCTGGCGAAGTGTCTCGGCTGATTACCGTTGTGGCAACGATCGCTGATAATAACGATGAAGCTTTACAAACTGAATTTGGTGCGACTTAAGGAATTTTGGATTTTGGACTTTCCTGCGGAACGCTACGCGAACGGCTACGCTCAGTCGAACGATTTTGAATTTTGGACTTTCCTGCGGAACGCTACGCGAACGGCTACGCTCAGTCGAACGATTTTAGATTCGGCTTTTGCTGCATCGGATGCATAGCAATCAGGTTTGGCGACTAATTCCTTTGCTAGAAGCAGACGGCAATGTGCAGATGGCGATTGACCACTGGTTACTAGAACAGCACCAGTCTGGAAAGCATCCGCCAACTCTGCGGTTTTATACCTGGTCGCCACCTGCCATTTCTCTCGGCTATCATCAACGCCAATACCCTGAATATTGGCAACATTTAACTTGGCTTGGGCAAAAACTGGATTTAGTGCGGCGTCCTAGCGGTGGACGGGCGGTGCTACACCAAGGTGATTTAACTTACGCTGTAATCACATCTGGGCTGACGGGTAGTCGCCTCCAGGTGTACGAAAAAATTTGTGAGTTTTTGATTCAAGGGTGGCGATCGCTTGGCGTAGAATTAGATTACGGTACGGCTGGGCGAGGTTACATCCACAACCCTAACTGTTTTGGCACAGCAACTAGTGCAGATTTAGTTTTGCCAGATGGTGCCAAACTCATTGGTAGCGCTCAACTGCGACGTGGTGGGGTAATTTTGCAACATGGTTCAATCCGTTTGCAACCCGATGCTGAACTGTTCAAGCAAGTATTTGGTGCAGAATCTTTTACGAATGTACAACTACCCCAAAACCTGAGTATTGAAAAGATTATTGCAGCTTTGGTTGTCGCAGCTAGTAATTGTTTTGATATCCAGATAGAGGTAAAACCCCTCTCCTCATCTGAGTGGAAGGAAATTTTGACGAAACCGATTTCGGAGGCTGGTTCTCAGTCCATTTGATGGGATAGAAATAGAACAGAATTTCAGCGCGAAAATCTTAAGTAATTAGGGCAGTATCATCTTTCAAATATCCTGCGGCGACAAAACCATCAATTACTTGCAAAACAAACGGCCAAAGTTCCGGCGCACCCGTTTCTACAGGTGCTAATCGTTTCATCACCTGGTCACGTCTAATGCTATGAATATGCAAAGTTCCACCCCCATTTTGCTGATTTTGCAACAAAGGTTGTATACGGTCTAGGGCTACGGCAAACTTGGCGGTGGGTGTTTCTCCTGCTTCAAACTCATCCCAAAGTAAACGCAACTCCCTACCTTGATCTGCTGGCAAAAGGCCGAATAAGCGCAACGCTGCTTGTGCTTCTCGTTCTGCCTTACTCTCATTACCCTGCACATCGTAACAGAAGGTGTCACCTGCATCAATTTCTACCAAATCGTGAATTAGCAGCATTTTGATCGCATGGAATATATCAACACCCTCTGGGGCATATTCTGCTAATGCGATCGCCATCACTGCTAAATGCCAAGAGTGTTCCGCACTATTTTCCCGGCGTGACCCATCAGTGAGTAGGGTTTGGCGCATCACTTGCTTCAATCGATCAATCTCAATGATGAACTGAATTTGTTGAGTCAGGCGATTGATTTGCACCTAGATTTCTGATTGTGGGTGGGGTTGACTGGATTTCTAACTGTAGGTGATTATCTCAATAATTCTGGCGAATCTGCAAGAACTTTTTTCTGCATACCAATTAAAAAGCGCCTGGGAGTGTTGCCGTGTTTCCACCCCAGACGCTTTTTATTTTTAACTTGCTCCTCACACAAATAAATAGTATCACTGCTTCTATCAAAAGGTGGGTATAGTGAGTGACACTTTCAAAACTGCACCGCCAATTTAAGCAATTTCTGGTACAAACACGTTGATAGGCGCATACATTTGTCATTGGTGTCAACTTAACGTAAAAGCCATGTCCCGCAAGGAACTTTAGTTCCTTGCTAATAGCTCAAGTCATCTTCATATGACTGAAATATACCCAATAATCTTTAGTCTACTTCAGTAGACTTTAGCTAAAAGCCAAAGAACTTTAGTTCCAGGCGGGTAAGTCAAGCCTTCAGTTAAGCTACTTTTTGCTTAAGTTGACCAAATAATTATTAATTCATAAGTAAGTCGGTGAGAATAAATCAAACTAGATTAAGTAATGTAAAAAATCTTGAGATTAGTTCGTAGTGAGGACTTTAGTCCTCAAATGATGGCTGAAGCCCTCACTACAAACCTTGAATTATTCACACCGCTCTACTTAATTCATAATTCATAAATTTTATGGCTTGGGAGCCAACAATGAAATTTTTGAATGAGCGTGGTCTACAATCGGTGGTGGGTTCAGAGCCAACTTTTGATAGCGTAGCGTCTCGTAGAGAGCGTCTTGCAATTATGAATTAGTAATTATTAATTATGAATTAGATTGACACCGATGTACATTTGTACGCTCCTACAGCCGATTTTTTTATTGCCAAAATTTTTGTAACTAGTATGGCAAGGAATCCAATTTCTCTGTGCAAATTAAAAAATGCCTGGGAGTGTTGCCGTGTTTCCACCCCAGACATTTCTTATTCTCAACTTGCTCCTCACACACAAATAAACAATATCACTACTTCTATCAAAGGGCAAGTAAATTCTGTGACACTTTCAAAACTGTACAAGCAATCCAATTTCTGACAAATTAAAAAGCGCTTGGGAGTGTTGCCGTGTTTCCACCCCAGGCGCTTTTAATTTTTAACTTGCTCCTCACACACGACTAAAACATATCACTACTTCTATCAGAAAGCAAGTAAATTATGTGACACTTTCTAAACTGCACACCTCACGGTCAATAATTTAGTGTAAAAAATGACGTACACCAGTTAAGACCATAACTAAACCGAGTTCGTTAGCAGCAATGATAGAATCTTTATCGCGCAAACTTCCCCCTGGTTGGACAATGGCTGTAATTCCTGCTGCTGCGGCTGTTTTCACAGAATCATCGAAGGGGAAGAATCCATCGCTGGCGAGAGTTGCGCCTTTGGCTTTATCTCCAGCTTGTTCTAGGGCAATTTTAACTGAGCCGACGCGGTTCATTTGACCAGCACCTACTCCTAGTGTAGTGCGATCGCTCGTCACAACAATCGCATTAGATTTAACATGTTTGCAAACTTTCCAAGCAAACAGCAATTCGGCTAATTCGTCGGGTGTGGGTTGACCGCTGACTATTTGCCATTGACTGCTATCAGCAATCACGTCATCGCTAGCTTGGACAAGAAAACCACCTGCGATCGCTTTCACTGTATCTTTAGGGCCACTGCTCAAATCTGGTAGAGTCAAAACCCGCACGTTGGATTTTTTGGCTAGAATTTCTTGAGCTTCTGGATCACAACTTGGTGCAACCACACATTCTAAAAATGTTTTAGTTAACTCGCTAGCTGTAGCCGCATCAATTGGGCGGTTGAGTGCGACAATTCCACCAAAGGCAGAAGTAGAGTCAGCATTGAAAGCTTTTTGATACGCTTCGGAAATACTGCTTCCCAATGCCGTACCACAGGGATTTGTATGTTTGATAATCGTTGCTGCTGGCGTATCAGTGAATTCAGCAATAATTCGGCGTGCGGCTTCTAAATCAACTAAGTTATTGTAACTAAGTTCTTTGCCTTGTAGTTTTGTCGCGGCTGTCCATCCCGTTGGCGTAGTACCAGTTTGATACCAGATGGCGGGTTGATGGGGGTTCTCGCCGTAACGCAGAGATTGCAATTGTGTACCGCTAAGGGTGTACTGTTGTGTTCCTGCAAGGTAAGATGCGATCGCTTGATCATAGCTAGCAGTATGTGAAAATCCTTTTAATGCCGCCTTTTGGCGAAACTCTAGGGATGCTTCGCCGTTATTTTGGCGCAATTCTTGTAAATACTCGTCATACTGTGCTGGATCGCATAATACAGCCAGATGGGCGAAGTTTTTCGATGATGCCCTTAACATAGCAGGGCCACCGATATCAATTTGTTCAACCGCTTCTAATAATGTCACCCCTGGTTTAGCGATCGTTTCCTCGAAAGGATATAGATTCACCACTACTAAATCAATCGCGCGAATTTGGTTATTTTCTAAATCTGTAATATCTTCGGGAACATCTCGCCGCGCCAAAATCCCGCCATGAATTCGGGGATGTAGGGTTTTGACTCGACCACCTAAAATTTCTGGTGAACCTGTATAATCTGCAACCTTCGTAACAGGGAGTCCCGCATCTTTGAGGGCTTGGGCTGTTCCCCCACTGCTGATTAAATCAAAGTCGAATTCTTCAACCAAGCTACGGGCTAGGTCAATTATACCAGTTTTATTAGATACACTCAGCAGGGCTAGACGCGCCATTGATCAATTCCTTAAAAGTAGGCTAGAAGCGAAGGATCTCAAGTTTTGCATAAGCCTTGGTTTACTTCAAGACCATGAGGAATAATAGCGTTAATTATCATCTAGCCATCACTTTTATCAATTAAGACTGCTACAGATGGCAGGCATTCTGCCAGTGCGACATCTATTCCTCCTCTTCTTCTTGCTCTTCCATAATATCTAATTGACTCTTATAATTAATATATTCTTCATGATATTCGCGTTGTTCTAGTAGCTTGTCTACTCCATCAATATTGATTTTTTGTAAAATCTCTCTTGCCGCTTTCATAGCTTTTTTATTCATTGTCAGAGTTTTTTTAGTTGTTGATAGTTCTAATAATCCTTCTGCCTCTAAAGCATTAATTATCTCAAAATTAAATCCATTCCAACAGTCAACGCCAGTAAAATTTTCTTTAGAGTTTTCACGACTATTGTTAAGGTACTCATTATGTTGACCTCCACTTGAAAGGTATATAATCATTAAATATAAAGGTTTCATAACTGCGTAATGCTCCATAAAAATCCTTAAATTTTCTTGTTGGACTTCAAATTCATCTGCAAGATTACAAGCTTTACGATAGGCTTCTTCTTGATTCTTGTAAAACCAAGTAGTTTTTATTAAGTCTGGTTCTTTAGTACACTCTGCTAGAAAATTTTTGCCAAAAATATCTGATTCTGGAAGTTCAAAAACAGTAATTTTCCAATCTTTTCTGTTTTTACTAAAGATTTCTTTTTTATTTGTCAGCAATCTTTGTGTTTCTGCTTGCTCTTTAGCTTTATTTTCTAACAACAGTTGTTCGCGTTCTGCTTGTTCTCTAGCCTGTTTAATTTCATAAGCATCATCACAAATATTTAGCTTCTTATTAACCTCTTCCCAGAATTCACTATCTTTTGCATATAGACCTTTTTGAGTCAAGCTATCAATAAATTCTTGACCACAGAGTTGAATAGCATTTTTTTTCAATGCTGGTAAGTTAGTAAATGCTTCAAAATTATTTTTATCCATTTTTGCTTTTTAGAAAAAATTAAAATTTACATTAGTTCTGCTTGTAAATTTATACTCATTAATTTTCCCCTTAACTTTTCAAAGATACACATTATCATGTAAAAAATTATTTGTGTAAAAAATCTTAAAAAAAGTATTAGAAACGTAAAACATATTTATCTTGACAGATTAGACACATTTAAGATATTAAAAATACAGAGTCCATTTGCTGAGACTGTAAAGTTCAGACAGATGAAGCAGTCGTAATACTGAAAATTACAAAGGAAATAATTATGCCTTCACAAGGTACTGGCGCTAACGTTGACCCGCGATCGCTTAAGCCGTCTATTGACCTCGCTACAGTCATAGAGCTACTTGCTCAAGCTATTTCTCCTAGCAGTAATCAGGCAAATCCCAACCGGCTGAATCCCAAAGAGATGCAGCTGTTTGAATTTGATGACAAACAAAATAAACGTCTGAGAATATGTACTTCAGCCGTTATGTATCGGCTATTTTTCACACAACAATTTCAAAAAGCTTTTAATCCTGCTCAAGGCGGTGGGTTTATTCAAAACTTATCGATGCCAGCAAATGGGAATAGGTCACGCGTTGGTGGCTGTTTGAGTGATGGCAATGCTACAAAGTTACCGAGTACGATAGACAGATTAATGACTGCTATTGATCAAGCACTGAATACTGCTGTGCCTTCCGATGGCTTATTATCAACATTGCTGTTAGATGACGCTGAGAAGCAACTCGAACAACTTGGCAAAAAAGTAGGTACGTCTTTCCGAAATATGCCCAATACTGCCAACCTCGTACCCATAGCATTTCAAGCTGGAGATACTAAGGCTAACAAGTCGGTGGCGACAGTTATTTCTGCACGCGAACGAGTTGAAAATACTGATTATTTTGAGCAAATGTGCAGTGCTGCCGCAAAATATTTAGAAAACGAACTTGGCAACGATGAAGATGAAGTTAATTCATCGATCGCAACTTTGAAAGAAGAAAAAAATCGATACGATAGCCAAATCCAGCGTTTTTTAAATTTCATAGACGACGAAGCATTGTCACGAGTCCGATTGACAATTAGCTTTCGGATTATGGAAACGATCGCAGACGATGCTCGATCGAGTAACGACGCAGATTACCAACTTTTAGTAGAGTATGTCAATCGAATACGCATTTTAGTTGAATCTGCTAAAGAAGAAGACTATACGTTTGATTTAACGGCTCATTTCGGTAGCGCAGCTGAGTTCGACTTGGCCGATGAACTTAGCAAAGCAACCTTTTATTATTGTCTAGCTGTTTGGCCTGAGTGGACAACTCAAATTTTTGAGAAAAAGACTGAAAATCAAGTTGAGCGTGAAGTCAGCTATCGTTTTCGAGTCAATGGAGACAACCCAGAATTAGGCAAACCTGCTTTTGAAGTACGAATTGAGAAAATTAAAAAATATTTACTCAGTGACGATCAATCTTCCTTACAAAAACCTTGGGAACTTTGTCGTCGTTTAGCTCAACTCATCTTTTTGGCAGTCGTCATTCCTAAACAGGATGAAGTCTCGCTAACTAAAGAATCACTAACCGATGTGGTGAATCAACTCCGAACAAATTTTCAATCGCAGGGTAAGGAAGCTATTAGCCAGACTTTAGACGAATTACAGGAACGCTCCCAGTCAATGAAATCTATTGCTAAGGCTTTGACGAAAGTACTGCGCGACAAGAGCCAAAAAGTCATACTTCAAGCTCAGGATCGCTCCTCAGAACAATTCATCTGTGTTAAAAGCAGTATCATTAATTGGGATCGGCTAGAAGGTGCAACACCAGACGTAAGAAAGTTGCTTGTAGAGCGACAAGAAAATTCCAGCGAACAGGTTGAATGGTTTAAACATATTGAAATTTGTGAGCAACCAGCAACATCAGGACTTCTATTTTCAGTTAAGGTTACTGCCGAGCTTTCGGAATACGACTTAATAACTAAAGGCACACGTAGTCAAATACGGGCAAAGCGTTTATTGCCACAGAAACTCCTCCAAGTTTGTTGGGTTCCTCGTTCTTGGCAAAAGGGACAAGATGGTAAATTGACTTATGAGCTTTCTAACAATGCTTCTCAAGCAGAAACAGAATGGTTATTACCAGCCGCCATCATAGTGGAATACGATGTTGAAACAGTAAAGCGGCGAGCCAATACAAGAGGCTCTGAGGAAAATAAGCAGTATCATGCAGCCGCAGTTACCGCCTTTGCTGTACTAGTTTACTGCTGTTTGTGGAAACTCATTACACGATTGCAAAAACGTGGTCAGAAGGAAAAATCGGTTGATTTTACAACCTTAATGCTGCGACTGCAAGAAACAGGAAAAGAACTAGATGATGAAGATAAGGACAAGAGCGGCGATGCTTATATTTATGCAGCTGCCCAAACCTTGGAAGCCATACTAGGTGAAGATACCCCTATCCGAATGCAGGGACTTATTCTAGAAAATCTGGCGAACCAACCTAAAAAGACACAAGAATTTATTAAATCTGGTACTTTTAATGCATTGTTGAGTGCATTCCAACTTTGCATCAGTAGGCGATATATCCATTCAGCGCCCAAGATTGGTTTAATTTCCTACGCCAGCCGTCCCTGTAACGAAGGGAATTCTCTAAATGATGCTGAAAAGGCTTATCTTTTTCTCACTCAAAGTTATATTGCTACAGCTGTTAGTGAACCGTTCATAGGTTATGAACTCAAGAGAGAACAGATGCAGTCTGATGTGCTTGATTCTCAAGAACAACTGAAAACGCAACGCTCAGTCAAAGAAGAAATTCGTCACCTCAGAGCTAAAGGATGTCAGCACATTATTTTATTAGCTCATGCTTATGGCGATCGCCGCATTAATCGAGCCGCAACTTACAATTCTTCTTTAATACCTACAGAATTTTTAGAAGAAGTCTTTCAAACTTTTCCTGATATCAACATTTACCCAATGGTGCGGGATGTATTTCCTGCTACACGCTTGCGCGATCGCGGATACAATGAAGCAGCATTTGAAATTTTGCAAGCTGGAGATTATTCAGATTTTCAGCGCTCCGTTAGGGCCGACTACTTTCGTGATTTAATTCCGGTTTATACTTTTGCCACACTTTATGCTATTCAACCAGAAGAGCGCCTACAATCTGGTTTCTGCATCTATTTTCTATTATCGGATGCAAAAGTTAGCGATATCAACTGGACTGAACGCGCTCGTCTGCATTTGATAAATCCAGAAGGGAAGTCTCCTATTCATGACTGCTTACTAGATGTGCTGCGGGGCTTGCATTTTCTCGAAGCTGAACGAGGTGTGCAAAAAGGTCAGCTGATCCCAGTACTAGACCCATTTAGTTGGATAGCGCCTACTACAGTTGAAGGGGCTGGCGAAGTGAAAGTTCTCCACACCCGCCGCAAAGGACAGGTATTCCTTAATTATCGCGCTGTACTTACCCACGTTTCTCAAGTTCTGCACAGGAAGTAATGGAATCATCCCTTCTACAACAAGCCTCTATTTGGGGGCAGGTATTTGAAATTGCTGTTAAACGCGGTGTTTTACAACAGTTGATTCACAGAAACTTACTGTTGAACGATCATCCTGTTCTCCAGCCTTGGCAATCTCACAAAAATGCAGATGTCTCCCAGCAACTAGTGAAAGCATTCAAAATAACAGATCCCAATAACAAAGAATGGGTGGAAACAATGCTGCGTCATCTGCTGGTACTCGGCTATGGTTTAGGTTGGACAGCAATGCGTGAGTGTCTCAACCACAGTCAAATTAGACAACCTAAACTAGAAGCAATTTGGTGTCCGTTGACATTGCCAGGACAGCAAATGCAACGGGATGAAGAAAAAGAAGAGACAGCAAAAGCATTTCAAGAAGCTTTCAACCTACCAGGAAAACCAGACGAGAACTTAGTCAAGCGTGGACAACCAGCCAGAGCCGATTTTATTTTATGGCTGTCCAACGAATTTAGCCCTTCCAAAGATGAGAAAACTGCCTCCTCTCAGCCACAAAATCCAAAACACAAAAAAATTGAGAATTTAATTATCTGCCTGGAATTTTCGTATAACGCACCCCTCAAATTTGCAGATTTTCAAAAAGAAGCTCCTCATAGAGAAGAAATTAGTCGCTATGCCCGTTACATTGAATCACGAGGGGTTTTCTCTAGAGTTTGTGCAGAGGTCGAGGGTGAAGATTTTTCACTCTCTAAAAGGTTGGAAAACTTTCTTTCAGCATTTAGTGGTCAAGATAAACCATTATTTAAGCTCTGTCAGGCATCATCATATACCGATCGCCTGATTCATCTGTTGCGCGTGCATAAGCGATTAGAAGGAAGTTGTAACGCTAGAGCGATCGCTGTCACATCCAATGGTATTGAAAGTCTTGCTGCTCAATTCTGGGGGGTGGAACCAGAACCAGATACTAGAGCCAAGTTAATGCAATCATTGGGACAAGCATATCGCCAGGCTAAACATTCAGAGGATGATGTGCCACTCGATCTAGATGCAGAAATTCGTTTGGTGTTCAGAAAGTTAGTGCGATCGCTACCGTCTGCTTTTAAAGAACAAGCACAACATCTAGCTGAAAACCCAACTCTAGGTCAATACTCTCACTTTCTCTTTCAGGAGAATGTGACGGACTTCTACAACCCAATGGGTGAAATTAGCAAGGCTGAGGCGATCGCATCTATTGAAGACAACGACGCATTACTTGAGTTCTTTGGAGGCAACCCTGTTGCACGAATTGCCGATTGTGTCAATGAAATGAATCCCGATAAGGCAACAATTCCTCTGCGACAAGTACACGAGGCAGCAGTATTTGCTGGTATAAGTGCTGCTCAAGTCGGTAAAATTAACGTACTAGCTTTGGAAGGGAATCCAGGTATTGGTAAAACAACTGCTGTGATGAAATTTCTCAAGCAGCAGACTCAAGGTTTCTTATTTTTGTATCTCAGTCCGCGAGTTGTCATTAATCGAGATGTCACCGACAAACTTGCTAGAGACAACAATCGTCCCACTGGGATATTAACCATCACCAGCAATAAAAATTTGATTGTTGCAGCTCCCGAATGGTATACAAAACAGGTTCAGGAAAACAATTTTCCATCTCGCTGTATCGACAGTGCCGTTGTTGTCGATGGTATTGAAAAACTCACACTTCCTGATAGCAATATCTTCTTTCTCAATCCAGAACAAGAACATGACATTGATTGCAATATAGTCGGCTCGACTCGATTTAAACGCCGTCTTAACGAAAGGGATTACAGCGTAGAATCTCTTTACAGTCCTGGTGTATTGGGTACCATAGCAAAGTCAGCCCGAAAATTGCTCGAAGCCAATCCCAAGGTTAATCAACTGGTGATGACTGCTGCTATCCAAGGTTACCGGACGCTTAACGATCAATCAACCACAGTTAATGCCTTCAATAATTTGTTTGCAAAAAAAGCTGATACTAAGCCGGGAAAAAAGGAACGTTCAGCATTTGCAGCGCGGATTCCCACTATAGTTGTCATGGTAGATGAACTCGCTGGTGATGGTGCAGGTGCGCCCTTTGTCCGTAAGTTAGCAGAATGGTTGGAACAGCAATTTATTAAACCGTTTGATACAAATCAATCTCCGTTTAAAATTGTCCTGATTCTGGCTGATGCCTCACTCAGCAATGAAGTTGTGTTGGATAGCTTTTTGAACTCAGGCAATCGCGCTCCTGATAAAATTCTAATAAGTCAAAGTCGAGGTGAAGCAGCGTTTCGGGTAACAGGGACTTGTACAAAAATTGGCCCCAAAAAACACCCAACGCTACACGTCATGACAAATAGCTATCCCGCCAGTAAACTCAGTATTGACTACAGTATTAGGCTGTCACCCATTAAACCAGGTCAAAACAGTGACGGCACAGAGCAGACAATTAGACAAGCAATTCGAGAAAAATCAGAAGAGGAATCGCTAACAAATGCCTACTTAGAAATCAAGGCTGGGTTACAACAGGGAGCAGAACAGTTAATTTTCTTTGCTCAGGATAAAGCTTTTCTACGTCAGTTGCAGGAAAAATTAACCACTGGTAAAGAAGCTCTGGTAAACAGAGAACAGGTGGAGGTTTTGGATCAAAGTGTATCACCCGATCGGCGATTGAAATTAGTCAAGCCGCCACGACGAGATGAAGTCCGAGTTTTTCTCATGACTTCTTCAGGCGCAAGAGGTGTTTCTTTCCCGAAAACAGATTGGATTATAGCTGCAATTCCCCGATTTAATATTGAAGCTGCTTTAATGGAAGTCGCGCAATTAATTTACCGGGGTAGAGGAATGTATACAGATCCAGAAACCGGAATGGAAGTTTCTGGAGATAACAAAGCAAGACGCTTAGTTATGCTAATCAATGATTTCATCATTGAAAGAGAAGATATTGACCCCAAAAGACTATGGCTGCGTCAGTCCAGCGATTTATTGACTTTGCTGGTAATGTTGCGCTCTACAATTCACACCCGCATCAAAGGTGATGCAGGACTTAATAAAAACCGAATTGCATTTGTCCCCGTTGGCTCTGTCGGCGATGAGGAATTGCTGCGTTTAATGTCTGATGATGTCTTAGATTTCTTGCGTGAAGCCAAAATTTTCATCAGCGATAGTCATCCTCAAGAAGCCAAAGCAATTGTGAAAAAAGCCGAGCAGTTAACTGCAAACATCTTTAAACATTTTGACTTGAGAGGTCAATCATTAGAAAAAAATGCCAAATCCTATGCAAATTATCAAACTTTACAAGCTTTGGTCAAAACTGTTTCTAGGATTTCGAGTCGATTATTACCATCTTTAGATAATGACGAGCTAAAGATACCGGATAATCTAACTTGTATCGGCCCTTTCTGGATCGAAGATTGGAGCGATCGCCAAACTGAAGAAATATTTAGCTTTGAAGCATGGAAAGCTGATGTTAAACAAAATAGCACTCGTCTTTTAGGATCGCTAAAAGAAATTGCCGAAAGCAAGAAGTTCAAATTTCCCTCAAAACTCAAACGTCCTGCCAACGAACTGTATAAACTATTGAGTCGAGAACAAGAGGGATTTGTTATTGAATCTTCCACGCGTCAAACATTAAAAACTAAAAACATAGTTATTGGCTTACCTCTAGACTATCCCCATTTCTGGAATGAACAATCAGAAGATGATACTCGCCAACAGGTATTAGAAGATCCGCAAGCTTGGAGAAGTGCGCTAGGACGTTCTCTAACTCCTCAAGGGTTAATCATACCTGTAGTACCTCACTATCGCACATTTCCTTGGATAGCTGTGGCAGGTAGACGGATTTTTACACAATTAGAAACAGTTTTTAGCGATCGCTACTTTATGGCATCCAGTGAATTGAATCTTCTGAACACCATCCTGCTTGAAGATGAAGCAGATAACATTAATGTACGCTTAGGAATTACTTAGCGCAAAGTCGAATTCTTCAACCAAGCTACGGGCTAGGTCAATTATACCAGTTTTGTTAGATACACTCAGCAGGGCTAGACGCGCCATTGATCAATTCCTTAAAAGTAGGCTAGAAGCGAAGGATCTCAAGTTTTACATAAGCCTTGGTTCACTTCAAGACCTTTAGAAATCATTCTGAGATCCGGTAGTGGCATGGAGACAAAAGCATCTGGAGAAGTTCTCCGTAACTCCTTTGACATTGAACAGTTTGGGCAAGCAAGGATAACAGCCGATGGAAGAGAAAATATTGTGGAGATGATACTTGGGGGTGTTTGAATTGGAAAAGATGGGAAAAACTATGTTATTGATAATTAGATCGGCAATTGGTATTCTGTTATGCAACTATTCACTGTTGGTCACTCCAATCACAGCATTCAAGCTTTTATCGAGCTTTTGTAAAACCATGATATAACTGCTCTGGCGGATGTGCGATCGCATCCCTATAGTTATTACTTACCCCATTTTAACCCTCTAGGGTGACATGAAAGTATGCCGAAACGTCAACATTCGGCGAATTTTTGTCTGCTCAAACAGCACTAGCTGCAACTTGAGAACTTAATTTACTCAAAAAATCGATTCAGGTACGAAAAAGTTATGGCAAATATCATTGGAACCAGCGCGAGTGATATCCTATTGGGCACTAACAGCGCCGATACGATTAATGGTAACGATACTCCTATCTCAGCTTTCAATGAGGACAACGATACTCTGACTGGTGGCGGTGGCAAAGATAAATTTGTCTACAGCTTAAACTATTACTACTCTAGTAGCAACATCGATACTATTACTGATTTCGGTGGCGTAGGTAAAAGCGTAACTCCCTCAGCAGCAGTCATCGCCGAAGTAGATACCATCCAATTCCAAGACTATTCTTTGACTGCCAAAAATCTGCTGTTTACTCAGAACGGCAGCAATCTGGAAATAACCTTTGAACCGGAAACCATTTATGAAAATGTGGGCCCTGCAAAAGTCATCCTTCAAAACTTCAAATTAGAAAACCTGAATAATCTGCCAGCAACTTCTTCACGACCTGCTATTGGCAATATCCTGTTTTATGGACAAACCAGCATCACCCACAGTTTTGATGTGTTTAATGCCAACTCCATTCAAACTAACCTGTTCAACAAGAACACTGTTACCTTCCTCAATGACCTTGACAACAACATTATAGGTTTAGACAACTCAGATGATGTGGTGAATGGTCAAGGGGGTAATGACAAAATCGATGGCAAGAGTGGTAACGACCTGCTGCGCGGTGGTACGGGCAATGATACTCTCATTGGTGGTCAAGGGAATGATAGTCTTAACGGTGGTGAAGGGAATGATACTCTCTACGGTAGTGAAGGGAATGACTCCCTCTACGGTGGTATTGGTAGGGATCTGTTGTCGGGTGATGCCGGCAATGACACCCTTTTTGGTGGTAGAGAAAATGACACCCTTCTTGGTGGTACTGGTGACGATCGCTTGATTGTTGGTTCTTCAAATTTTGATTCTTTAGGAGGCAATCAGCAGCTCTCTGGAGACGATGGCAACGATACTCTCTCTGCCTCAGGCGACGAAATCCGCAACTATTCCTCCTTTGGTAACAACACCCTCAACGGTGGCGCTGGTGAGGATTACTTAATTGTTAACTTTTCAAAAGGCAATAACCTGCTGAATGGTGGTGACGGCAATGATACCTTCTCCCATGACGACAGTGACAAAGATACGATAGATGGAGGAAAAGGTGACGATTTGTTCTCCTATGACACCACTCACATTCCCTACTATGTTACCGGGGGAATCACTTCGACTTTTAATCCTACTACTAACATTGGCTCAATTACGCTAGGCACGAAGCGGGTTACCTACAAAAATATCGAACGATTAGAGATCACAGGTACATCCTCCAATGACTTGATTGTGGGGAGCAACGGCAATGATACGCTTGGGGGATTGGCTAGTGGCAATGATACGATAGATGGGGGCAAAGGTGACGATTTGTTGATCATCGATCAGCGGATTAGTAGCGGGAAAATTACTTCGACTTTCAATCCTACTACTAATACTGGCTCAATTACGGCAGGCAGCGATCGCCTTAGCTATAAGAATATAGAGCGATTATATATCACAGGTACACAGTCCGATGACAATATCGTGGGGAACAATGGCAATGATACGCTCGATCCGGGCGGCAGTGGCAATGATACGATAGATGGGGGCAAAGGTGACGATTTGTTGTCCTATAGCTATAACTCCCCTAGCGCAGGAATCACTTCAAGTTTTGATGCTACCACTAATACTGGCTTAATTACGGCGGGCACGAGAGTAGTTAGCTACAAGAATATCGAGCGATTATATATCAGAGATACACAGTACGATGACAATATCGTGGGGAACAATGGCAATGATACGCTTTTTGGTGGATATGGTGGTAATGATACCATAGATGGGGGCAAAGGTGACGATTTGTTGTCCTATGCCAGCAATAGTAGCGAGGGAATCACTTCAAGTTTCGATGCTACCACTAATACTGGCTTAATTACGGCAGGCAGCAATCGGGTTAGCTACAAGAATATCGAACGATTAGAAATCACAGGTACAGAGTCCGATGACAATATTGTGGGGAGCAATGGCAACGATACGATAATAGGAAACTATACTTTCTATGTCGGGCACTTTGGAGATGAGAGCGTTGAGGTTATTCGTGGCAATGACACAATAGATGGGGGCAAAGGTGACGATTTGTTAATCGTTCATGATAGCGGTGATAGCGAGGGGAAGGGAATCACTTCGATTTTCAATGCGACCACTAACCAAGGATCAATTACTGCTGGCACAAAGGGGGTTAGCTACAAGAATATCGAACGATTAGATATCATTGGTACACAGTACGATGACAATATTCTGGGGAGCAATGGGAATGATACCCTCAAGGGTGATTTTGGCAATGATATCCTCACAGGTGGCAAAGGTAATGATACCCTCTATGGAGAATCTGGTACTGATACCTTTGCTTTCAATAGTTTCAAGGAAGGCATTGATAGAGTGTATGACTTCAACGCGACTAATGAACTGATTCGGGTATCGGTTGCTGGTTTTGGTGGGGGATTATCACCAGGTTCACTTAAGACAAGTCAGTTTATAATTGGAGCATCTGCAACCACTAGCACTCAGCGATTTATTTACAATAATGTTACAGGTGCATTGTTCTTTGACCAAGATGGCAGTGCAAGTGCTTTTACTCAGGTACAATTTGCACAACTTTCGAGTGGGTTGTCACTAACCAAAAACAATTTTGTGGTTGTTTAATCGTGATTAGCCCTCTATCACTCTAAGCAGAGAAAATCGGAAATGGTCGGATTGCGAGGTATCTAAAATAGCAACTCGCATCCGATTTTTCAATGCAATTAAAGTAGAATTTTAGGAGTAAACCTCTGCCTTTACAAGTTATCACCGTTCCCACAGCAACTTCTCAACCCCCCGCAGGCTTAATTGTCACTTTGCACGGTTGGGGCGCTAATGCTGAAGATGTAGCATCTTTGTTACCCTTGCTCAACTTACCTGATTACCAGTTTGTATTACCCAATGCACCTTTTCCTTATCCCTATTCGCCTGTAGGGAGGGCATGGTATGACCTGCGGGTGGAGAATATGTATCAAGGATTGGCAGAAAGTCGGCAACTGCTAATAGATTTTTTGAAATCTTTAGAAAGTACCACTGGCGTACCTTTGTCACGCACCATTTTAAGCGGATTTTCTCAAGGCGGGGCAATGACTTTAGATGTCGGCTCAAAATTGCCCCTAGCAGGTTTAGTTGTCATGAGTGGGTATTTACATCCTGACGCAATAACAGCAGGTAAAAGCGGGATTGGGCCGACTTTAATCACCCACGGGAGATATGATGAAGTTGTACCACTGCAAGCTGCTTTGAAGGCACGAGAAACTCTCAAGTCTCTAGGGGTGGCGGTAGAATACCACGAATTTGATATGGGGCATGAAATACATCAACAAACGTTAGAGGTGCTACGAAATTTCGTTGTAAATACAATTGCCTAGTCAGCATTACGAATTTTTTATAAATTCTGGTACAAATTCTGACAATTTTCACGAAATTAATGACTTCTAATGAGTAATATATATTGGGTGGCTGCGAAAGAGCGCAACTTAACCCAGGCTGAAGGCGAGTGCTGCATAAGGGAGGGGCGAGCATTATGACAACTCTAAGCATTTCCAAAAAAGAAATTGCTGCCATGACTGCGGCAGAAGTAGAAGAACTAGCTACACGTCTGGAACTGGATAATTATAGCAATGCTTTTGAGGGTTTAAATGATTGGCATCTATTGCGAGCGATCGCATTTCAGCGTCCAGAGTTAGTTGAACCCTATATCTACCTCTTAGACTTGGAACCCTATGATGAAGCCTAACAATTTTGGATTTTAGATTTTAGATTTTAGATTGGGGTCAACTGGCTAAAATCGAAGATTATCAGGGTTAATGTATCACCTGGTTGCTCCGAGACTTATTATGCCATTAGCACTTAATCCCAAATCCCAAATCCCAAATCCCAAATTGAACAGGGTTCTAATTGGTGTAGGTGGCGGTATCGCCGCCTACAAAATCTGTGCATTGGTTTCGACGCTGTTTAAAACTGGGGTAGAGGTTCGAGTCATCCTCACCCGTTCGGCGCAAGAATTTATCACGCCTCTGACAATAGCCACCCTATCTCGTCATCGTGCCTACACAGATGATGATTTTTGGCAAGCAACTCATTCTCGTCCGTTACACATTGAGTTGGGTGAATGGGCAGATGTGATCGTAATTGCTCCTTTGACAGCTAATACATTAGCAAAGTTAGCCTACGGGATGGCGGATAATTTACTCACAAATACCGTGCTAGCTTCTACTTGTCCTGTGCTGTTAGCACCCGCAATGAATACGGATATGTGGGAACAGCGATCAGTGCAGCGAAATTGGCAACAGCTATTGACAGATAGCCGATATCATGGAATGAGTACAGCATCAGGTTTATTAGCGTGCGATCGCATCGGTGCTGGTAGATTAGCAGAACCTCCAGAAATTTTGGCTCACATCCAATCGCTGTTACACACTCAAGGTAAACGAGATTTAGTCGGTAAACGAGTGTTAATTAGTGCTGGGGGAACGCGAGAGTTTCTTGACCCAGTAAGGTTTATTGGTAATCCTTCCACAGGTAAAATGGGATTAGCGCTATCTCAAGCGGCACTTCACCGAGGAGCAAACGTTACCCTAGTACATGGCCCAGCTAATTGGGATGTACCATTAGGAGTGCAAGCAATTCCTGTGATTAGTGCCCAGCAAATGCAGAACGTCATGCTGGAATATTTACCCAACGCTGATCTAATTGTCATGTCAGCAGCCGTGGCAGATGTGAAGCCACGAGATTATAGTACAGAGAAATTACCCAAGCGATCGCTCCCCCAAGCTTTACCCCTGGAACCTGTACCGGATATAGTCGCCCAATTAGCACAACTCAAACAGCCGCATCAGATATTAATTGGTTTTGCAGCACAAAGTGGCGATATTATCAAGCCAGCATTAGAAAAATTACAGAATAAAAAATTGGATATGATTGTTGCTAATCCCATCGATCAACCTGATAGTGGTTTTGGGAGTGATAATAATCAAGCGATATTTTTAGATAGGCAAGGAAATCAGGTAGCGATCGCACCTTGTTCTAAATTAGAAATGGCGCATCAATTATTTGATTTTGTTCTATTTTGAGCAAGTTCTCTAGTCCCTAGTTCTCCAGTCCTTAGTACCGCGCCAAGACACAAAAATTTTTCTTTGCGTCTTGTTGGTGTATTGACATTCTAAATTACATCATTTAGTGTAAACGTAAATTGATGTAAAAATATCCGATTACAGTTATGTACTTTGAGGACGTGCGTCAGTGGCAGGGAACTGCGGAGGCTCTGACAAAGGAGTTAAAACGGCAGATTAAACAGCTTGAACTGTCTATAGAACCACCTGCGCTGCGTACCGTTCGGTCGTGGAGAGCGAAACAACTTTTATCACAACCTAAAGGGCAAGAATTTGGATTTCGACAAATTTTGGAGGGTTTGGCAACTGCTCTCCTATTGAAGAAAGGTTGGACACTTGCAGCGATCGCTCAAGTTTTGCCTTCCTTTGGTGAAGATACTTTAGAGAGGCAAATTATTGCAGAGGCTCAAGGTCAAGATCCTACATGGCTACCTGCAATTTCAGCAACTTCTTTGCCTTTACCTACAGGACATCGCCCAGCGATGGATTTGGCTGAAGATGCTGTGAGGTTACTTGCTCAGGGAATTCTTCGGCAATATGACCGGGTTCTTCCAGGTCGAGAAATTGTGCGCCAAGACGATAGTATGCTGCCACCAGAACTCTATCAAGCAATGTGCAAATTGGGTCGTCTATATATTGAAGAAGGATTAAGCGATCGCGCTGCTTGCGTGCATACTGTTTTGGATAACGCTCGATACTCTCTTGGTGGCGATCGCTGGCAGTTAGGGGTTTTTAGCCAATCAGACTTTCGCTTTTCTAGCGTTACCTTAATCGATCCAGATTTACGAGTACCTACCTCAGACTGTGCAGAGATTGCCAATCTGAGCGGGGGTTTTGGAGAAGATAATGTGATTGAGCATCGGTTATATACTGACTTATGCCAAGCAACTGAACGATTAGGCGGTCGTCGCCAACACAAAGCTTACACCGCACTACGGGAGTTGTTTGGCAGATACTCTTTAATCGGAGAACGCCAACTATTAGACTACTTGGTTGAAAATGACTTAACCCCTTTACAGGGAATGATCGTTGAGAAATTCTTCGACTTAGTGCCAGATATCTGGCTAGTTGATGGACTAGCACACCGTTGCGCCCACTGTGGAACATTGATGCGATCGCATCCCAACAAAAAACTTTTTTCACAAGGGCGGTGTCCAATTCGCCAGTGCATTGGCCACAACTCGCCAAAAGTATCAGAAAAACTAGATCCCAAAGACATTTTACGAATTGCCGAGCCACGAATTCTTACCTACTGGACAGGCCCAGCAATTGACGAATTAGCCATTTTTGATACAGCCCGACAAAATAAGCTCAATGCTGAACTTTACCCAGAGTCGGATTTATGCGATGTGGCAATTAACGAACGGGCAATTGGAATTGATGCCAAGTCTTACACAAGTCCGGTGACTCTGGCTTTGCGTCTCAATCGCAGTATTGGCGGGCTGATTCACTATCGCCGCCGCATTCTTGCTGTGAGCGATCGCTTAATTGAGGACAACCCAAGCTACATTTCTACCCTCATTTCAACACTCGATAAAAAGGGCGATCCCGCCACTTTAGAAATTATGTCGGTTTCCTCTGTAATTGATTTTTTAAAGAAGATGTTTTAAAAGTCCTCTTCTCGGTAACAAAACGTTTTAGATCCCCCTAAATCCCCCGATAAATTGGGGGACTTTGATTCCGGTTCCCCCCTTTTTAAGGGGAGCCACTGCGGTCTTGGGGTCTCCCCAAGTTGAGCAAGTGGCGTGGGCTAGGGGGGATCAATAAGTGCCTAAAATCACAGCAAACTACTTTTAAAACATCCTCTAAAGAAGATGCCTTATGCGAACCAAACCTAATTTTTGGAAAGGTGCAGACCGAATTTGCTGGTTTTGCGTCTTGATGAAGGAGTTTATTAATACTGATTCACTGGAATACGCGCCACTAGTGATGTCAGGCATGGCAAGCATTTTAAATGCACCTGCATTAGAGCCTGCCCGTCAAGCCATTTTCAATATGCGCCAGATGTCGCTGACTTTTGTTACACAGCAATCAGTTAAACACGCAATTGCTCTCTATAACAATCATCATTACTGCAACCACACTAAAGGGACGTATGAGATTGATATTGAAACACTTGACTTTAAAAGAACAGACCCTTTAGAAGATTCTTTAATTACACAAGCGCGTCAAATTCTTAGTACCCCTCTGCCATACGACTCTTATAGTTTTACATTTGCCGATCCTCGTCAGCAAATGGCGGTTGCGTTAGGTGAAGAGTCAACAGCAGTAAGGATGCCGATCGCTCCAATTACCGCCCCGATTGCTGCACGTCGCACACATTCCCTCAACCGTCAACCAAGAGGAAAAATTCGCATTCCCCTAAGTGAACTGCGCGATCTAGCTATTGAGATGGATGATCGTGAAAAGCAATATCCTGAGCGACGACCTGGTAATTGGGCAGAGCGTTTTAAACGCTTTGACCTCATGGTATCGGAGGCTGGAAAAGGTCTGCAGAAAGAAGATGATGTGTTGGAATTAGAAGACATCAAGCACTTAATTGGTTTGCCAGGGTCAGGTAAAACAACCATTCTTGTATTGATAGCGATCTGGCTGGGACTACATGACTATAAAGCCATGTTTGTGTTTCCCTCCATAGAAGTTGCTAGACAGTACATGGCTGAGTTGGCATTTCATCAAGTTAAGGTGGGAATGCTGGTAGGTCAAGGCGATGAAACTCGTCGTGGCCATGCAGATAATATTGCTGAAGCGATCGCAACACGAGGTAATGGTGGCTTTGCTTACACCTTGGAACAGGCAGAAGTTTTTGGGATGAACTGCGTCCTACCAGCTTTTTCAATTGCCGATATGTCTATGTGGGGCTTTGGTTACGCACCTTGCAACGAGATATTGCAAGGCGGGGGGAAACAGGGAAAGATGAAGAAATGCCTGTGTCCCTTATGGACAATGTGCGGTCGAAACAAAGCACCGCGAGATTTATTGGATGCTAATATTTGGGTTGGTCATGTGCGATCGCTCGATACTCAAATATCACCTCACGCGATTCAGGAACAAGTACGATATTTTGAATTAATTGCCCGTACCTTTGACGTAGTTGTTTTCGACGAAGGCGACATGGTGCAATCAGTGTTAGATGATTATGGGGCAGCAACTTTAAGTATTTCCGGCTCAGAGCGATCGATTCATCGAGTAATTCTAGAACAAATCCATAACCGCTTTGCTCGTGGTGAGAATTATCGATTATTCGATCGGGATGTAGAACTTTACAGTCGTGACTTGTCAGAATTTGGCAACCATAATACTTCCTTAATTACCACCCTTCAGAATATGTCTAAGTCGCGGGTGGGAGAACGCTACGAAAATCAATTATTGACTGTATTACGGATTGTTAGCGAACTATTGAATACTTTAAAGAAATCCTCTCAGCAGAATGACCTTGATGAACAAGAAGCCAAACTAGGCTTTAGTAAAAGTCGGGCGCTGACTGAATTTTGGGAAGCCGCAGCATATAACGCCTTTTACGATCGCACAGGTGTTGAAAACCCTCAAGACTTTAAAGCAGATTTGTGGCCTCGGATTTTAGGCTATAACCGTGAAACCCTTGAAAAGCAATGGAAAACTCTCATTAGTCATTTCCGCCGTTACCTGGCTGAAAATCTGATTAAGCGACGTGATGCGATCGTTGAAGAAATTGCTAAATTATTTCTCAAGCTTTGTTTTCCAGATCATTTACCAACAATAGAAGCAGAAGATTTAGCTAAATTACTTGTGACTGTTACTTTCGTAATTTTGGGCTACCAGCGAATTGTACCAGGAACTAGAACGATGGTTGCAGAGGGATTCATTCGTGAAACCATTGGGGAGTCAACTGCATCACCAGAACTGCGAAAATTTATTCCAGAAAGCATTTTAGGTTCATTTTCTGGAGTGCAATACAGTTTTTTCAAAGCACAAACAACACGTACCGCCGCCAAAAATGTGCAATTATCCTACATTACATTTGTTGGCGCACCTCGAATGTTAATGCATCGCTTTCATCGGTTGTTAGACGCAGATGATGGACATCCCAGCCCAGCCGTTTTAATTACTTCAGCAACTTCATTTTTAGAAGCTAGTCCCGCCTACCACATTAACGCTGGCCCGCATTATTTACTAAAACCGCGTCAGTCAGAAAATAAAGCAGAGCAGAGCGTTTATCGTTTCAAATGGTTTCCAGATAGTGAACGTGGTGATGAACCCCTTAAATATAGCGGTGCTGGCGACCTTCAAAAACGTAATCTTGAGCGGATGGTGAATGCCCTTGTGCGCGGAGGAATTACTAAATCTGAAATTTACAAGTCCATGCGTCATTTTGATGTCAAGTTTGGTATTCGTCGCAAAGCCGCTTTAGTTGTCAATAGTTATGAACAGGCTCGCACAATCAAAAAGTATATTAATGACTATCATCCTGAAGTTGGGCGGCATACAAAGGCAATTGTTAAATCCCTCAGAGATGGAGAACAACCGCAGGATTTTATCACCTCTGCTCAGTGTGAGGCATTAGGAGACGATGAAAACTGTGATATTTTAATTTTTCCCATGTTGGCAATTAATCGAGGTGTGAACATCGTTTTCACCAAAGGAGACAGAAAACTAGATGCGGCAATTGGCTCGATTTACTTCCTGACTCGTCCTCATCCTACCAAAGATGATATGCGGCTGTTGTACAGCTTGGCAGGACGGGCGACACAAGAATTTGATAGTCGAGTTTTTAGTGAAACAGAAGATTTAAATGCGATCGCAACTTCTTGGCAGCAATCAAGAAAAGACCTTTGGAAAACTGCCAATAGATTATTACGTGAACCCTTAATGGCTAGCCGTTTAGGCCCTGAACTTTTCAAATCGTTTACAGCTAATCAAATGGTTGCGATTTTACAAACAATTGGGCGCGGGATGCGGAATGGATGCCCGGTATCAGTTTACTTTGTGGATGCAGCTTGGGCTAAAAATTCAGCAGAAGATAAACCCGACTCTGGGCGAGATAGTATGCTGGTGCAGATGCGAATCATTTTAGAAGAATGTGTCAACCATCCCGATCCTGTAATTCGGGAAATTTATCAAGAACTTTACGGCGCATTTCTAGCACCCTTACAACGTATTAAAGGAGTAATTTACGCTGATGAATTAGCTAATTTACAAGATTTGACGGATGAAGAAGACGGCTTTAATGATTTTTCAACACTATTGGAGATGTAAAAATGAGCGACTATTTTGATAATGACATGGAATTGGAAGAAGATTTATTTGAAGAAGAAGAAGAAACTGATGATAATTTAGTTTCAGATACCTTTTATATTCAGCAAGGTCAAATCAAACCAATCAAACAATTTCCTTTAGCCTTAACTGTGCCAGACGATCTGCGTCCAATTATAATAGAGGGTTCTACTCTTACTTGGACAAAAGCAGGCTTGCTATGTTTTGCCGATATTCTACAAGGAACTAACGTCAAAAATATCCCCTATGCCTCATTGCGAGGTTTTCTCGAAGTAGTCTTAAAAGATGCGGCACGAATTGAACCAGACATAGGTCTTACGAAGTTTGCATTGAATAATGCTAAAAGGGGAAGCGATCCAGAACCTTTTGTTTACCTAAATGGTGGTAATGAAAAAGATATCAATCAAATGCTTCGCCCAATTATTAACGACTGGTTTACAAATCATCTCAGACCTTATGTAATAAAAGAAGACATATCAACGGGTATTATTGACCGCTTGCAAGATTTGCAGGAAAGAAGAGAACTTCTGAAAATTTCTCCATTTAAATCTCAAGTATTCCCTTGGAATTGGTCTAAACAGACAGGTACAACTCAGCCAAAAGATCCCACAGATAAATATGCCTATCGTGCGATAGTAGATTACGTAGCTCGTCAAATTGCTGGACAAGAGATTTTTCCAGAGTTAGGGCCGATAAAACGGATTATTTCCAGCAATTCTGGGATTTTAGAATTGATTACCGATCCGATCGCCTTACCTGGCACAAAAGGGAAATTCAGTTTTGTGGTGAGCTTGGAAGTTGTGACTTATCCATCTTTGCATCAACCTTTGTTGAAAGTTGAAGTTTCCAAACGTCGCTGGTTCACTCAGTTAAAATATCCTAAATATGACCGGAGGAATATTAGCGGTTTCATATTTTCTCAAGACTATCCCGATCGCGCTTTTACCTATCAAGTAAAATGCAAAAAAGATAAAAATAACGAACAAGATAATAATAATTTGCGTTGGGTGACAGATACAGATTTTGAAATCCTGCGGAGAGAATTGAAACTGCCTCTGGAATCTTTTGATGGGCAACAAATCGCTTTGGGCAAAGCCTCTACTGATAGCTGTGAGGTAGTTCTGACTTACCGTAATGGACTTCAAGATAATTCAGAAGAAGACGAAGATAGTTCAGGAAAATACGGTATTGAAACAGGTGTACCAGAGATTGATAAATTAGATGCGTTTGAGGCGATCGCTAAAATTCTTAACCCATTAGGAATCAACATATTTGATGGTTACACAAAAGTACCATCCAAGCACAAACTAGATGATACAGCATCGCGCATGATTAATCTTCCTACACTGCTTGGTGGTGTTTTGGAAGCTCTTGAAACAAATACCAACTTGGAGTTTACCGCGAAATACCTCGATCAACTCGACGAAAGTCAAATCAATAACTTGCTACGCAAACACTTTGACATTCCTTTAGAAGAGATTGAGTGGGGAAGAAAAGCTATTGAATTTAATAGATTTACGCCGAATCAAACGAATGATCTCCAAACTATCATTCAGGCAAACCAAGCAGCGATGCAGCGACTATATCCTAATGAGCAACCGAGACTGTTTATATTTTATGAAGCTGATTTGGAGACAGAAGCAAAGCTATTGCAGAAAATTACTAAAGTTTTGTGGGGAAACACACTCGAAATTCTTATTAACCGCTTGCCAGCAAATACCCACGGGATACGAGAGGTTTTACCTGGAAAAGAGTTGAAAAATAAGGAGCGATCGCGCCAGCGAATTAAAGCATGGGATTCCACTGCACAACAAATTGAAGACCCCAATAAGCCAACTTTCTCCTTGATAATGGCACGGCAGTTTTACCCAGATCCTAATGGTAAAAACACTGTTAAACCTGACGATAAAGTTAATAAACCTTCAACACGCCAAGCACTTGCAAAGGTTGGTAGTGGTGTGCAGTTTCTTCTACCCATTGCAAAGACACGTAAAACAAAGCATCTCAAACTTGCAGATTTCTTCCATCGGATGCAGTCGGCTCTTAAAGATTTGTTCTCTGCTCATTCTGGTCGGATTGATGGTGTAAAAGAAAAGGTTGACAAGTACTTGCAAAATATCCCACCAGAAGCTAGACCAAAAGAAATTTTAGGGTTCACAATCGTCCGTAAACAAAGGGGTCGCGCTCGTGGTGCTATTGAGAATACATTCTTAGCAGTGGTAATGCGCCTCAACGTAGATACAGGAAAATGTGAGCTTTGCTGTGCTTACGAGAAAGGAAATTTAGTAATCAGCCGGTGGTTTAGCTTTTCTGATGCACTAGCTTTTATTGCCCAACTTACTCCAATCAAACTGGCTGATAAGCGTAATGTGTCTAAAACTCGATTCATGGACTTTGTAAAACAGATTATTTCTAACTCTGTGGAAGATGGGATGCAACCATTGGTTATGATTGATTCTTCCAACTGCGTCCAACTGTGGGATTGGCTTGCTGATAGTAGAATTAATGCTAATCAAATTAACCTTGGCCAGCAGTTTGAGAATATGCAGGATGAATGGCAAGGCGCACGTCTAATTCGTATTCGTCAAGAACTCGCCCCCGGAATTATTGAGAAAAAAGCCAGACATTTAATAGAGACTTCTTTAGAAGATACCAGAACTAAAGAAGAACTAAACAAACTACCGCCTACGCTGAAAATCCCTTCAGCTTCTAGTTCGACTGGGTTATTTCGACTCAGCGCGACTAACCAAACTGGATGTGTAGCTTATCTATCTGTGGCGCGTGAATTACCGCAAAGAAAGTCTCGTGGGCAAAGTTGCTATCGCTCAACCTACACCCTAGCAAAACAAACTGGGTTAAAGGTAAGTCAACTCTCTACAAAATCTCCTTTTGTCGGTCGCTGGCCTACTCCCAATCCACTTGAGATTGTTGTTACCTTGAGACAACCAGAAGATAATCCTGATGATCTAGCTGCCCTTGTGGAGTCACTGCGCTATGGCTTTGGTCACTATAGCGATTGGACAGGTTTGCCTGCTCCCCTATTTTTTGAGCGTGTTGTACGGGACTACATCAGTGATTTTGCGATCGCAGATGAGGACATAGAATTAGAGCAAGATTAAATATGCTGCCAGTGTAGAAAGAGGCTACTAATTTATTTACAATCAAACTCGCACAAAGATGACTGTTAGAATGCATCCCGACGCATTGGCATTGCAAGGGCACGCATTAACAATGCGGCCGATGTATTATACCAATTGGAAAAAAGAATGCGACAAATAGACCATTTGTAGAGACGCGATTCATCGCGTCTTTACCCAAGGATGTGTTGCAATCATTAATTGAATTGGTATTAGCATTGCAAAGGGACGCATTGGCATTGCAAGGTATTACCAAATTTAATTCGCTACAAATTAATGAAATGCTGTACCTAACAAGCCAAGGTTAAGACTCGAACCTAAAACTTGAGTTTATTGAGCTTGGTGAAACCCCAGAACAAGCCTAAAAGCTGGTAGGAACAGTGTGATTGACATAAAGATATCAAGCAGCAATTGGGAAAGGAAACTACTACTTTGAATTGGGTATAACCCGTATGGTCTATGGCTTCAAGTCACTTTTCTAGACTTTATAATATAAGTAAGAGTTAAAGATAACGCTTCAATTATATGAAAATACTCTCATCAGAGTTAGTCCATTTGGGATTTGGCAAATATGTGCGTTCTGACCAAGTAACAGCAGTTATACCAATAGAAGAGGAGCGAGGCCCAGGACGACGAACCTTTGTTCACATTCAAGGGCAAAGTGATCCAATTATCGCCTCTCGCGCTGAAGATACCATCGTGCGTGATTTAGTACAGGAACCACGCGAGGTTACTCAAGCCCGTCAGCAGCAAGAAATTCTTCAAGATTTATTGGTTAATTTAGGTAATGTTAATTCGACTGTGCGTCGAATTAACCGTGATGAAGGCAGTTTGGATCTTGATTTGTTAGAGCGACGAATTAAGCAAGTCCTGGAAAATTAATTCCAAAAATCAGCAAACTAAATAACGGAGAAGGATATTGCTGAATACAATTACAGACCAAGTTTCAGTATCAGATACACAAACAAGATCACCAAGGTTGTGGATACCTGAGCGGGTACTGTTTACACCTGCTGCCCTAGATGAGGATTGGGGGCAGCAGATTCTTACGCGTGTGCAGTCACTCAACTTACCAATAGAAGAACTATCACAGAACCGCCTGAAGGGACTGCGCGGTGAGTCTGAGCGGGATACCTACAACATCGCCAAGCGTACCTTAGCGGTGGTTACTGCACCACCCAGTTCTTTTAAACTGAGTCCCATCCCACCTTCTGCGGATTGGCAGTTTCACATTGCCGAAGGTTGTCCGGCTCACTGTCAATACTGCTACTTAGCTGGTAGCTTGTCGGGGCCACCTGTCATCCGCACTTTTGCCAACTTACCGCAGATATTAGAGAATTTAGCTAACTACGAGCAAGAGGGGAAAACCACGACTTTTGAAGTTAGCTGTTATACTGACCCATTGGGTATTGAGCATTTAACTGGAAGTCTTGCCGAATGTATCCGTTACTTTGGCACTCGTACCAATGCACATCTACGTTGGGTATCAAAGTTCGATGCTGTGGATGGATTACTCGACTTACCACACAATGGGCATACTCGCTGTCGGATGAGTGTTAATGCCGCACCGATTTCTGGTAAGTTTGAAGGTGGCACAGCATCCGTAGCATCCAGACTTAATGCATTGCGACGGTTGGCGTTACCACAAGAGCGTGGCGGTGGCGGTTATCCAGTAGGCTTGGTGATTGCGCCAATTATGCCGATAGACGATTGGCGGATGCATTATAGTTGTTTGTTTGACCAGATAAACCAAGCACTGGATTTTGACTGTAACCTTACCTTTGAGTTAATCTCGCATCGGTTCACACCTGGGTCAAAAGAAGTCTTACAAACTTGGTATCCGCAATCCAAATTAGAGATGGATGAGGCAAAACGCAGCGTCAAGCGTAATAAGTTTGGTGGGACGAAGTATGTTTACGATCGCGACACAATGAAGGCGTTGCGTTGCTTTTTTGAGAGTGAGATTACTAGACGCTTTCCAAACGCTGAAATTCTTTATTGGACTTAGAAGACTACTTCGTTCATATAGAGTTTGAGCAAATTAATTATTGAGCGAGAGAGCGATTGATATAGATGCGATCGCTCTCTTTTCAGGTTGCTCAAAAGCTGGTGCCTTAGGCTAAAGCCGTAACACACCCTACAAAAGAATTACTTTTTAAAACCTAGTACGCCACGGCGGAAATAGAGCAACCATTTAAAATCTCTAAAAAGACCATTCCATAATACTTTTGAATGCGTGAATGCGTGACTTCCGCCTTGCGGTACTAGTGGCCTGTCCCAAAAATTTTGATAGGTTTGTAGTAAGCACTTTAGTGCTTAAAAATCTAGGACTAAAGTCCTGACTACGAACTTTTTTACCCCTCGCCTGGTTTTTGCTAGCCCACACAAAGCTGGATAATTTGGGCAGATTGCAAGCGGCGTTATACATTAATAAGTGTATCTGCAATACCGGACTTGTTCTGGCTTAGTCTCAATAGCAAAGGTTTGGAGATGTTTACTTTATCAGAAACTTCTATCCTGGCGGCAATCCTACTGGTAGCTTTAGGCATTTTGGGCTGGGGCTTTTATCGCGCCAGACCTTTTGGTAAGCTGGGAATCTTAGCCTGGTTACAGTCGGTGGTGTTGATGACTCCCTGGCTGCTGTTTTTTGGATTGTTTGCCGCAGGGATTTACATCAACATAGCGGGTATATTGTTCTTAGTGGTAACTTCCGCCGGATTGTATGCCTTCTTGGGCAGACAGTTACGCGCAGCTGGGCAAGATGCCATCCTCAAGCAACGCGCCACAGAAAGACTCGCTGCTGATTCCTCACTTAAAGCAAATTCCTCACAAGTAGCAGTCGCAGAACTGAAACCGGAGATTCCACCACTACCGGAAGAGGACTTAAATGCAATTAAAGGTATTTTCGGTATCGATACATTTTTTGCCACAGAAACGATCGCCTACCAAGATGGAGCCATTTTCAAAGGCAATTTGCGGGGAGAACCAGAAGAGACTCACAACCGTCTAACTGCAAGTTTACGCCAACGCCTTGGTGATCAATATCGCTTGTTTTTAGTGGAAAATACAGAGGGCAGACCAGTGGTAATTGTCCTACCCAGCCGCAATGATCCCCGCCCGATGTTGTTATCGCAAAAAGCTTTTGCAGGTGTGCTATTGGTAGCAACTATTGCCACAAGTTTAGAAGCTGCGGGCTTATTGCTGAATTTTGATTTCTTTGGCAATCCAGGGCGGTATCAAGAAGCTTTACCCATAGGCGCTGGGATATTTACAATTTTAGTAGCTCACGAAATTGGTCATTGGTTACTTGCCCAGCGTCACCAAGTTCGCCTCAGCTGGCCTTTCTTTCTACCTGCTGTGCAAATTGGCTCCTTTGGTGCAATTACCCGCTTTGAGTCTCTGTTGCCCAACCGCAAGGTATTATTTGATATCGCCTTGGCAGGGCCAGCCGCAGGTGGTATTGTTTCTTTGTTAATGCTGGTGACGGGCTTGCTGCTTTCCCACCCTGGTAGTTTATTTCAATTGCCAAATCAGTTTTTCCAAGGGTCGATTTTGGTGGGAAGTTTGGCGCGAGTTGTCCTTGGTTCGGCGTTGCAGTCATCCCTGGTAAGTGTTCATCCCTTAGTGGTAATTGGTTGGTTGGGGTTAGTTATCAACGCTTTGAACTTGATGCCCGCAGGACAACTAGATGGTGGGCGCATTGTCCAGGCGATTTATGGACGCAAAACCGCAGGACGGGCAACGATCGCAACTTTAATTTTACTAGCGCTAGTGTCTCTCGGTAATACTCTTGCCATGTACTGGGCGATCGTGATTTTCTTTTTGCAACGCGATCAAGAACGCCCCAGCTTGAATGAAGTCACTGAACCCGATGATGCTAGAGCCGCTTTGGGGCTTTTGGCTCTATTCTTGATGATTACCACACTTCTACCACTGACTCCCGGTTTGGCTGGGCGTTTGGGAATTGGATAGTGTTTATGGAGCCAACACCTAAACAAGCAATATCCGCAATTCGGGTGTGCGCCCAACTTACCAGGGTTTATAAACGAATAGACCTTGTAAGATTGGACGAGCGCACCAGAAATATTTATATCTTGGCGAATAATTCAATCGAAGCTGAGGTAACACCAACTGGAGAAATTCTTTGGTTATGACAAAACCTAACTTTCAACAAATGCCTTTAGAGCAGCTAAAAGCTTATATTTTGGAGCATCGTAACGACGATGAAGCATTCCATATTTACATCGACAGAAGACGCGCCCAATCTCCAAAACAGGTTCCGATGACAATTGAGGAAGCGGAGGCTGATTTACAGAGACGGTTTGGACAGCAAGCTAGTTAAAAGCCCATGACAGATTTTTAAGGGATTGTCGGTGAAGCATCACTTAAAATTAAGCGATGTGTTCACCGACAGATTGCTAGGAAAATTAACTGAACGGTTTCCAACCTCCTAGCAAATTCGGGTAAGTTGTTGGTGTGGCGAAAATTTTCTGGAAGCCAGCTTGACGCTCTTGGGGCTTTTCTTTGCTCATGTTCCAGAGGGTTTCATAGAAAAAGAAGGAGACTCCCGCAAAATTGCGATCGCGGACTTTTTGCACTTGTGTCTGAATCTGTTGGATTGGTACAGATTTATTTTTCAACCCAGCCATAATGCCCACACTCACTGGAATATGGCTCTTGGCTGCTTTCACTTCTGGATACTCTAATTCGCTGATAAAAACATTCAAGTCATCCCGATATATCTGCAAAACTAAGTCTTCAATGATTCCCAGCCGTTCCCACTTTTGCCAGTCTGCTAAAAAGAAGTCGTAGGAAAAACGTTGAGGATTCGGAGCAACGGAAACCAAGCAATCTTTTTTAGTGGCTTTGATGCTTTTAAATACCCGTTTCATAAACTCAGTAATTTTGTTAGCTCTCCATCTCACCCATTCTGGATCTTGAAAGTTTTTGGAGGGAGCTTGACCACGGTGTTCTTTTTTGTAAAGTGCCACTGTATAGGCATCGTAACCTAATTCTGATGGTAAGCCAAAATGGTCATCAAATTGAATACCATCAATATTGTAGTTTCTGACAATTTCAACGATTAAATCTTGGATGAACTGTTGTACTTCTGGGCGAAAGGGATTTAGCCAAACGCGATTATGTTTGCCTTCTTTGAGAATCCGAGTTCCATCGCTGCGATTGGTGAGCCATTGAGGGCGATTTTTAGCTAATAGAGAATCTGCTGGTGCCATGAAGCCAAATTCAAACCAGGGAATCACTGTTAACCCTTTTTGATGCCCCACATCGACAATTTCTTTGAGGATATCTCGTCCTTTTAGTCCGGGTGTGGGATCAAGCGATCGCCCGATAACTTTGGCTGCAACTTTGCTAGGATACAATGTATATCCCCAATTCCAAACCGCCGGATATATCGTGTTAAAATTGAGTTCGTCAAGGCGTTGCAAAGATCCCTTGAGGCGATCGCGCTCAAATAAAACATCACTATCAATATTTGTTAACCATACTCCCCTTAACTCAGATGCTGGCGTTGGCGGCAAATTAATTTGAGCGTTCAATGGAAATGATAGCATCACCGTAGCAACCACACTCAAGGTAACGATAACGGCAAACAAAAGAGACTTTCTGGTTTGGCGAATATTCCACCAAGAAGCAAACTCAACACACCACTTTACAAACCTTTTTATCATTTGGCTACAGACATAATCAAATTATGAACAATCAGCATGAATAGCGATCGTATCGATTGTAAGCGCTAAAACAATCGCTATTCACGCTGAGGTTTATTATTTGGCGCTGGCTATAAGATCATTCCAGGCTTTGACTGCTGCTTGTAAATCCTTTGGCAGGTTATTTTGAGAAATATCGTTGTATTGAACCGTACCCCGTTGGCTGGTGAGAGTGTAGGTGATATAATCAGCAGATCCGTTGGGGGCTGGGTAACTCAGATTCTGGAATTTACTAAATTTAGAACGTTCTAAAAATCTCTGAAATTGTTGCACCTGTTGCACAGAAACGCGGCGAACACTACGCTCAGAATCATTGGCATCACCAATCCGCACACGAGTCAATCCGCCATCTTTGAGTAAAATAGTCTGGTAGGTTCTGCCAGCAAAACCACCACTGGAGATTTGCCGAAATACTACATCTCTATCTAACGATGGTGGTAACTCGCCTACTGGAATTTGCACAGGGGACAGTGTATTGTTGCTAGCTTTTTCATTCAGCCTGACTGCGGAACCTGTTTGATTGGTATGATAAATCCACTTTTCTTTGCCATTAGATACCACAACCAGCCAACCCGGAACTAACGCTTGGCTACAGACTTGATCAGGTTGAGGCAGTTCTAAGCAACCATTGCGCCAAGTCTGTTGATTATAATCAATAATTTGCAGTTCTCTGGTTAAAATTCCCTGCCTGCGGGCTAAATCTCGCAGTACCGCGTTAGCTACTGGACGTGGCAAGCGGTTTGGCTTAACATTGTCTTTAAGAACTTCATTGCTTGTTTCTAGTGAGAAGTCCGCAGAAGCAGCTGTGGCCTCTTTCACAAGTATTGAACTGCTCGCAACAGACAAAATTCCAGTCAAAATCAAAGCAGTGAAAATCCGCCCTTGATTGGTGTTAAAGTAGTTTTTCTGCATGATTTCCATACTAATATAGGACTAAGAAATACTATCCAACTACAAATGGACAATAAAGCACATAATTCCAGACCTTCACCAGTTGGAATTAGTTTAGTATCTGTCTTCTAAAACAGATATAAAGATAGACGCTGATGTACTAATTGTTTGTTCCTTATATAAATTCTGGATGATAAATGTTGGGTTACCCTGCGGGAGGAACGAAATCCAACATAAGCTAAAACACATCTAAGAAAGCATATTAAAATTTTCTCAATATCTTGTGGGGTGGGCCGAAAAGCCCGCCCTGATGGGAGCAACTTAAATGCCGATTAGCTTATTATCGAACAGAATTCAGGAGTCAGGAGTCAGAATTCAGAATGAATTCTGTACGACTGGCGGATGAATAATCGGCGTTTTTGCACCCCCACCAAATTGAAAATTTGGTGGTCTTCAATCAGTCGCGGGTCTGAATCCCCGACTGATTGATTCTGACTCCTGAATTCTGACTTCTGAATTCTTCTTCAAGGGGTTTGTTGGGTTTCGTTCCTCAACCAAACTACAAATATTCTTAACCGAACCGTATTATATTCATTATCCAGTCTACAGAATTCAATTCTGAATTCTGACTGCTGAGTTCTAAATTATTCTTAATAAAAGTAATTTCAGAAAAGAATGGGCAGAACCGTAGCTGAGATTTTGTAATCCCAGACAATATTAGGCGCTAATGGCTTGTTGTTCAGATTCAACGAACTGATTGTGAGGTATATCAAATCTAATAGTACTGGCTGCCCAGTCTTTGAAATCGGGCGCTAGCCAGACTAGCTTGCAGAGAATTTCATCATTGACCCACAACACCAAGGGAAACCGAAACTGTTTCCGAAACTCATCTCGCATGATATTGGTACTGATGATTAGTTGGTTAATCGCCACTACAGATTCTAAACCCCTTACCATCAAAGCTTCTGGTTGAGTAGTACCAATTTCAGTTGTAATAGCTGTGTACAGTTTGTCAGCCGCAGGTGAAAGATGGACTTGGTGGATATCTGCTGATGAAAATTCTGTTAACAAATTCAGCACTTGCTGCTGCTTTTGAACAGAGTTACAACAGGCTAATAACAGTGAAAACTCCCCACCAGAAACCATCATCGCCCTTGCCAGCCTCTTAGTGGCTGCTGTGCTGCTAACTGTGCCGGTTACCGAATTACTTAAGCTGATCATTAAAAAATCCTACTTCTAATTTTCAAAATGTCTGAGTAATATTCAGTTATTCCACCCTATCAATTTTTACTCAAAAGTGTTAATCGGGTAACTTGGATGAGTTTTCTCTGTAATACTAAGCATTATATGATGAACAAGTATATAGTGTATTATCTCATATTTACAATTAAAGGATAATCTAAAGGTAGTATCAACACAATGTAAGTAAAAGGGGGCAGGCGAAGAATTAGCAATTGAATTATTACTGTATTCTCATAGATTTTCCCATCTCCCAGTGATTAAGTAATTATTTCTTAAGATTAAGTAAAAAAAATGTTCAGTAAAAGTTTAACAGCAAACATTGGGAAGTGGGAGAAAACTTAACTTGCGACTGGTTTACTGTCGCCTACAGGAAGGAAGCTAGCTAGAAATCATTTTTCCTTGGCAAACCACTTCGGGGCGGGTTTAGAGTGTGGAGTAGTGAAATGGTATCAGCCCAAGATGCGAAAAGCCCCCTTCATTAAAATTAACTAAAATTAACGTTTCTTCACCATCTCCTATGCTTGCTAATTTGCGGCATTATTATCCAGGACAAACTACTGGCAAGCCTTTGGGTCACTATTAGTTGTTAATGTCACATTTAATAGGCTTAAATCTTTAGGAAAAGGACTTTGGGAGGCGACAAGCTAATAATTAGCATAATAGGGACTGAAGACCCAAATTAACTCATCCATTTGATATAACTGTAGATCGAAGATGTCGCCTCGTTAGTCAGAGGACACGGAATTTTTAGCTTTCTAAGATCAGTTCAGAACATCTGGAATATAACAAGTTATGCATTAAGACAAATCTAGAGGGCAAAGAACGGTGAACCAATATCTCTGGGCAGATATTTTATATTAATAAATAATATCCTCTACAGAAAATACTACTCTAAAGCCACAAATCCTCAGTCCACCGTCTGACTCATTCCAGCTACGACTGGCGCTGCGACAAAGTTCTGCACTGAAACTCCAAGAACCACCGCGTAGCACCCGGCGATGAATATCACCGCCAACTTCCCAAGCTGTGCCATCTGAGGGTGCATAGTTGTAATTGTTGTGCCACGAATCAGCGCACCATTCCCAAACTAGCCCGTGCATATCGTACAATCCAAAGGCGTTGGCGACTTCAAAACTACCGACGTTTGTTGTTTCTTTACGAAATTTGCTTTTTGGTTCGATAGTGCAACTGACTAACTCAGAGGTAATCGTCTCGCCAAAGTGAAAAGATGTTGTAGTTCCAGCACGACAAGCATATTCCCATTCAGCTTCACTCGGTAAACGATAGTCGCGTCCAGTTTTTTCTGATAGCCTGAGACAGAATTCTACAGCCTCATACCAAGAAACATTTTCCACTGGTCTATCTAGACCTTTGAATTTTGATGGATTGGGATTTAAAGCTTGTTTGATTTTGGGTAAAGCTGCTACTACTCTCCACTGTGCTTGAGTTACGGGAAATTTTCCCATAAAAAATGGTTCAACGGTAACTTTATGTCGAGGACGTTCGTCAGCATCCCCTTCAAACTCTGGTGAACCCATCATGTAAGTACCACCAGGAATCGATACCATTTCTAATGTGACAGACTTACCCAATTCTTCAGCAAAGAAGTTTGCATTACAACTCATGCGATTTACTTCTCTACCACTTGTGTCTACTGTCACTACGTCAAATTCAAAGGTTTCTAAGGGGGGTAATGGTACTATTATTTTTTCTGGTAGCGGCGGTAATATGCGTTGAGACATCGAAACAATTTTCAGGGCAACAGGTTGAATGTTCGATCTTGTAAACTTCAAATCGTTGATAACTTCTACTGCTGTTTGATACCTTTCACTAGGTAGATGTTTTAGTAATTTATCTAAAATTTTTCCTAATTCGTCGCTGATAGTAATACCTTTTTCCTGTAACCGTTCGCGCCACAACCACTTAGCGTTCATGGCATCATAAATAGGGTCATGAATCTGTCCAGAAACATCCTGCAAAGGCAAACATTGAGTTAAAAGACGCACACAAGTTACACCCAAAGCATACAAATCACTGCCGTGACAAGCAAATCCAGCCATTTGTTCAGTTGGGGCATAACCAACGGTATAAATTACTGTAGCTTGTCTTCCTATACTGGTTTGTGTTACCTGTTTAGCACCGCCAAAGTCAATCAAGACGGGTTTTTCATCACTTGCACGGCGGATAATATTTTCTGGTTTGATATCGCGATGAATAACATTATGAGTATGAATAAATTCTAGAACTGGCAATAAATCAGCTAAAAGTTCCCAAACTTGTTTTTCACCATACATTTGTTGGTAAACTTCTTGTAAGAGAGTTTTTCCTTGAATAAATTCTTGCACAAGATACAAGCTAGTACCTTGTTCAAAATAAGCTAGTAATCTGGGAATTTGGGTATGATTTTCTCCCAGTTCATACAACCGGAAAGCCTCTTCTTTAAAAAATTCTGCTGCTTTAGTCCGTTGTCCTGTTCCTTGAAATTGTGGGAAAAATTGTTTGATGACGCAAGGCGCATTTAGTCTGTCTACATCTTCTGTAGCATAGGTTCTACTAAACCCACCTTCACCTAAGAGTCTCAATACGCGGTAACGGTTTCTGAGAAGTTTGCCAAAGTTGCTTTGTCCGCAACTCACGCAAAATCTATTGCTATCAGAGTTGAATGGATTTGAGCAATTGGGATTTTGGCAGATTTGCATAATGAGGGGGAAATAGCATCTTCTCCAAAGTTAGCCCCAATATTATCTAATTGAAAACGGTTATGTAGAGAAGCGAACACGGAAATTTATTCATGTGCTTAAAACTATCTTTCACACGAGGGTAGAAGGATGAATAACAATTCACGCATTCAAAATTCTTCGCCTCCGGTCTCGTAGACAAGAGAGTTAGATAAGGGGATTTAAACTGATATTGGTGCGTTAGGCGTAACCGTAACGCACCCTTTAATATAGCTGTTGTTCACTATCCAAAAAAGTTCGCAAAGAACCAAATCACCCGTAATTTTTATTGCCAATTGCGACTATTATTTGAAAGCTTTATTCTCTCCAGAAGCGCGGATTAATTCAGCTACCAAAGCAACGATCGCAGATACTGAAATTAGCATCACACTCAGAGCATTAATATCAGGTTTAACTCCGGTTCTAATGCGGCTAAAAATTTCCATTGGCAGGGTGTTAGAACCGCTACCAGCAGTAAAACTCGCAATGAGAAAGTCATCTAAGCTGAGAACAAAAGCCAAGAGACAACCAGCTACAATACCAGGCATTAATTGAGGTAGCAATACTTTGATGAAAGCTTGCGTTGGTGTAGCGCCTAAATCTAGTGCTGCTTCTTCTAAGTGGGGATCTAAATTGGTAAGCCGGGAAGCAACCACAAGTCCAACATAGGCCAAACAAAATACCACATGGGCTGCAACTATCGTCCACAAACTTAAAGGTATTGCAAAGGCCGCTAAACATACTAGGGTAGCCACTGCGATCGCAATATCGGGAATAATCAATGGTAGGTAAGCAACACCCAGATACAATTTCTTAAGCGGAAATTCGTAACGCGCCAACCCAACCGCCATCAAAGTTCCCAGCACTGCTGAAATTCCCACTGCAAAACCAGCAACTATCATACTGTTTTGGAAAGCTGATAAAATGCGATCGTCACTGAACAACTTGCCATACCAATCGAGAGTGAATCCTTGCCAAGTTGCACTGTAGGGCGACTGATTGAAGCTATAAAAGCCAAGTACCAGTATAGGCAGGTACATGAACACAAATATCAGCAGTGAGAAAACCGCCTGCCATGAGACACGCGGTTTTTTGAGAGATGGAGAGATATTCACGTTTATATTCGATTTTTATTGGTAGCAACACAAAATATCATATTTAATGTAATAAGTCAATATTTTGACTCTCTTCTCTAGCCCTTTCAAGGTGACTTGTATAGCAGGGGACTCTTAACAGGCTTGAAAGTCTCTTGGTATCCGGGTCTTAAGCTATCTGGCGACAGATGTAAAATCTTTTTTTCTCTGGGCGCCACGGACACTTTGATGCCAGTTGCTTCCCCGCAGGGAAGTCGGTAAACCCGCCCACGTAAGTGTTTTCCTGTGGGAGTCTGCGGTTGTAAAGTAATTTATTCAACCTTATTAGGCGCAGAGAACACAGAGATAAGAGGTTATAAAGGAATTCATTATTGGACTCAACTGAAAAGCGCTATGAATTCTTGTGATCTCCCCATTGCTCTTAAGGTTAGCAGGGATGGAATTGATTGTTAACGTTAAGAATTTGGATAGAATTTCTCATAAAACTTTGCCGCTTCTGATTTTAAACTACCTCCTTTAGGAAAATTTACCCATTGGGCAGCTACGGATTATCTTTTAAGTACGGAAAGCCGCCCAAAGAGTGTCTACGCAGTTTATTCTTTAATTAACATTTGAAAATAAAATAATTGACAGGCGATAGTAGAGCTTTTTCGCCCAATATCATCATTTAGCTTAGATTTTGACGATTTATAAAGTTACTATTTAGAAAATAATCTGTATTTAAAATTGCACAAAATTACACAAAAATTAATAAATTAGAATGTATTTACCTCTTTAGGAGTGGGTAACTTCCGTACTATGATAGACGAAAAATATAGAAAAAAGAGCATAAGATTTGAGAGGAATTGTAAATAAGTTTAGTATCTGAAGTCACTTTCTGATGTAAAGTAAATCAATTCCAAGCACTACAACAACAGAAAGAAAGAACTTCTAATTCAATTTTTAATTTGTTAGGAGGTTTGTGATGCGAATTGCTCAAGTAGCTCCCTTGTGGGAGAGAGTTCCACCTCCAGCTTATGGTGGTATAGAGTTAGTAGTTGGGTTATTGACCGATGAATTAGTCCGACGCGGACATGAAGTAACTTTATTTGCATCGGGAGATTCTATTAGTCTGGCAACACTAACGTCAGTTCATCCCCGTGCCCTCAGACTCGATCCGACTATCAAAGATTACGGCATTTACGAGATGCTAAATTTAGCTTCGGTGTATGAACGCGCAGAAGAGTTTGATATTATTCACTCCCATATCGGGCATGGGGCACTGGCTTACGCGAATCTTGTCACAACCCCTACGGTTCACACGTTGCACGGTATTTTTACCCCTGACAACGAAAAGATGTTTAGTTTTGGTAAAAAACAACCCTACGTCAATATTTCCAATGCACAACGAGAACCAAGGTTAGGGTTGAACTCTATAGCAACGGTCTACAACGGGATTGATGTCAGCAGTTATAAGTTTCATTCCCAACCAGAAGATCCGCCCTACCTGGCCTTTTTAGGTCGGATGTCTCCAGAGAAGGGAGTGCATTTAGCAATAGAAATTGCAAAAGTTGCTGGTTGGCATTTGAAAATGGCAGGTAAGGTGGATGCCGTTGATGTGGAATACTTTGAGAAGGAAATTAAACCGCATATTGACGGGAAGCAAATTGAGTATTTGGGTGAAGCCAACCATGCTCAAAAAAATGCTCTGATGGGAGGTGCAGTAGCAACTCTGTTCCCCATCACTTGGCGAGAACCCTTTGGGTTGGTGATGATTGAATCAATGGCTTCGGGTACGCCAGTGATTGCGATGAAATTGGGGTCTACTGAGGAGGTAATTGCCCACGGCAAAACGGGTTTCCTCTGCAATAATACTCAAGAGTGCATCAGTGCCATTGATCGGGTAATAGAGTTAGACCGCTATGCCTGTCGTCAGCATGTCGAAAACCTTTTCAGCATTGAGCACATGACTGATGGCTATGAAGCAGTTTATCAACAAATAATAAAAGAACGATTTTCTCAGAATGGGCGTTTTCGGAGTTTGACTGGTTTAGCTAGCTAGCGATCGCATTTAAATATCGCATTTGTGTAATCTTACATGCTTTTAACTACGTAGAATATAAACCATACTAGGGGCGCACAGCTAGCTGTGCGCCCCTACCAAGTTACGCGCCCACTCCATTTTTCTAGCGTCTTCGCACTAACTCCTGAAACTCGTTCCAAGTCTTCTAAAGATGTAAACTTTTGCTGTTGACGGCTAATAATTATCCTCTGTGCTAACTTCTTACCCACACCAGCAAGAGTTGCTAATTATTCTACACTTGCGGTGTTGATATTTACTTTTTTAATTTCTTTAAGTTCAGTTGATCAAGAAGTTTTTATCTGGGGACACCGTGTTTGTTCTAATTTGATTTTCTTTTGAATTCCTGGTGGTAAGCCAGGTTTTATTTTGGCATAAAGACGAGCAAATTCTCGCACATAATGGGCAGCCACTATGGGACTTTCAATCACTACAAGCGTCTCATCGTTACCACTATTAGCAGCATTTGACCAATTATGAGAACCTGTAATTACTGTTTGACTATCAATAACACCAAATTTGTGATGCAATAAATCGCCTTTGGGTAACACAGGTACGCCTACAGTCGTAATTGGATTTTGCCAAGGGTGGTTATCAACTTCATATTTACATTTGTTACTGAGAGCAACCCCCATCATATCTAATGCTTCGCTGTAAGGACGATAAGCAAATTGTGGTTCAATTAAAGCGCGAATTTGCACACTTTGTTGATGGCGTTTTTCTAAAATATTGGCAAGACGCTGTTCGGAAAAGACAAATAACGCCATATCAATAGATTTGGTTGCTGAATCTAAAGTTTTACCAACTAAACCATTACTACTATTACTCCAAGGTTGAGTTGGAGAAGTCGGTGAAAATTGCACAGTAATTTGGGTGTTACCTAAAGTTATTTGTTTAGGTAAACGCATCGGCTTTTGCAAACCAAATTGACTATCTGGCTGACCACCCGGCCCATCTCCCCACATGATGTTAAACTCTTGTGTAAATAAAGATGCTAATTCCGGGCTGTCAATCTGCAATAAGTTATTTGCATTGCCTAAACTGCTAGAATTTGTAAAATCACCAGAAGTATCACTTAAAGTAAAATTGGCGGAAGTGATAATTAGAATGCGATCGTCCACAATCACAAATTTGTGATGCATCAAACTGCTACCTGCCGAACCATCGGCTCGATCATCTATCCAAGGAATTTTGGCATTTTGCAAAATTATCAAAGCATCTCTTTGATTTATTTCGGCTGGACTGAGTTGATTATCTTGGTTAATATCGATAAATTTGCGAAATTCTTGATAGCGTTCCTGTTCCCTTTTATCTAACTTACCTATTTCAGTAGATGTAAAGCTACTCCAAGGTCGGCTATAGGTATTTTCTAAAATGATTCTGACTTTTACCCCAGCTTTTTGTCTATCAACCAATGCTTGGGCAACTCTGGGTAAACGTAATTCTTGCACAGCTACATCTACTGTAGATTTAGCGTCCGTAATAGCATCGACAATCTGTTTTTCTAAATCATCCCCCAGGCGAGTTTGCTGACGGTAAGCTTCTTTGTATTCCGAAGACTCAGAATGGTTAAAGTAAACTTGAACTAACGGATCTTGTGGTAAGGGTGCTGGACGCTGATTGTAGGACTGGACTCGTTGACAACCAGTCAGGGAGAATATCAGTAAAAAGATAGATAAAAAATATCTTTGTCTAGAGATAAATTGCACTGTAATCTGGTAGAAGTGAATTGAGAGTGGATATAAGGCGGTTTTCACTTAAGTTAAATACAAAACCTAACCCCCAACCCCTTCCCTTGTAGGGAAGAGGAGTAAGACTCAAAGCCTCTACCCTTTTAGGGGAAAGGTTTAGAGAGAGGTTAAAACTCTACTGCACGCAATTGAGAACCGCTAGATTTATCATTCCCAAAATTTTGTGTTCTGAATTAAGTAGAGAAATAGCTTTGCAAGTAAAGGGAAAAATCCACTGCTAGAGGCAGAATTACAAAGGTTTTTTCAGGATTTGTCCACTCAAACTGTATATACTGACAAGATCAGCAGTCTATTTCCAGCGTGTGTTCTCACCATTATTCGGTTGTATGCAAATTTATCTAGATTACAGTGCCACTACTCCGACTCGAAAAGAAGCGATCGCAGTTATGCAAACAGTCCTCACCGAACAGTGGGGCAATCCTTCCAGCTTACATGAGTGGGGACAACGCGCTGCAACGGTTGTGGAACAAGCCAGAGTCCAAGTTGCTGGTTTAATTAACGCCGCCAGCCCTGAATCGATCATCTTTACCTCTGGTGGCACTGAAGCAGATAATTTGGCAATTATGGGTGTGGCTCGGTTGTATGCTGTTCCTCAACATCTAATTATCTCAAGCGTTGAGCATTCCGCAATTTCTGAGACAGTGCGATCGCTAGAAATGTGGGGTTGGGAGGTTACGCGCTTGTCTGTAGATGTGAAAGGCAGAGTTAACCCCCTAGATTTAAAAGCCGCATTGCGACATAACACGGCCTTAGTTTCTATAATTTACGGTCAAAGTGAAGTTGGGACAGTGCAACCGATCGCAGAACTGGGTAAAATTGTGCGATCGCATGGGGCTTTGTTCCATACAGATGCGGTACAAGTTGCCGGACGCTTACCTATAGATGTGCAAGAACTATCAGTAGACTTACTTAGCCTTTCCAGTCATAAAATATATGGGCCGCAAGGTGCAGGGGCGTTGTATGTGCGTCCTGGTGTGGATTTGATGCCCTTGCTGGGTGGTGGTGGACAAGAAATAGGGCTGCGTTCTGGTACACAAGCAGTACCGATAATTGCGGGATTTGGTGTAGCAGCAGAATTAGCAGCGCAAGAATTGGCTACAGAAACACCACGGTTAATTGAGTTACGCGATCGCGCCTTTGCCCAACTAGCTGAGATTCCTGGTTTAATTCCTACAGGGGATTCTTGCGATCGTTTACCTCACCATATCAGTATGTGCTTAGAAAACGCCGACGGCGAAAAACTTAGCGGTAAAACCTTGGTACGGCAGCTAAACCTTGCTGGCATCGGCATCAGTGCTGGTGCTGCCTGTCACAGTGGTAAACTTAGCCCTAGTCCGATATTGTTAGCGATGGGTTATTCAGAAAAAGCTGCATTGGGGGGAATTCGGATCACATTGGGGCGTGATACGACGGAAGCTGATATAGATTGGACAGTGATGGTATTGAAGCAAGTTTTGCAAAGGCTGACACCGGATTTATCTTTAGTTAAGCGTTAAATCAAATGTGACAAATTAAAAATTGCTGGTTGTGTTGGTAGTTTGTACCCGCAAATGTATGATTTCTTATGCGCTTCCTCAGCCATCAGTTCTCAGGGTAAGAGAGCCAAGCACGAGATGAGCTAAATCGTCAGCTTTTTTGGACTGTTCTACTGCCAAAGTTCGTAGCGTGAACTCTTGCTCAACAGCGTCCCCAATTGTATTTTGAAGTTCCTCTGGCGGTACAATAATTTTTAATTCTAATAGCTTTGATGGACTGATTCGCTGTCGCCCTGTTGCTCCGGTAACATTTGCTGTGGCTTGACGGGTAAAATGGTCAGAACGTAAGGCTCGAAACAAGTAATAGAGATTTATTTCAGCTTGCGGTTTCTTTCTTAAAACTATAAACTCAGTCGATGCAACTGCGTTTGTCAAATCTTGTGTTACCAATGCTATCTTTTTGTTTGCCAAGCTAGGCATAATCTTTGCAAATAAAATGTCGTGTTTTTGGAAACGATGTTTTGTGCTTCTTATATCTCTACCTTTGCTAGCTCTAAAGGTTAAGATATGTCCATAAATATCATCGACTTCTCTTAAGTCTATATATTCAAATATTTGCTCAATGTATCTATCAGATTGAGTGTTAACACTTCTTGACACTATTTGTACAAAATTACCCAACGGATATTGCTCAAATTCGCCTATTTGCTCATGCAGATATTGTGTATACGCAGCACCAGCATCAATAGTATCAATATCATTTGCGGCTTCTTCCGTGATTATTAAAATTAGAGGTTCTGTTTTGATTAATTCTATGCTCATTGCAAATTTTGCTTCACATTATAATAGGCTTCAGCTATTACAGGTAAATCATTCCAATCAATTTCCCTGTAGTACTTTGAGGTGATATCATATCCAACACGCTCCGCTTGAGCTAGAAAACGCTTCTTATTATCTTTAGGTGTTTTCATTAAGTACAAAACACAAGTCCTAGCATTAGAACCTCCAAATGGTTTGAATGACCCAACAGGCAAACTTATACAAGCATGAATATAAGTATTAGCCTTCATAAAATTTCGGACTTCTGTTTCCGAAACGCCACTTGCAACACCATGAGGCAAAATTACAAGTAATCGACCAGTTTCTGGTTTCAACAGGCTAATAGCTCGCTCTAGAATTAGATAATCAGAGCCTTGAGCAGCTTTACCTCGACCTAAGACATACCTGTTGAGAGAAGTAAAATCTTCATAGGGTATATTAAATGGTGGGTTAATAAGAATCACATCAAATTTTGTAGCATTATTGTTCTCAATCGCCGCCAAGTCAGTTCTCCGACCATCCGTATTTTCAAAGAAGTCATCCCGAATTGAATCACCTGTATAAATGTGTTCGTATCCATCCCCATGCAAAATCATATTGATCCTGCACAGCGTAGCTAAACGTGGATTTATTTCAATTCCCCATAAATGATTTGTTACAAGATTGCTAACAAGCCGATCTTTCTCATCTTTGCTAATATCAAGGGAGCGAATTTTTTTGCGGACATGAACAAAAGCTCTGATCAGAAACCCACCACTACCACACGATAAGTCAAGAACTTTTTCGCCAATCTGTATATCAGCAATTTCAACCATGAATTCAACCAATTGTCTTGGGGTTAAATACTGCCCTAAGTCGCCACGAAGTGTTCCTGTAAGAAAAGCCTCATAAACAGAACCAACTACATCACCACCAGCGCCAGCCAATCCCAGAGGAGTTTTGAATCCATAAAGTCCAAAAGGCTCTAACTCACGAACAATTTTATCAACTGTTTCATTGCTTCTAATTTGGATTTGAGTACTAGTAGGAAAAACATTAAATGTTTGCTTTGCATCAGAGAACATTTGCTGCAAAGCGATAAGCGGACTGCTACCCAACAGCCATTGAGAAGTGAAGCGATTTGTCGCAAGACCTTCAGAGGCTCTTTTTTCCTCATTGAACTTGCATGTAAGAATTTTAGTTAATTCATCAAAAGCAGACTCAGCAATAAGTCCTTCCTTAGCAAGCTCCTTCCGGCATTCCCTAAAAGCAACTTCTAAATCAGCTTTATTTTCAATAGTTACTAGGAGTCGTTCAGCAGCTTGACGCTTTTCTGTTTGGATTGCAGTACCAGAAATTGTAAGTATTATACTTTCTAATTCTTGTGGTTCTGGTACAGCTTCCAAACCACCAATATCATCTTTCTCAAGGTAATACACCTCCCAATCACGCCCATTAGTCAGAACCGCAATTGGGGTAGGTGGTTCTAGAAGTTGAGCATACGAAAGCACCTGATTAACGTCCTCTTCTTTAAGTCGATGTTGAATTCGTTTTGTTTCAATAACAAGAGCAGGTCTTTGATTAATGTAAACAACAATATCAGCTTGCTTTCTAAACCGATGACCTGAAGTTCCTGTAATAGATACTTTTCGCCCTATTTGGTGTCTGGTATAACCAAGTCTTTGCAGGAAAGGAATAACGACGTTTTCAGCACAATCATCTTCCGAGTTCAACGGTGGTGCGTTTCGGAATATATCTTGAAGAATGGCTTGTTTATTTAGTGGCATAGCCTATTTGAATATCTGTTGACATAGGAGTGCAACCTACTGCAAAGCTAGGCAATGCATAAGTACTTAATATATCCCAGTTTTGAGCGATCGCAAAATCCAACACTTATTGATTCTTTCCTCATCGTCACATTCCTTAGCAGAACTGCTAAAGCGATGTCTACGACGGGCTACGCCGAAGCAGCATCCCACATCACAGTTGTCGAAATTATCACCCCAGTTTTTTACAAATAGGTAAAATTTTGAGTATGTCTTATATGCGATGGCTCCGCCCCCCGCAGGCATCGCACTTCTTCAATTAAGATGTGAAGTAGCTTTGTGTTTACTCCTATGAACTTTCCTCCCCAACTCCAACAGAAGAATTGAAAAATGGGCAAGCAATCAGGGAATCTCGACTGAGGAGTTTATTTTGCAAGCGATCGCCTTTATCGTGCAAGTTCTTGAGTAAGTACGATGTCTACGACGAGTTGATCCCTATGTTACTGCTGCCGAAAGGGTTAAACAAGTTTTTTCCCAAAAGGTAATATTTTGAGTCATAAAGGAGTTCAATCATGACTTATTTTCATTACTTTTAATTAAGGCTTTTCTGGAATGAGTAAAACCATCATTGGAATTGGGATGTTTCTTGGCTCTACGATTGGCAGTTACATCCCTGCATTGTGGGGTGGAAGTTTGCTATCGTTCACCTCGATCTTCTTGGGCGTCATTGGTGGCCTTGTGGGGATTTGGCTTGGCTATCGCGTATCAAAATATCTAGGTTTTCTCTGATTGGCGCTCTATGTTACTGTCGCTGAAAGCCTGAAACGAGTCTTTTACTAACAGGTAAAATTTTGAATGTGTCTTATATGCGATGGCTCCGCCCGCCGCAGGCATCGCACTTCTTCAATTGAGATGTAAAGCACCTTTGTGTTTACTCCGATAAACTTTCCTCCTCAACTTCAACAGCAGATCGAAAAATAGGCAAGCAGTCAGTGAATCTTCACTGAGCAGTTTATTTTGCTTATTTTCTCTGCTACCCTCTAGAAACAACGCTGAGAAATAAACCTACCAGTCTTTTTCCAAAGAAAAGCCAATCCAACCAAAATATCAGATGAATAGCTACTATTATCCAAAATACAACTTGGTATGAAACCTTCCTATTTTTGTGGCGTAATCTTCGTTGGGCGATGAATCCCCCCAACCATCCACCCATGAATTCACACAAATGTAATCTCTTTTCTGGTATTCTCCAACGCCCCTGCTTTGCACGAGATTTATCATCCGCGTACAGTGCAAAGGTAATAAAATTCATTACAGGATACAGAATCAGAGGAATTGGGTTGAAAGTCGTCAATGCAAAATGTATTGCTCCTAAAGTTGGTAATAAAGATAAGAGCAATACCTCCAACATTAAAGAAGATTTTGCTTTAGGCTGGAATGTTTCTTTCTCGATTGCCAAAGATGAGGTTATCGGCATAGATTTGGATACAACTCCCTCAATGAAGGCGTTGCTAGCATGTATTCTGCCGTCTTTACCAACCGTTAGCTGATAGCAAATCACATCACCCACTTGTGGACGATGATTTGTTTCTTTGAGTGCAGTGATATGAAGAAAAACGTCTTGACTGCCATCACTGGAGCGGATGAAGCCAAAACCTTTGTCATCCTTCCATGTTGTTAATTTACCTTTACGCAGAACAGGTTTCATAAAAGACCCTGATATCAATACTTTATTTTTAAGGTTCCCATATCAAGATGAAATGATTCATATTCAAATTTAGCAACGTCAAAATCAGAGCTAATACTGAAACAATGGAACTAATGCTAGAGTGAGATATAAACTATGAGTGAACTACCTAACAGTCTTGAAAATGCGATCGCCCAATCTCGTGTAGCCGTCCAAGCTGCCCTTGCAGATGGTTGCACTCGCCTACAAGTTGAGTTCCTGTTCCCAGAACTCAAGTTTATGCCGGTGGCGGAACAATTTCTGCCCGCGTTTACCGAATATGATTCCCGTTTGAAGATTTTCTTTGCTGACGCTGGGGCTGCGGCCTTAGCCCGCCGCGATTGGGCTGATGCACCATTTCAAGTTTTGGATATCGGGACAGGTAGGGTTGCTTCCTTGCAGACAAAAATTCAGCCAGAGGATGAAATTTTCTTATTTATTGCCCCCACTTCCGTAGAAGTGCCGCAGTTGGAAAAGTTGTGTGAAGTAATAGGCGATCGCCCTGTAGTCTTGTTAAATCCGCGCTTAGAAGATTCCGGGGTTGTGGGCATTGGTTATACAGCGAGAAAAGTCCGCGATCGTTTTATCAGTACGATTGAATCCGCCTATTACCTGCGCCCCATAGACGATGAAAGTGCCCTATATCGCTGCTACCCAGGACAGTGGGAAGTTTGGCTGGAAACCGATGGCGAATATCAAAGAATTGCCGAATTACCTACAAAACCATCGGGTGATGATTTGGATCTGATCCTTTTAAAAGGACAACCGCAAACAACAACAGATGCGACACCTGCAAGAAACCCCAGTGTGTTTAAGAGTTTGCAACGGTTCTTAAAGGCGTTGAGTAGTTAGGAGAAGGGAAATAAAGCAGAGGTAGCAGCAGGAAACTTGATCATCTGCTGCCTCATTTTGAGTTTTTTATTACCTACTTACTTACGCACTCAGAACTTACGCATTGACAAATTAGACAAGAAGTGGGGTATGCAAAAGAAGAAAAAATATGCGATCGCTAATC
>NZ_JABXKP010000022.1 GCF_017114985.1 Nostoc sp. JL33 | reverse complement strand
GCCTTTGCACTCTTTGTGAAGGCGTAATGTCCCATGCCCAGGCGCAAGCTTAACTAAGCAACAGTTGTGCTTTCAGTGGGTGTCAACGAGAAAGCGTACTCCAAGCACGGGACACAAATGGATACACGAATTACCGTGATTGATAAAGTCCCGGCTGTTGATCCCACTGATATTGCTTGTATACCGCATACAGTGGAGCTTGTTGAACTGCTGAAGTTGATTGAGCAACTGCCAACTAGACCAGTATGGCAACCTTCCACTAGTACTGCTCAAATTCCAACGTCAAAAGCAGTTGCTCTGAGTGTTGTTAAACCAAAACAAAGCCACTTTATACCAGATACTCAAGCAATATCCCAATTTCTAGATGTTGCTCCAATAGATTATGAGGTTGTTGAGTGGACTGCAACCGAAGGGCTAAAAGATGTGCTTTATGAAAGCTATCGCCCACAACGCTTAAAAATCAAAAATGCTTTACCTCATCCCTCACTGTTGTGCGAAAGCGCAGCACTGGCGTTAATCTCTCCACCAGCACCCACATATGTGCCGCATCTACCGGACTATATTGCTGCACAAGGATTGTTATCTGAAGCACAGCTTGAAAGCGTGGTTTACGCAGGACAGGCGCACTCAGAATTCCTGTCTGGTTCCTACTTGGTGGATGATTCCCTTGATAACGTGACGGTGGCGGCGAACAGTGAGCAAAGCGCTGTGAGGTTTAGACGCGGGTGGTTCTTGGGGGATGGGACAGGTGCGGGTAAAGGTAGACAAGTCGCTGGTATCGTTTTAGACAATTGGTGTCAGGGGCGACGAAAAGCCATCTGGATTTCCAAAAGTTCTGCACTAATTGAGGATGCGCGACGTGATTGGTGTGCTTTGGGTGGTAGTGAAAAAGACATCATCGATCTGGGTAATATCAAACTAAGTGATTCAATCCCCTTTTCCAAAGGTGTTCTCTTTGCTACATACTCTACCTTAAGATCAGAAAAAGGCGATAAAAGCCGACTCAAACAAATCATTGAATGGGCAGGTAAAGACTTTGAGGGAGCGATCGCCTTTGATGAATGCCACGCAATGGGCAACGCGATGGCACAAGAGGGTAAACTGGGCATGGTCAAAGCATCCATCCAGGGTATCGTTGGGCTACGGCTACAAAACGCATTGCCCTCAGCACGGGTTGTCTACGTGTCAGCGACTGGAGCGACGAAGGTTTCTAACTTGTCATACGCTAATCGCCTGGGACTTTGGCATACTGGCGACTTCCCGTTTACATCTGGTGAAGACTTTGTGGAATCCATTCAAGTGGGTGGTATTGCTGCAATGGAAGTTGTAGCCAGAGATTTGAAAGCACTTGGTTTGTATTTGGCGCGATCGCTTTCCTTTGAGGGAGTTGAATATGACACATTGGAGATTGACTTAACTCCTACCCAGTCAAGAATCTACGATAGTTACGCCGACGCTTTTCAAATTATTCATAATAATTTACACAAAGCATTGGAGGCGTGTAACATCTCCGGCGCGAAAACATACAACCGTATGGCTAAAATGTCCGCGATGTCACAGTTTGAATCCCACAAACAACGATTTTTTAACCATTTGCTGACTGGGATGAAATGCCCGAAACTGATTAAAGCCATTGAGCAGGATATCGCGCAAGGTCATGCTGTTGTCGTCCAAATAGTTTCGACTAACTCCGAACTACTGAAGCGAAAACTGTATGGTATTCCGACAGAGGAGTGGAAAGACTTGAACCTTGACCTAACTCCACGGGAATATGTCATGGATTATTTGATGAGTGCTTTTCCGATTCATCTCCATGAGATTCATTCATCCTCTGAAGGTGAAGAACGCTCCGAACCAGCTTTTGGTGCTGATGGTTCGCCCATTATTTCACAAGCAGCACTCTTGTTACGAGATGCATTGGTAGACAAACTTGCAAGTCTTAACCCTATCCCCGGAGCTTTAGAGCAATTGCTTTGGCATTTTGGTAGCAAGAATGTAGCTGAAGTGACTGGTCGCAGCAAACGAGTCCTAAAAGATGAAGCAGGGCGGCTGTTTGTGGATTCCAGAGGTAATGGTGCGAATATTGCGGAAACAAACGCATTTATGGCGGGAGATAAACAAATCCTCATTTTCAGTGATGCAGGCGGTACTGGTCGCAGTTATCACGCTGATCTAAATGCTGTGAATCGCAGACGGCGATCGCACTACCTTCTAGAAGCTGGTTGGAGGGCAGACAACGCCATACAAGGACTTGGACGCTCTCACCGTACAAATCAAGCATCTGCACCAGTGTTTCGACCTGTAACTACAAATGTTAGAGGTGAACGTCGGTTCATTTCCACAATCGCTCGAAGATTGGATAGTCTCGGCGCACTTACCCGTGGACAAAGGCAAACGGGCGGCAACGGTATATTCAATGAATCGGATAATTTGGAATCGAACTATGCTGAATATGCTTTGTATGAATTGTTCAAGCAGATTTTCCAAGGTAGGTTTGCTGAAGTTCCTTTAGGGACATTTGAGGAAATGACTGGGTTATCGCTGACTTCCACTGAAGGCGGGATGAAAATTGACTTACCACCTTTGCGGCAGTTTCTCAATCGTCTGCTGGCTTTAAGAATTAGAATGCAGAATCTCATTTTCGAGCGGTTCGAGTTGCTGCTAAGTCAACAGATCGAGACAGCGAAAGCGAATGGGATTTTTGAGGTTGGGGTAGAAACACTTCGGGCAGAACGGTTCACTGTTGCCAGCATTGAGTCTGTTTATACTCATAGAGGTACTGGTAGCGTGACTAACTACTTGAAGATAGAGCGTGTCCAAAAGACCGACATCAAAACTGCTGCTGAAGCGGTTGAATTTGCCACGAACTATCAAGGGCGGTTGATGGTAAATTCCAAGTCTGGTAGTGCCGCAGTTTGCATTCCCACTCACAGTATCTTTGATGCCGAAGGTGGAGTAGTACCACGGGTTTTACTCGTTCGTCCACAGAAGGAAACTCGCGTACCACAAGACAAGTTACAAGCCTCTGAATGGAAGCAGGTTTCAACACGCGAATTTGTTGCAGCTTGGTCAAAAGAAGTGGATGAATTACCCAAATTCACCACTGACTACATTCACCTTGTAACTGGCATTCTTCTACCGATTTGGAAAACTCTACCACAGCAGAGCAGCCGAGTATTTCGACTTCAATTAAGTAATGGAGAGAAAGTACTAGGTCGTGTAATCAGTGCGGAGAATATTCGTGCTGTTGCTGAACAATTGCAATTGAAGAATAAGCTATTAAGTCCAGCAGAACTTGTTTCACTGGTGCTGAATGAGCGTTATTCAGAACAGTTACCTGGAGGTGTAACGTTGCGAAGTTCATTGGTTGCAAATGAGCGGCGGATTGAATTGGTCAATGCTTTATCGTTGGCTGACAGGGTTGTGGCTGTTGGTTGCTTTACCGAAATTATTCAATGGCGCAAGCGGGTGTTTATTCCAGCTAACGAAAAAGCGGCATCAATCCTAGCTGCTGTGATTGATATTCTTGGTTAGTTGTGCAAAGCGATGTGGTTTTACCCGTCGCTTTGTTTTTTCTCTTTCTTATCAAGCCAAATGTTATCTTTGTACTTCCATGTCTTGTCCAATAGATTTAGCTAATATTTTATCAATTTGAGTATTAACATCCTCAAAAGTTTGCAATATCTGTGGAGTTAGTTTATTAGTCTGTACCTGACCAGATTGCAAGTTTAAAATTACCTCCCCATTTTTCTGTGAAATAGTTAAATCTCTCTGTTGGGTATTGAAAGCCAAGTCATAAATCTTTCCCAAAACTTGAGTGCCATTTTCATTAGACTTACCCCAGACCATGCCAATCCTTTGAGCAATTTGAGTCAGCCGACTGATTCTTTCAAGCTCAAATGTATCTTTATTCATTACTGCCAACGCTTCGGCTGATAATTGCTCACCAGCTTTAAACCCATTAGCCACTTCTACAATGCGTTTTTTGTAATTTTCCGACTTCCCTAACTTATCTGCGGCATTATACCAATTTCTCAAGTCATCAATAGTGATTGTCGGGAGCTTCTCTACACTTAGAGGTTCGGTTTTCACACTATTACTAATGTCTGGTGTAGAAGGAGTAGTGGAGAGTAATGGAGTTATAGATTGGTTAGGTGGGGATTGTGCTGTTTGTTCTGGTGGTTTCAAAAACTGCGGTCGTGTGGCAAGGGAGCTAACTTTTTGCTGATACTCAAGAGTAGATTCAATCACAGCCCCAAATTTCTTGGTCATGCTCGACAAAGTTTTGGCAGGGATGGAGCTATCAACCAAGTTAAATACCGCTAGACCTTTTTTAGTTTCCCTGATAACATCTTCTATTGGTACTTGCTCCCATTCAACTTTTTGAGCAGTTAACCATTTAGTTACAGTCTCAGCTTTCTGGTTGTCAACAGCCAAGCCCATGACTCCAAGTTTTTTGTTTGATTCTGTAGAAAATAAGAAAGTAGTCCGCTCTTTAATATGATGTAGAATTTTCGCACTACTATCAATCATATACAGCTGTTGAGGGTTCACTGATTGAGTCTCAAAAACTTGGAATTCTTTCGTCCATTTCTGGGGATATTCAACGGTCTTAGGGTCAATTTGAGCGCAAATCACAGAAAAATTACTTTCAATAATAGCGTCGGCGTGTGTAAGTTGTCCGGTTTTGAGTAGTCCAAGCTGTCTGAGCGCGTCTTTGTCTTTTTTAAAATGTAATACTCCCAGTGGCTCACCATTTAAAAATACAGCATCTCTAGTTTTAGAAGCTGAGGTTTCGATAGTCAGTTTTCGGTAATCTTGATCATTGAATGTCTGACCAGAAAAATCATAAAAGTTAATTTTATTAATTTTCAGGAGATGACCATTGGGAGACTCACCCAACACAAAAGCTTGATCTCCAGTTTCAGAGATTGACGTGAGTTTTAATTTTAGAGGATTACCATTTTTCAAGTAATCAATTTGTTTTAACTGTTGGGTAGAATCACTGTCTAACTCACCCAAAGTTTTGCCATCAAGTTTGATTTTTACTGTTTTGTCAGTCACCGGCACAGTGCCAAATTCTAAGTTTAGGGGTTCGGCGTTAAAAACAAGTCCTACATAAGAGAAGTTCTTGAGTTCACGGATAGTAATTTCAACCGGCTCGTTTCCTAGCAGCCCAATAGTTGCTTTGGCAGTAGCAGGTTCTACCCCAACCATACAAGAGAGCGCTTTCGTACCAATAGGAAGCTGTGCGGTTCTGGTTTCAAGCATGGCGAATTCCTTATATTCGCCGTCACTATCCTGTACAAACATTAGTCTGGAAACGTGGCGTTCATGTCCGACTGGGTGGTGGCTAGCCCTAATTTCTATCGGGTGCAAATCATGCTTGTTCCAGTCTCGACCCAAAAATTGATTCGCTTCATTATTCAGTGTGACTAACTTCGGTTCAGTAAATTGCAACTTATCTAACCGAGAAATAATCTCATTGGGGAAAGCAGCGAAAGTAAAATTGGAAACTTTTTTGGCGATTGCCTGGGGGTTTGCGTTTTCTTTTCTTGCAACTTCGAGTTCATCCTGGCGGGATGCACAGATGTTCCAAGTGGCTGCTGCGGATGCAAGTTTTTCCGACTCTGGTATTGAAGCGTAAAATGCTTCTGCCGTCTCCTGCGCCAAGGCAAAGAGTAGTTTAGTTTGGCTTCTAGCAAGTTCTGGTTTTAGTTCTATTACTTTACCTCCCTGCATGGTCATCCCCGCCTTGAGGTTGTGGTCAGTCACAGATTGTTGGCTAACTGTCCCCAGGTTGCGGTAAGCGGGTTTTCCATCTTCCCCAACCTCGCTATTAATTTGTGCGACTGCTAATAATTTATGAGGGCGTTCAAAACTTCTGAATTTCTCTAAAATTTCATCTAAGCGAATATTCAACGTCTGGGCTTTCCAGATTAGGGGATGCCCGTAGCGGGTGAGGTTGGTAATTTCGAGTTGCGCCCCCTGTGGAGTTTGGATAATTGCAGATGGCCCTTTCTCAGTTTCACGCCGTTGGGACATCCGAACCGCAGCGTTGAATTTCCGATCAAACTCGTACTTGGCGGCGATCGCTGCAAGTTTTTGCTGTGGTGTAAATTCTACTCCTTTGAATAAGTCTTTAAACTGGACGATGGGGCGCGATTCTAACTGTGATTGCTGGAAATATTTATTAGTTTGGCTAATCAATAATTCTACTGGTGAGTAGCCCTTTGGTGTTATCCCCGTGTTTAAATAAACTGACGAAGATTTCTTATCTTTAATATAATTAACATCACGATATAAGTAGCGGCTGTTTTCCCTGATTAAATCCATTTCAGGTTTTTTTGCACTTTTGAATAAATCCACCGCTATTTGATTCTGATAACACCCCTCACCAATCATTTCTCGGTACATCAGGCGGTTAACATCCATCGCCTGCTGAATAATCTCTGGAGTTCTGTTGGGATTCTCTGCTAGAGCTACAACAGATTGCATAAAGGGTTTGTACTCTGCTCTAATTGGTTTAGGCTTCTCGTCATATTCCTGTTCAAATAAACTTTGATAGTGGCTAGATACTTGCTCTAAATATTCTGATTTTTGTTCTAAAGTCCCATAAGTGTTTAGTACCTCAATTTCTGATTCTAATGCTTCCAGTGCAGTAACTTGATTGTTGATTATGCCCACGCTGATGCTATCACTCATGTGGATAGCGATTCTTTCAAATGGAGGCTGGCTTCCATCGGTGGGATCATAAAATGATTGTTTTTTGAGCTTAACTGTGGGCGAATAGGCGTTTTGGGGAAGATTTCTTCGCTCTGCCTCTGCTGTCAGATTAGGGTATAAGCTGGCTTTTGCTACACCAATGCAGTCACCATCGTAGTCTCGTGCTTGGCGTTCTGATTCGGTTTCTGCTGGGTCGATAAAATCAGCATTGATTCCTCGTGCTTCTAACTCTGTGATTCTTTGCTGTATGCGCTTGTGGTCTTCGTCATTGACTACAATTATGCCTTCTAAGGGTTCACCATCTGGCCCTAGCTGATCCTCAACATATTTATTATTAGAAACACACAAACCATTAGAGTTGAGGAAAGGAGAACGGAAGTTAAGAATTTTTTCTTGCTCATCAAGCCAAGATACACAAATTTCACCATTTTTGAGTTCCTTGGATGGAATAATCATCCCTCGGTCAAAAGTAAGCGTTTTCCCAATAGCAATATCTCGCCACTCACTTTGTACAAACCGACTTAATTCCTGTTTGACCTTCTCAGTTTCTAATAACTGCTGATGCCCAAGTAAATCGGCTTTAATGAGTTTGTACATGAACAAGTCATCTTTAGTACTCTCGTCATCCAAGTCCTGATCTACATCTAAGTCATCATTTGTCCCTAAGTTTTTAACATCTGTTTCTTGATTAATAGTTTTTGATGTTTTTAATTTATTTTGGCTCAATGATTCTTTACGTTTTTCGTATCTTTCACAATAGTAAGCAGCAACATTTCTAGGGTCATCTTGAATAGAGGCTAATCTTTGAGCTTGTACCTCTAGTTCCTCAGAAAAATCTTTAATTCCTTGGGAGAAAGATGCCAGCAGTTGGGAGATAGACATCTGTCCTTGTTGAGATTGTCCTTTTTCAGCTAACCAAATATTTTGCTGATATAATCCTGGTTGAATCTGCGGTTTAGTAGGGCCTTCGGGTCTATCCTTGTCTGTTCCTTTAAAACTGCTTACAGGAAGAATTATATCGATTTTTGGTTCATTTTTAGGATCTGCATATTCTATTCTATCTAGTCTGTATGGTCGGAGTGTTCCTTTGCCAAAACGGTATTTAGTAGTATCTTCTCCAACTCCATCCACCCAACCGAATCGATGCTGAATTACACGATAGCTTTTATCTATTTGTGATTCTCTTAAGGTTAGCTTGTCATAAAGTTGTGTTGAAATCTGCCCATAACAGTCACCAACTAATTTATATGCCAAATCATTCGATAATATCCCTCCATTTTCACCCCTGTTATCAGTAGAATCATCTACTACCAGAATATTTAGCTTCTCATAAATCGCATTTTTACAAGCCCCAAGGAAGATGGAACCGTAAGCCCCACGGTCTTTACTATCTGGAGAAATTTTTTGAATCGTTTCTAAACATTCCTTTTCTCCATAAAGTAAGCGAGTCTTAGAAGAGAGCAATAAAATCTGTCCATCTGGATGATTCTTTAATTCTTCGGCGGTACTGTATTCATCTGAGTGGCCAAATGAAAACTCTTTGTTAGGGAAATATGATTCTAGTAAAGTATTACTGAGCTTTTCAGTTAAAATAGTTTTACGCTCATCTGTATAAATCCATTGATTGAGCCTGGGATCAAAATGTTTAATTTCCAGAGTCATGGTTTTAAGAAGTTAATGAAACTTGGTTAATATATTGAGAGGTTTGTATGTCGAGAATTAAGCGTTGGATAAATATGCATAAGAAAGAATTCAATGCAGATGGAACTTTAAAAAATGAAGTAAGACAACAAAAGTTATCTAAAGGCGCACATCCAGGAGCAATTGATAGTTATGCTCTACGAGCAAAAGAAGAGTATGACGAGTGGAAGCACCTGGATGAGAATGATCCAGAGCCGTGGCCAATCTACACAGCCTACGATTTCTTCACTGAACAAGAAAAAAAGGAATTTAACCCAGATGGTTCTCTCAGACCTGAATATGTAGAATATGCTCAGAAAATTGGCATCAGTGAAAGTGCGCTGGAACAGCTTGAGTGGCGCAAGAAAATTGAGGTTGATGATTACAACAAAGTGTCTGCTAAATACGCAGAAAAGGGTATTAATTTTGGTGCATGGCAGATGAGACGAAGGATTGAAGATAGCAGAACATACGTCCAACGTCGTCAGATGATGGAGCAAGACCTGCGTAACTTTGAGCCGGAAGACAGTTTGCCTTTCGACAAGTACACCTCTTATTAAAGTAGGTGAGTTACGCTGTAAAGAAAGTTTTTATCCATCAAATACAGTGATTTTACTTGAATATGTGAAAGAAAGCGATCGCCTCACCTTGGGTATGAAAATAAATATTTATAAACTGCCTTTTTACTCCGTTGACTTGAAAGATTTTAGAGATTGCTGATGGAGTATCATAGTCAGTAATCGCAGTGCAGTAAATAAATATACCGCACTGTCACTGTGCTTATCTATGATGTTTTTTACTGTGTGGTGGGGTATTTTTTGATAATTGTTTGCTAAAAGATAATTCCGACAAAGAATTATTAGATATTGATGAAGTAGCTATTTTATACATGGCAAAACAGCAAGAAATAGTAACTAGGGAGATTAAGGTAGCCTGACCAATTATTTTCCACGAGTTGAAAGTCACTTGAGACTGAACTCGCCTAAAGAAAACAGACTCTAACTTTTGCTGAGTCGTGCGATTTTTCAAGTACTCTAAAACTTGCAGACATTCAGATATGTCCTCGCCTTTGTGGACTTTTTGGCACAGCAGAATTTCTAAGCGTTCTATCCGCCGTTCTGTAGTAGACAAATTAATATCGTCCCAATCATCCCAAAGCTTGGTTTGTTGTAGTTCAGACATGAGCATTTCTTAATTATTTACGACGTTTGGATTTGTTCTTATTACGTTCGTACTCAGCAAGGATATTTTTGAATTGTTGGGGAAAAATCACGGTTTTCTTATCTAATCGCAGTAAATAACATCCCCCAGAGTCACTTTTACAAGCGATGGTGGTAGGCCAGTTGAGTCCTGCGATTAGCCCAAGAGTAGTGAATGTGACAATGGCAGTCAGGAAAAATAAAGTACCTTCACGACCAGAGCCGACCCAAGCACCAGCCCAGAAAAGAAGTTCTTTGAATTGTTCAAACCGCTTGTGACGAAGTTTCTGACGTTGTGTTTGTGCTTCATTCCAAGCTTGGAGCTTTAAAAGCTTTTGGGCAGCAAGTTGGGTGGCTTTAGCATCAGAGGCTTTATCTACTTGAATGTCAATGGTGCGTTCTTTGGCTGCAATTTCTTGTTTTAATCGGTATTCATTCCATTCTTGGATACGTTGGGCGACAGCATCGGCATTGGCGAAGAAGGCAATAAGGGTGTCGTCTCCCAAGTCATTCCAGATGACTGTGCCCTCTGTTGCTTTTTTTGGGCGATTCGAGCCATGATTCTTTCTTCTAATTGAGCAAACAGATTATTTCCCGAATCGCTCTGTTGCAATTTCAATGCGACATTTTTCAGGTAAAGTGATTGAACTAAGTCAGTTATTTCTTCAGCTTCGGCGGCAGTAATCCTATTAATAAGATTAGATAATTCATCTCTGGCAGCTACAGCTTTTTCACTAACATTCTCAATCACTGCATCTAATTTTAGTTGCTGAGAAATCCCAGACTCATTCAGAGCAGCTAACTCAGATGCAACTTCTTCAAAGGATTTGTTTTGCTCTTTTATTGATTTGTAGGTTTCAAGAAAGCGCTCGCACTCATCTGGGCTATACTCATCTTGCTCAGATAGTCCGCAGACTTGAAGAATTATTAAAGCCTGAGAAAGTGCGATTTTATAGCCTCTTTCACGAGCAATAACTAGTAATTCAGTGATGTCTAATGGTAATTGGGCTTTCTTCCCTTGTTTTTTCCCCCCATTCTTCGTTGACGACGAGGAATTGCCCTGAGTTTCTGACAGTGCATTGTCAACAACTGGAGATAATAGAGCCATTACTTCCTCATCATTTCCACCCTGCTCAATTAAGGTGCGACACTCACGAAACCTGTCTGCATCATTCTCGGTATACAACTCTTTTTCAGGTATCCCACTCAAGCGTAAAGTCCGGCTAATTTCTGATGGTGAGAGGTTGTTGAAAAGTTCTTGTGGTTGATACATAATCATGCACTCCTAGTTAAAAAGCTTGAAACGACTTCTTTGCGTTTAATGAAAAAGATGCTAAGAAAGGAGCAATGCGTCAAATCAATTCAAAAAATAGTCAGTCTTAAAACGGATTTAACCAGTCAGTTTCCGACTCCAATTCTTCTGGTACGGGAGTTCTGCTTATTTGTAATGGTTCTTTGGCTGAAGTCCTGGCTATTTGTAATGGTTCTGATTGTATTAGTTGTAGTGGTTGTGATTGATTAGAGGCTACTGCAATCATCGGCGTTCCCTGAGAGGGGATTTCTCCCAGCAGTCCCATCAGATATGAAGAGTGTAGTTGAAGGCGGTAAAGACAACCACGAATGTGTTGCTCTAAATCCACAGATTGATCCACAGCTTGATAAGCTAAAGGCAACCAATAGCTGCTAATCGCAATCATCGCCATATCCCTAGCAGGATAAAGAGTGTCCCTAGAGTTTAGATACTTAATTACCACGGCTTCGGAACTATCAGCCTTAACTCTACTTCGTAAGCGAAACTCAACATCTGAAAACATTCTAATATTCCTTTAATTAAGAAGCACAATGCTTTGAAATGGATGACATAGCGTGTTGGTAACGAAACAATCCATATACATCAGTGAAACGCAAGCACAAGGCATCTTTTTTAATCGGTAGGTTAAAAGCTAAACGCACATCCTCTGATAATTCTGCTGCCCATGAAATGTCGGTATGAGTAAACAAATTTTTCAACTCCGAGCCTAAATATTCCGACGTTCCACCACCAATAATGACTTGCTCAATATGGGCAGGAATATTAATTTTGAGCCAAGTGGATACCCTTTCCCAGTATTCTTTACGAGATAAGTCAGCCACTTCAATAATTTGTGCTATTTCCTCAACCTTAAAATCAGACTTCTTGCTCCGAGCCAAAGGTTTGCAGTATCTCGGTTTCAATGTCGGGCCTGATAGATGAACAGCCTTTAACAGATCATGTAAGTTTTGCCCTGATGTTCGGCTTTTGATTCTCTCCAGCATCCACGCCAAGCCCAATCCTTCCGTTTTTCCAGTTGAGATACCACGCTCAAAGATTACGGCTGATATATCCCGAAAACCCAGCATCACCACAGCAATGTTCATTTTATTAAAATCTGTGCCAAGTTTTTTACTTCGCGTCAATATCAGTCCACCACCTTCGGGCAAGCACTGAAAGTTAATCAGATTTATACAAAATTGTTTCCCTCGAAAGCTAAAACTAGACAGTGCCTTAGTTAAACCCCTCTCTAATCTCTCTCTATCTTCCCACTCCCCGTAAGGCAATAGCAGTCCCAATGATAAATCAAAGTTTGCCTTCAAAGAATCTCTAATCGCTATTGCCCCCACTGCTGCCAAAGTTTTTGGAATCGCGTTCTCATACTTGAGTTCTAAAAAATTGATTCGCGCTTCAAAATACTTTTGTGCCAAAAACCCAACCGCATAATATTCTTCGTTGTACTCTATCCACGCTTCATTCTCTGGATTGGGCCGATTCATTTGCCCAGACTCATATAAATCCAGCGAATCTTTGGAAATCTTAATTAACTCTGGTTCCATACACAGCAATTCTGACTTGTACGAAATCTCCGAGAGAACACGATAAACCATCTTCGTCATTGAAGTTCCCGGATCAAGACTCAACATTAAATCCACAAGAAAATTTCTCCCTGTTTTTGACCCTTTTTTTGTCTATCTAATTGATAAGTACTCTCAGTATTAACCCCTCAAACCGTGATTATTGACATGTTTATCAAGAAACATTACAGTTTTGGTACTAATTTTTGACTTTTCATGAATTCATGCATCTGAGAGAAAATCTCCACAAAATCTCCAAATTCCCAATTTTCACCAATTACATTCAATCTCTCCCAATATCTAGACAATATCTATCAAATCTCCCATTCATTTCTTACCTTTTCAACTATTCAACATCATCTAGTCACCAAATTCTCATTAGCTTAATATTTTCCAACAATTCCTAAGACTTCCCAAGACTTCCTAGTACTTCCCAACACTTCCCAATCTTTTCAAGGATTCTCCCAATTATCTAGTAATTAGCTGAAATAACCAGAAGCCTTAGAATCCATCTTTTTCTGACGCACAGTACGCCATATTTGGCGGAAATAATGCTGTAGTTTTTTGCTATATTAAATATCAATTACCCATTTGGGAAAAAAGTTGAAGTCAAAGAATCACGCAAATCTTTTCAGTCGCCATCAAGCACCACTAAGTTTGATGACGGTGATTGATTTTCACTTCAATACTTATTGCAAAGGTGATTATCTTGCCAACAGAGAAAATAATCAGAATTTCTTGACGAGAGTAGGTAGTACCAACAGATGGAATAGAAAAAGGATTAACTTTTGTAAACTCCTTTTTCGAGGTGAGCCATGCTAACAGCGGCTAACGTGTCCTCTGAAATGGCGGTGAACTACTTCGTCAAGAATTACTATCATCAAGGGAAGTCGCTTTGGAGTGGTCAAGGTGCTGAAAAGTTGGGTTTGTCAGGGGCAATCGATGATGAAGATGCTTTTAAAAATATCATTGAGGGGCGATCGCCTGATGGTCATGAGCAGTTAAATGCCAGGGCAGTCAAACCAAAAACGAAGAGAGCCGCATTAGACTGTACATTCTCTGCCCCCAAAAGTGTGAGCTTGATGGCATTGGTAGGTGGGGATACACGTTTAATCGATGCTCACCATCAGGCATTATTTGAAGTAATAAAACTGATGGAAGAACGTTATGCCTATACCAGAGTGACCGATGATAACAACAGACATAGAGTTAAAACTGGTAACTTTGTCGTCGCTCAGTTTGACCACATCGAAAGCCGAGACTTAGACCCACATCTGCACACACACTGTTTGCTGATGAATATGACTCAAACCCCAGATGGTAGATGGTTGAGCCTGGGCAATAATGAGATATTCGCCAACAAGAAATTCTTGGGAATGGCGTATCAAAGTTATCTGGCGCGTGAGGTGCAGAAACTAGGGTATGAAATAGAACCCCTTAAACATGGGCAATTTGATATCAAAGGGTTTAAGGAACAGGATTTAGAAACATTTTCTAAGCGACGACAACAAATCATCGCTTCATCGGGTCCTAATTCTACTTGGGCAGAACGTGAAAAAATTTGGGATGATACCCGCCAGCGCAAGCAAAAACTACCAGAATCAGAGTTACTTGCATTCTGGAAGTCAGAAGCTGCGGCGTTAGGGATTAGGTTTGTTAAGCCTTCTTTTACAAGGCAGGATATACCAGCCAATGAGAAAAGTTTGGCAGAGGTTTTGGATTTAGCGATCGCACATTGCAGTGAGAGAAATGTCGCCTTTAGACAAGAGGACTTAGAAAAATTCATCCTAGAGTCACGTTTAGCTACGGATGTAACAGCAACAGCAGCCCTGATTAGAGAACATCAGGAGTTAATCGCTTTGCCAGGGTTGACTCACCAATTTACGACGATGACAGCAGTGCGGCGGGAGTTGGCGACGATTGAGTTGATGCAGCAGGGTCTTGGAAAAGTAGTCCCAATAACTAATAGAGAAGTAGTTGAAAGTCTGTTGGAGAAAAGCTTGCTCAATATTGGACAGCGCCAAGCGGTAGAATTAGCTGCAACAACATCTGACCAGTTCATTGCATGGCAGGGGGTAGCTGGTGCTGGGAAAACTTTTGCTCTTAAAGAACTCAAAGCGATCGCAAGGGATGCCGGATACACTATTATTGGCTTTGCTCCTAGTTCCTCTGCTGCTAAGGTTTTAAGCGAAGAGTTAAAAATTCAGTCTCTTACTGTTGCTCGATTACTGGTTTCGGAACCACCATCAGAGATTGAACCAAATCAAATCTGGATTGTGGACGAAGCGGGTTTACTCAGTGCTAAAGATGCTCATGCACTCCTACAACGAGCAACCTTACTTCAAGCTAGGGTGGTTTTAGTAGGTGACACTCGGCAGTTGTCAGCAGTATCAGCAGGTAATCCATTCAAGTCGTTGCAACAGGCAGGAATCAAAACCGCACACCTCAATGAATCGTTGCGCCAAAAAGACCCTCAACTGAAGCTGGCAGTAGATTTAATCGCTGATGGCAGAATAGAAGCAGGATTTGAACGACTAGAAGCCAACGGTTCCATACTTTCTATAGATAGTTTTTCCAAAATAGAGCAGATCGCCAATGATTATATAGTAGGGACACCAGAGCAGCGACTCAAAACTCTTGTGTTAGCTGGAACAAATACAGAAAGACTTGCCCTTACCCAAGCGATTCGAGACAAGCTCAAGGGTGAAGGAACTTTGGGAGAAACTGCAACCATCACCCAATTGCAAACCAAAAATCTGACAAAAGTACAGATGCGGTTTGCCCATAACTTTGAAATTGGTGATGTGATCATGCCCACACGGGATTACAAACGCCGGGGGCTGGATAAAGGCAAATTATATGAAGTGGTAGGTCGAACTACTGATAAGTTGACACTCATTAGTGATGATCGTCAGGTAATGGATGTAGACACGGCTTTTGAGAAAGCGGTTTACCACAGTCACCAGATTGAAATTGCTGTGGGCGATCGCCTGCAATGGAAGAAAAACGATCGGCAATTGGGACGACGTAACGGACAGGAGTTTACTGTAACAGGGATCGACCTGAACATAGTCCAGATTAAATATGCTGATGAGCGTACTGAATGCATTAGTTTGGCACAGGCGCAAAACTTAGACTATGCCCTTGTGAGTACAACATATAGTAGCCAGGGGAAAACTGCGGATCGGGTGTTAATTTCGGCAGATTTCACTATTGGACAGGAAAGTTTTTATGTTGCTGCCAGCCGTGCAAGGCATGAATTAAAGATTTACACCGAAGATCCAACACGCTTGCTCTGGTTAGCGCAACAGTCGAAAGCCAAAGATAATGCTTTGGAATTGTTACGAAAACAAATTCAGAAATCGACTTTCAAGCAGCAGCAAGCAATAACTATAAATATAAGTGCCCCTTTTGAGAAGCCAGTACTAAAACAAGAGACGACAGTATCTACTCCTTTTGTCGAGCCAATTGTGAAATCAGTTGCATCTAGCCGGACAACAAGCCATGATTCATCAACATTCGTTCCTGTAGTCAACAAGAAGCAGAGGGGCAGAGGAGATGGGGAGCAGGTGAGAAACCCCAATAGTATGGGGTTGTACCCAAATGCCGGGGATAAATTTAACTTCTCCTCTGCCCCTCTGCACCCCTGCACCCCTGCTTCTAAAGTCTTGCCCGTCTTGAAAGAGACACCAAATTATAATACTGTTGAATCGGTTTTCTCTAAGCCAGTACTGAAATCTCCTGTCCCCACAGAACCATTCTGGACACCCAATCAGACTGAAAAAATACCTAATTTTATTGAACCAAAGCACTGGCAAGAGTTTGAATCAAGTGCCATTCATCCTGATATTACGGCAAAAAACTTTGAGAGTCTTCAATTCAACTATGCAGGTGGTGAGCATGAGTCTTGGGAAAGACTCATGGTTAGTGAAAAACTTAATCGTACAAATACCGGGAGGTTAACGGAGGGATTAATCAGAGCATATTCTCATCTTGATGCTGGAGGATGGTGGTGTGATGCTGGAGTTGATGCGCGTTCATTCGCTGATTTAACCCCAGGTGATAAACCAACTCTTAAACGATGGGGATGCTACAAGCCAAATCAACCAAGACCCAAAAAAGATGAGAATAATCAAATAATTGAAGGGAAATTCATTAAATATGAGCATCCCCCGAAGGTTGATTTAAGCATCTTCCTGCTTAATGTCCCCGATGAGATAGCCGAGCGCATCTACTCCAAACACAAAGTTAACCCCACGCAACAGGAGCGCAAATCAGGATTTTGGTACTGTGTCTGGAAACATAATATCCCGTGTGCGATCGCAGAAGGCGCGAAAAAAGCAGCCAGTCTGTTGAGTCAGGGTCATGCTGCCATTGGTCTACCTGGGATTTCGGCGGGATACCGAACTCCCAAAGATGAGTTTGGCAAAAAAATTGGCAAGTCTTACCTACATGAAGAGTTAGCAGTTTTCGCCACACCTTCTCGAGAAATCAAATTCTGCTTTGACTATGAAACCAAGCCTGAAACGAAGCTCAATATTGAGCGAGATATTTCCGTAACTGGAAGATTATTACAAAAAGCTGGAGCTAGGGTCAAGGTCGTCAGCTTGCCAGGGCCTTCTAAAGGTGTCGATGATTTTATAGTCGCTCGTGGGCCACTGGCTTACGAGAAATTGAGTCATCAAGCTATGAATTTAAGAGACTGGCAACGCCAGAATCAATACAAGAGTGCTGCCACGATCTCACCACCTCAAAAGTTAACACCAGAACAACGTTCTTTACAGCAAAACCAATCTATAGGACAAACCGATGACATCAACCGACAACAACCCAAAACCGACACAGGAATTAGTAGTGTTAACCGAGAAAATAGAGAAATTGTTGAGCAGTCACGAGAAACTGAGTCAGGAATTGAGCGCAAAAATCCTACATTTAGAACAGAGCCAAGCCGAAGAAATGAGGAATTTCTTACAGCAATTAGCCGAGACATTGAACTCCAAGAAGTCGAACAGCTTGGAGACGACATTACAAGAATTAACCTCTTCTTTGGAGGCGGTCAGGGTACAAATCAGCGAACAGAGAGTATCTCAGGAGACACTGACAGAAAAAATTCAGCAATTCTTGACCAGACAACAAGTTATAGAAGTAGTGAGCGAATTGTAAACGCAATTACTAATTTTGTTGAGCAATCGTCTCTTGAGGTTGCACTAGCTGAAACATTGCAACCTCTAATCCAGGAATTTTCACATTATCAGCAGGATTTAACCAATGGAAAAATCACATTAGACAAACTTTCATCAGCCCTAGCTGAACAGGAAAAACACCAACTCTCACAACTTGCTGTAAATGCGATTACTGATTATGTTGAGCAGTCATCTGTTGAGTCTCTTGAGGTTAATTTACCAATACTAATCAAGGAACTCTCTCAATATCAGCTTTCTTTAACCAATGGAGCAACTACATTAGACAAACTGACAACAGCATTAATTCAATCAGAACAACGTCAAATATCACAACTCGCCATAAATGCGATAGTTGATTATGTTGACCAATCATCTGTTGAGTCTGCACTGGCTGAAACATTACCAACTGTAATCAAGGAACTATCCTTTTATCCTGCTAATAGTGAATTTACTAAGATTGTCACCAATGTAGTCGCCATAATTGATAAATTGTCGGAGTGCCTTAAACAAAAAACTGCTGGTGCTGTCGAAGAAAAGGAACAAGTTACAACAAATATAAAGTCACTTCTAAGGCAGATGCTCCAGCATTTAGATAAACAAAAAATGTCAGATTTATTTATCGAAGTAGGGAAATATGCTCAAGGTGAAAAAGTCAAAGGTGATCAAGTCAACAAGTTATTTTACCCTGTCGGTAAAGCTGACTTATCTTTAACTTTTGAACAGAAAATGAATATGGTTCGCCAATTAATTAGAGAGGACAAAGCCCGGATTATGATCTTGTTGGAAATTCCCCAATCCCATGAGAGCAAACAAAGTAGATTTAGACGATAAACACTTCTGATAGAAAGGGGAAAGGATGTATTCAAAACCTTTCCCCTTTCCCCACAATCCTATTTCCCCTCATCATCCCTTACCCATTCCACTTTTATCAATGCGCCATATAAAGACATATAAAGACGCAATTTTCTATCTCTTTATAGCTCTAAATTCTGAGTTTTGTTGAGCATTATTTTCAATTTGATGATGCATATCAACAACAGATTGAACCTTATCAAGTGCCTGTAACTGTTTCTCTGAAACGTTAGGCGATAAAACTCCATCAGTGAGAACAGTCTCGCCGTTTTTGGCACGAACAATTACATTATCGCCAAGGCGTTCAAAATCAAAATTTGTACTTTTAAAACTCTTGGAACCATCAGGGTTATCTTTGCCCAAGATATTCAGCAGTGCTTTAACACTTTGCTCGATAGCTTGACCTTTAACATCATCAACAGCAGCTCGTAGTTCAGTTCGAGTATTGTCAATAGCTGACTTAACACCCATAAGGCTTTGCTCAACAGTGTTTTTAACACTATCTGCTTGTGTACGTAACTCTTGAGTTAAGTTACCAACTTGTTGATTGAGTTCATTTCTTACACTGTCAGTCTGATATTTAACTTCATCCTTGAAGCTAGTAATTTGTTCATTAATTTGAGATTTGAGTAAAGCAATTTCGTTTCTGAGCTTGGTAACTTCAGGTGTTAGCGCATCTTTAACCCACTCAAAAACATTCTTGGCAGTTTGTTTTACCTGGTTCTCAACCGTACCCACCCAGTTTTGAAGAACCGTATTTTGAATTTGTGGTAAAGAACGTTCATTCACCTGGGACAATGCTTTTTGAGTATTTTCAATCAACTGCTGTTGTTTCTCCAAAGATTTACCCATTTCGGCAACTTGGTCAATTAACTTTGACAGCGATTCAGGCGTTTGTTGCGTCTCTTTGATACTTTCAACAAGTTTTTGCTGTGCTTGAAGTTTACTTTGTAAAACTTTCACTTGTTTTTGCAAAGCTTCTACACTATAAATTCGCTCCTTCGTTACAACTTTATTTGGCTGTGATGGGGGAGCTAAACCTAATAAATCATTGGTTATCCGTCCATTTTGAACGCGAAAAACTTCCGATTTACCAATCTTGATCAAGATAGTACCTTGAGAATTTTTGGGGTCAGTTATCGCTTTGTTAATATTTTCTAATTGTTCGGAAGTCAATAAATTTTTAGATGGTGATTGTCCGACAAGTCCTTTATATACCTGCTGACCACCAGCATAAATACTTATATCGTTGCTAGTCGGTATTTCTTTTGATTTTGCTTTTTGCTGAATATTTTTAAGTAGGGCTTCTAGAATATCCAAGTAGTCACGTTTAATTTCTTTGGCATCTCCATCATCAATCATGATTTGATTCCTTTAGTAAAACTTGAATTAACTCCGAAGGATTGACAGTTACTTTGGGAAGAATTATTCCGCCCAGATGATTGATTATTACCCTTCCTTCAATTTCGATATAAGCAAACTTGCCATCAATGATTACTTGGACAGTTGAGGTATTAATTTCTGGATTAGCAGGTGTATAGTCAGTGAGAACCCCGTCTAAAATACACAAGCTAGCCTTTTCACCAGCATCGCTATAAATTTCAACATATTGAGGAACATAATTAATCCCAAAAGGCTCATCGTCCCAAGCATCGACAACATTTACAATCTCACATGGATATTTATCTGCTAAAGCTGCTATCTGAGGTGGAAGTTTTGCAATTTCTCGTCTGTCATAATCATTAAGTGAGTAAAAATCGCGTGACGACATGGGATTTATCCTGAATATTTGTGATGATTAAGGGCAGGAAATTTCACTTTAAATCAGACTTGCATATGATGATAACTGCTCTTGGTTTTCTATTAAAGGTAACAATTTTATCGCGGAGGCTCGGCGAATTTTCATTTCTTCATCTGCTGGAGTTAAGAGAGTAGACTTTTTAGATAAGAACTTTTGAAACTCGTACCAAGCTTTCACACTGTCAGCTTCAGATTGGATTTCATGCTGAGGAATCTTAATTGATTGCAAGATTGGCAAACTTATCTGTCCACGAGAACGAAACCCTGGACTAATAATTACAGCTTTTCCTGATGGCAATGTATTAAATTGGTTAATGTCAAATAACTTCCGAGTACTGTTTTGGTCAGAGTTGGAAATACTTGCACCACCCTTGCCTCCTGATGAGCGAGAACGTTGCTTGTATTTAATTTCCTCTTCACCTAAAAATTTACTAAATCGTTCGGCGGCGACATCATCTTGGGGGTTAAAGAATGCTTTGGTAGCACAACCACCAAATATTGCATTAGTTGTGTTTTCTCCATAAGCTTCAATCAGCATTGATAAGTTTTGCAAGCCCAGCAGAGAGATTAAGCCGTCCTCGCGGTTCTGGTTGAGCCAATCAACGAGCGCGGGTAAATAGAGGGTGGGTAACTCATCAACAGCTAATACTAGAGGCGAGGTGCGCTTGGTGGCGACGTTGCGGCTAATCAGAAGGTGAAGAATTGAGACTAGCAAGGGTGCGATTACATCACGCTTCTCTTTGTTCATCCCGAATACCACCATTTGTCGTCCCTTCAAGTCCAGTGGAATATTAGTTTTTCCACAGAACGCTGCTAAGGCAGAGGGAATCATAAAACGGCTGAACAATCCGCTAGCTGTACCCACAATACTAGCTGCTGTTTCTGGCGACCCTGCAACAGATACAAACTGTGCGAAAGCCTCTCTAACCATGAAGTTTAGTTCGGCGGCTTGCTCCATACGCTTAACTAACTTTGGCAACCCCAGGATTGCTTGGCACATCATAATATCTGGGTAAGGAGTTCCTTTCGCCAGCATGAAAACAGCTTGCACTAGCTGATCTCCAGCATTAGTAAAAAAGCTGTTGCCAGAATCCTTTTGTCCGAGTTGAAAGTTGCGATTGAGTGTAATTGCTAACTGCCGCGCCATCTCCGAGTCTTCATTGTCACGAAGAAAGTCTATTGGGTTTGCAACTGAGGATTCTGCAAAGCCTGGAGCCAAAATAGTAACTTGATAGCCACGTTCGAGAGCATATCCAGCCAGAATCGGGGCTTGCCCTTTAGATGCAGCTGTAGCAGATTCTTGCTGTGCATATTTAAAATCGTACAATACTAATGGAAATCCTTGATCTATAGTTGAACGAATCAAAGGATTAATCATCGAAAATGACTTTCCGCTCCCCGGACCACCACAAACTAGGATGCCTCGTTGTGCCTCTGGAAAATAAAGGGTTTTTGAATCTTCAGGGATACTCGTTTTCCTAATTCCATTGATAATCTCGCTCTTTATATTCTTGGGAGTGCCAACATATAAAGATACTCGGTTATGCTTGCGGCTTTTAATTTGCTTAATTGCCAGTTGACGAGCAGCTTTTTTCTCCACCGCGCCGCCCCATCTCGCGGTCGCTAACTTGGCTTTCCCTCCTTTGCTATCGATGATTTTGGCGATTACAATCACCGCACCGCAAGCGAGTATCCCTATCCCTGCGGGGGAAAATAGCGCTGATTCAAGTCCTGGGGGAATAAATTGATTTGGGCTAACAATAGTGTTTGCGGTTTCTGTCATCGCCCAGTCCCCACAATGACTAATTCATTCTCGCTCACGGGCAACCAGGGTACTGGGCCAATGAAATAAGGGGTGCAAGTTTTCTGCATAAATGGCGGTCGCGCACAAATTCTAAAGAATAAGCCAAAGTCGGCAGTCCCCTTGGATTCACTGACTCCAATTAGCGCCACTTTGAACCCATTACCATAAACTAGCCGCCCCGTGGGTTCCCTTCCTCCGTTAACGGCGGCAAGAATTCCATAACCGCCCTTAACTTGTTGGGATGAGCCAGAAGCCCAGCGTTTGCCATACAAGCCGCCTTGACTGCCAGCAAAATCCCCCATTTCTAAGTATGAGCATTCCTTGCCAGGAGGACAGGCTACTGTCACAGTGCGATCGCCTCTGACAACGCTGCCAGATACAAAGTAGTCGTTGCCTGTCTTTGGGTCGCCCTTCTCTGCCGTACCAAGTACAACGGATGCGATACCCACAACACCAAGAAGAGAGCTAATAGGCTGAGGCATTTTATCAAAGGGAACTTGACTTAATTTAGGAATTTGATTGACATAAGCTTGCTGCCATGATTTAAATTTCCCTAACTGAGTTTTGCTCAATCCAGGAATTGAATCAAGCGAATATTTGCTTAGGTCAATCTTATCTAGTGTCAGGTTTGCGGCTTGAGGATTTGAGGCTATGGCTTGAGAAATAGTGCTGCTACCCAGTCCAGCACCATTCTTAGAAAATAGAGCCGCTAATGGGGGAACTTCTGATAGGCTCAGATTGCTTAATTCAGGCATCGCCTTGACCAATGTTTTTGGCGTTTGCCATTGCATTAATCCAAAGTCTTTGAGGGTGGGTTTGGTGGTTGTGGCTGTAGTGGGCAAAGCCACCGTGCTAATGGACTTTAAGCTCAAGGCAGACATCTTAAAGGCATCATCTGCATCGCCCAACATCACAACAGAGTCTACTTTTTGCCCTGCTGTCCACGAGCGCGAGGGGTCGTAGCCAAAAGTCGAAATCAGGTTTTTAGGTATCTTTAAAAATCCTGGTTGCTGGATGGCTGGCAAAGTGTCCCACGTAATTTTTGACCAATTGGGAGCAGCCGTCTTGTGCAAGCCTTGGGAATAATCGATTGTCGGGGTTGCGCTGCTAGCCTCACTAGGTGTCTCTGCGATTGAGGCGGAAAGTGGAACCAGGGAGGCGAAAGCAGTCAGTAGAAAGAGTTTAGAATACAAAAAATCGTGTAAGTCTTCACGAATATACCTCAAGAAATCGCTCATAATTGCCCCCATTCAAGTAATTGGTTAAAAGTGGTTTTATCAACCTGAGAAAGTGAAATCGCCTCATCTCTAGTCTTGCCACGCCGTAACAATTTAATTGCATCTTGTACCTTGTTCCAGGTGGTAGATCCGGGTTTAACTTGACCTTTCCGCCCAGCTTCTGCCAGCCCAAAAGCGAGGGCATTAGCATCGTTCCTTTGAATCGCGCCGTCTAGCGTAGTCCCAGGATTGGGGCGGAAAACGGCAACAGGCTGAGGCTTTTGGACTGTTATTGTTTGTGGTGGCGGCGAGGGCTGGTGGACTACTGGCGGCGCTGATTGCGGTTTTTCAACTGTTACGGGAAGTGGCGTTCGCGGACGGGTAATGGGCAATGGGCGATCCGAATCAGATTTAACTACCAAGCTTGTATAGGCTGGGTTGCCTGTGGCGGGAACTATCTTAAACTGATATTGCTTTTGGCTGGTAAGTAGTGTAATTTGAGTGCTACCATCGCCGCTTGTGGACACAGGAAAATCGATTGGGTCAATCTGGCGAAGAAAGATTACGGTCGCTTTACCTCCCACGCATTCAGAATCGCCGCCTGATGACGGGCATAAACCACCGTTTGAGGTAAAAGCGAAGCGACTTGGATCGCCAATCCAAACTTGCTTGATAGTTTCCCCAGTAGACATTAAATTAATAGTTAGTCCATAGCCTTTCCATACTTTTAATTCGATAGCGCTAGAGTTTGCATCATTCTCGTAAACCGTTCGAGCAGGTATCGCCGTTGCTTTTGCCGCGCTAGTTAAGATTAAAAATGCTGCAATAATAGTGGTTTTCTTTAACATCTATTCCCCTCCTGAAATCCTTGTTTAGCCTCAGTTACCGTAACGTTATTGTGACTAGAGCCTAAAGCGATATTGTTTGATTAATGAATATTTGAACTGACTTGCCAGCGTCGATCACAAATACTTCTTCTCTACCGCTCAACTGTTGAGAACGGGCGACATTTGAGCTTTTGATATTGTCAAGAACACTATTAAATGCACCCTCTCCAAAAGCGGCGGATAAATCTTTTCGTTCGTTGGTAGTGGAGCTAGTAGAGAAGCCATTAGAGTTGCTGCTGATTTGAGTTACAGGGCGATTCTGTACCTCCGCAGCCTTGGCAACTCCTGCGACGATCGCTCCAATGAAATTGTTACCCAGGTTGCTACCTTTGCGAGACTCTGCTTTTAAGAAGCCACCATCCTTGTCCATTATCAAAACAGCGTTTGGTGGTAGCGGTTTTTCTTGGGTATCGCCATTAGAGTTAATTAGGACTGAAACGCCGCGTAGTTTGGCGAAACCCGAACCATTGGACTCTGCTAGTTGAACAACCAGATAAGCGCCTACTCTTAGTACGTCGCCACCATCAGAAGCCTTTAAGGGTTTCGATATTTTCACTAAGTAGTTCTGGTTGCCAGCATCACCAGCACCCCAGGCGATCGGCGTTTCTAATCTGCCCTCTGCGGTGCTGCCGACGAATACGCGCTTTGTATTGTAATTAATGGTTGTGTTCTGGGCGATTTGCGTAGCTCCTCCTGTGCCTCCTTCTATTCCATTCGTCTTAGTAGATTCCTCACTTTCTGGCTCCTCGGCTGAACTGCTGAAACTGCCAGCATTGGCAGCAATAAGCCATTGCTGAGTGGGGTCTATTTTTGCGACGTTCGCTTGGGGGAGAGGGATCGATTGAGGAGATTGTCTGACTGGCTGGGCAATTTGGGGCTGGGGTTGAGGTTGCAATACTCTAGCTGTGGGAAAGGTTCTAGGCGCTGGATGGCTAGTAACGGAATAAGGCTGTTGTCCGCGCTGCACTGGTCTTAGGGTGGGGGTAACAGGCGCTACAGCTACTGGGGTTGGGCTAGAGGTAGGCGTTGGGCTTGGCTTCTGATCACGAATCTTTTTAAATTCGTAGTTTTGGCTAGTCAGGGCAAGTGCTGTTTTATCCTTGCCCGTCTCATTTTCTGGCTCTGCTAGGGGCGTTTGCTCTTCTGGGGGCGGTTGCACTTTGCTACTAGAAAACTTTAGGGCATTCATCGAGTTGCCTAGCATTGCCCCAATTATCACTACAAAGAGAAGTATGATCAGGGCAATGACACCAATCTTCAAGAGTGGAGATTGCGAGACTGTTCGAGTGGTAACGATTTCCTCTGGTGCGGGGTTCTGTTCTGGTTGAATTGAATCATTAATCGAAGAGGTTTTAGCCCCGTTCATGGCGGCAAAATCTTGCGACTCTATCTCAATAGTTGCCGACGGTAAGGGTTCCTGGCTGTTCTGGATCATAGGTCTAAATCTTGGATTTTATAAATTTCCAACCCAGCTTTCCGAACGCGAGAAGCGGTTTCTTGAACATCGGATGCAAATCTAGGAATGGCAGCCGTATCAATCGCCCTGACAAATACAGTTTTGTTAAAAGCGATGGGCTTACCAACTAAATTACTGCCTTGAAAAACAACAATCTCTGCAACCATATCTACTTTCCATTGCCCATCCTTAATGCGAGTAGGCTGACTGATTAGGCTGACTTTTAGGATTGATTGCGTAGACCCATTAAAGACATCGGGCGGTGTGAGATTACTTATCTCCTCAAGGAATGGGGCGCGAAAATCTTCTGACAATGCAAAGCCTGAAGCCCATGCGCTAGTAGTAATCTTGGCTTTTGATGTCGATATCCCAGGATCTAATTTCAATTGTTTGGTGGGGTCTTTCTTGTAATCATCAGTCGCTTTTGGTAGAGCATTCCAACTCAAAAGACCCGTCATTGTTTGCCCGACAAAACGTGTAATCGCTTGCGGGGAGCGTTCGCCGCTACCTATAGGGAGAACTCTAATAGATTCGCCATCATGTAGCTCCACAAGGGTGGAAGCTTTAGTTTTAGAAATTGTGACTATCCGAGCAAAATTGACAATTTCTATGAATAATAAAAGCGTTAATAAAATAGCATTGACTATTAAGAAAATTGGGGTAAAATTTAACTCTTTTCTCTCTAATAATTTCATCTTCGTAACCCCACAGAGAATTTAACCCCACTAGTGAAAGCTGAGAATACAGCCATTCCGCCACCAGTGCCTATGGCTACCGCGAGTAATGGCGAAAAGATGGCTTGCAAAAGTTGCAATAGCAAAGGATTGCTGGAAGGCTTGGAGACTATTGCGCTGGCAATAATGCCTACTGTTATGGAGTAAGAAATGAGAACCAATGTTAGTCCTAGCCAGCCCGCAAGCCAAGCATAAATAGGCTTGCTTTGGAAAGGCAGCAAAGATAGAACTAGGAAGATTGGGGCGGCGAATGCAATCATTAAGAATGACAGTTGGACGATGTATTGAAAAGCTGCCGATACCCCGCTCAGGATGACATAAACCAAACCTTGGATTGCGCTATTGATTAGTTCGCCACTAAGGTCTAAGGGGTTCCAACTTCCGACTCCAGAACCCGCGCCAGTCTTTTCTCTAGCTTTCTGCGCGTCTTTTCGTGCATTTTCCACAGCATCTTTGATGCAAGCTTGTTTCTCGCTCAATTCTTCACCTTCCTGCTTTTTTTCTCTTTTCTTCTCGCAATTAGCTATAGCTAATTGTGCGGCTAAAACAAAGCTTTGATCAGCATTAACATTCCGTATCGCATCTCTCAAATTGACTCCATTTCTCGTAATATTTAAAATACTCCTGTTTAGTCCGGTCGATACGTTTTTTAATGCGACTGTTGTATTAGCGAGAAAGAACCCATTATTACTAAGCATTGCAATTACTAGCAAGGGTAAAACCATCTCAGAGATAAAATCAAAACCAAACCCTTCTTCTGCATACTTCCTGTACCAGCCAAATGATGCAAAGCCAATCATCACAACAGCCGCGAGGGTAGAAACAGCGACGACAGCCGTATAAATTGGGCTTGTTCCAGATGCTAATTCTAGCCAATCATTCTCAAACGATTTATAGATTAGGTCTGCGCCTGAGATAGCGCCTTCGACTATTTCGCCTGAATTCGTAGTACCCGTATCTTCTCCAGCTTTTTGCCCTGTCGTTTGGGCAAAAAGAATAACTAAGAACGTTATCATTTGAGTTATCGTAACGTTATTGTGACTCGATTATTGATTCTTCCAGAATGAATCGTTAGCGGCAGCAGATTGGATTATCTGGCGAGTAGCGGCGTTAGATTCCTGATCCTTCGCCGCAGCTTGCTCATCAAGCCTATCTGAAATATCGGCAAGGTTAATATTTGCAACAGCCAAGGAACGGGATTGCTTTTGTGCTTCTGAGTGGATAGACTTGGCAATCACAACATTTTGCAAGTTTTGAATAGCGACCTTTTTAAGAATGTCTTGGGTAATAACATCCTGTTGGGCGGCGGCAGCATTTTCGCTTGATTGAGCAGTGGCATCATTAGTTATTGCTGCCTCTTGCGATTGCACTCGTTGACCCTCAACTCCTAGTACTGATTCTGACTGACCGCGTGTATATTGCTGGTTCCAATCCTTGATAGCATTGTCGGCTTGAATGCGAGGGTCTAATATCAGCAACGCGCCTTCTTGTTTCTGAATCACTTTCTCGATATTCTTGCCAGCTTTTAGGGGATCAGGAATACCCAAATCGCCAACGCTAGATTCAATTGCCTGGGTTAATTCAGCTGACAACTTGCCCAAACTTTTAGTAAATTCTTTCTGATAATTACTAATGTAAGTCTGCAAGCTGCTATAGATTTGTTGAAATTGAGTTAAGAAAGATTGGTTTTGATTGGTTTGAGCGTTGGCTGGAAGGCTAGAAAAGGATATCAAAATCACTACGCCTGAGATCACGATCAATCGGTTGGTATTCAAGATACAAGTCCTCCAGGGCTACTACGAAAGGTTTTTTAGTACAGTCAGATTTTACGGTCGCTTGTTTTTTTGCTAAATCAAAAGAAGCGGCTCGAACTATTAATGTTTTAGGCGACTCTTCTTTATTCAACAAACTGGTAAAGAAAGGATCGTCAAAGGGCAAAGCATTAGGCGGAAGGGTAGAAGCAGGGGAGCGAAGAAGCATAACATAAGCACCTGGGCTGGCGGATTCAGAGTTAATCCCCGGCTGCCTTAGTTCACGTAAGCGCTTATTCTGATACTTCAATGCTCTTAGACTAGGACTGCGCTTGACGGCATCTTCGCCTAATTCTATATCGACACCGCAATTTATCTTTGAATCGCTAATAAATTTTGCGTATTGAGCTTGGTTGTATTGCCAAACCTGAAAGCCTCCTATTGACACGACACCCGCGAGTATTGCCACCAATAGCTTCGTATGAATGACTGACGATAGAACCTTCATAATGGTTTTCCCTGTTTGATGCACTCGACATAATATTTAGAAAATTCTGCCACCCAGGTAAACTTATCACTGTGAATTTTCTTGAACTTATCTCGCGTTGCTTGTTCCTCTCTGCTATTAGCAACCAACGCCAGCAGGGGATACGAGGGATAATAGCGGCAGCGCACATACTTGTTGTTATAATCCAACAGCCACAAAGTATATAGCTGCTGAATATTAGGGACAAAGCTTTCGTTTTTATCAATAATTTCTCTAGGGATGCCCAGTAACTCAGAGAAACTATTAGCCGCACCTGGGACAATGCGCCCAATCAATCGCAATGGCATATTTTGTAATATTTGTTCTCCCGCCTCCGATTTAGCAATAGAAATCACATCCTGCGCCGCCAGAAACACCCGACAGCCTTGTTTACGAGCCGTAGCACATTTCCGACCCGCAAGCCGCGACAAGGCGGAAAAACCCAGCAAGACGCTAGCCTCATCCATAAAAAACACGCTGTTGGGCGACGAAAGGGATTGCCGAGACGCGGCGATATATGCACTCATCCCGAACACTTCTGCATCTTTCCCTGATTGCAGATTAGTCAGAGCAAAGGTAATCAACTGGCTATCTGCCTGGAAGGTTGAAGGCTTACAGATTGCGCTACCAATGCTACTGGCCTGCCAGTACTGTAAGCGCAAGCGGATGTAGTTTAGTGCTTTTTCTACATTGTCATCCTGATAGCCCAAGTAAATACACTCAGGAGAAAAGAACTTCTCCATATCTACTAGGGTGGGAGTATTCGCCCACTCTGGGGTATTAATTCCTGCTTTGTGCGCTAATTCAAATCGCTCTTGGATTTCGGCATCTTCATAAAAAGCTTTTGTGCCTAGAGGTATAACAGACTCGATAGTTTGTGATAGCAACCCATCAAACTTTTGCGTTCCTAAAACTAATTGAAGCACAATTAAATTAATATCATTCCGATGGGCTTTTGTTCTTTCCTCCCACTGCGACTCAGGAAGCTTTGATAGGTCTAGCGGTTGTACAAGGTTGTTTGATTCCTTAGAGATATCAAAGTAAAACCCATTAAAGTAGGGCGTGAAGTCTCCAAAGGTTCCTGAACCATCATCATTTGGCAAGTCAATCATTAATACTGACATTCCCAACGCCAAGCATTGATAAATAATAGAGGCAATTATTATCGATTTCCCACTCCCGGTAGTGCCAATTACCATCATGTTTTTCGGCTTTGACAGGTCAATGTGAACCGAAGATTGACCCTCGTCAGCAACTAATTCAAAGCCTTGTTTATCGCCGTGCGCTGTTTGAACGACTGGCGTTAAACCAATTACTTCACTGGCAAAGAAAGTGGCGCGTCTGTTGAAAGGAAAAGTCAGCTGCGGTCGCTGTCTCAACAGCAAAGTATCAAGCCAGATTGACCATGTATATTGCATTTCTCTAATCAACTCGGCAGGCTGATTGATATACCCTGAAATCAGCCTGCAAGCGTCGTCGATTTCGTCTGGAGAGTTGCGATAAACAAGGATTATGACAGCTACATTTTCCGGGACATCACCCGTGTAAAGCTGCTTCTGAGCATCAACTGACCGCTCCGTATTAATTTGCGCTCCTACGTCAATAGTCTTTTTGCTGGCGCTAACGGAGGCATTTATTGACCGTCTTGTAATCAATTGTTGGGTAAGCCTAATCATTTTTTGATCGGCTGGGCTAATCTCTGTAATTATCTCGACATCATAAATAACCTCGCGTGAGAATACGTCCCATAAAAAGCGTACTTGCTGATGGGTTGAAGCAAATATCTCTGGTTTTTGGGCAAGCGTCATTACGCCGATATACTTCTTTTTGTCAGTACTCTGGTGGGGTAAACATACCCAGCGTCTGTCCGCGTAGGGTATGCCGTTATTCAGAAGTACGGATGTAGCGTGTAATTGGTCGTTATACCGCGATGGGTTGGGCGCGGCTTCGCTAAATTCCTCTTTTAATTCGCCAGTATCATAAACTAGAGCATGGGGCACTTTTGTCGGCTTCGCACCCATTCTATCAACTAGGTCGCCCCACAATTGCTTGTCTGATTTTGGCGAGGGGAACAAGCCCATCTCAGATAGTATTTGTTGATGGCGCAAAGAGACAATTATCGCTTTTTCAAGAACTTGAATTAAGTTTTTTGTTGTGAGTTCGGTTGCTCCTGTTGGGGTGAATTTGCGCTGTAAAAAGTTCGCCAGCTTAACTATCGCTCTATCTACCGCGTCACCACCTTCGGTCCCTCCTGGGCGGACAGTAAAAGTCGTGTAAATACTGAGCTTGATATCCTTGCGCTGATAATTACGCGTCAGTTCTTGCATCCGCGCAACCTGCCCCCAATCCAAAAATTCTATCTCTTGAGATACAGGGCTATCTAGTCTCTGGCGATAGCTTTCAATCACTTTCTCTTCGTCGCAAAACGAAGACCAACGAAAGGTGAATTTCTCACCCGACGAGAACTCTTTACAGCCGTTCTCAAAAGCCTTGGACATCGCCTCTAGTCTCTCTGATGAATTAAACAGTGGGTGAAAGCCAGTGCATTCATATCCGAATACTAATTGCAGGGTGTTGTTAGTGTCGCTTACTTGTTTTTTGCTCAACAAGTAAGCCCCAATTTCATAGTTACCCTTTTTGAATTTCACTAAAGTTGCTAGGTCTAGAAAGTCTTCAAAGGGTACTATTTTTTGATTACGAATGCTGCTTTTTACCATAGTTTAGGCATCCCCTTTGAACCCGCCCTTTTTTTGTTTTGGGGCGAAGAATATCTGACATAGCCACGAGTGAAAACTGGAACGCTTGGGAACACTCTTGACCAGAACAAGTAAGGACGTTTGCCAGATAAAACTATCACAGTTGCACTCAACCAAACACCAGCCAGCAGTCCCCAAACTATTCCTGCCCCAAACATAATCGCTATGATGAAGCCCACGCCAAACATAAATAAGGCGACTGCAAACTGAAAGCCAGTAAAAATGCCTATTGTTGCATTTTGACCAAGTGACTGATTCACCCGTTTGATGGGCGATTTATTGTACTCGCTCATCACTAACAAGCGGCTGTAACGCCGTTAAATAAGATACTTTGAGCAATCCAAAGCACCAGGATTATGAAAAACACGCCTACGGGCTGTTGAACCATCTGCGTTACTTCCTGTCCTTCACCAATGCCGTTGGCAACCTTAAGCCCAGAAGCCACAAAGTATACAAACAAAAGCACTGTGATGGTTGCATTGATAACTGCGGGAAGTGCTTTAATCGCGGTAGTAGCCGCCGCCGCACCACCGCCACCAATACCACCAGCGCCGCCGAACATACAAGTCATTGCTGTCTGAGCCGAATCGAACAAGCCCCACCCATAAGAAGGCATCGACTGCATGACAATGATTGTCGCCGTACCTGCCGCGTAAATTTGATGCTGATACTTGCGCCCAATCGCCGCGAACGCCTTAGCCAGAACTTGAGATTGTGTTCTTCGCACAGAATTATTAGATGCCAAGATAATTGCTCCTTTCTTCATATAAAAATCAAGAATTCAGAATTCAGAAGTCAGAATCAATCAAGTATGGTTTTACACCATACTTAACATCCACCAGCGATGCACTGAGCCGGTCGTTGTGTCGCACAGAATTCAATTCTGAATTCTGGCGACTGACTCCTGAATTCTGTTTTGATAAAAATTACTTTTTCGATCCTCTTTGAAGAAACTCATTCTCTATGTCAACTAAAGTATGCTCTCTAGCTAGTGAGCGAATTTCTTGAAGGGGAGCAATATGACACTTGTATAGCTTGCTCATGCCATTTAGACCACCTGTTTTTTTGTTGGTGAATTTCTTGAACTCTGGCAAGTACTTCCGAGCTATATTCAAATATGCTTGTAGTTGTCTTGCAGAAACCTTTGGCTTTAACATCGCCGCAACTTCTGGTCTTGTTAGTTCTTCATTTTGCCAGGTAAACCCCCCTATCCCCATGATTCTGAGAACTTCTTGTCACTTCTAACTACATATAAAAATACCCGCCTTTTTCGTGGCGGGCAAGTCGCAAATGCAACTACAAGAGAAAAATTTTGTTCAAAGACAAGAATTTAGCTTCTTACCCTGACTCGCCCATTTTTCATCTAGAAGGCTGCAAGCTACGTGAACAACGTTTTGAGGGTTTCGCTTAAATCTTCCTTTCATTCCCCAGCAGCGAACAGTGTAATCACTTTCGTATCCTAATACGAACGCCATCTCTTGATAAGTTAATTTCCACTTCTTCTTAAACTCTATTGGGTGCATAGTATTTATTTGATACTTGCATAAGGAACTTATTTAATATTTATAACATAATTACTTAGTCAAATCTTTATAATTTAGTATCAGAGGATAAATAATTTTATTATATTTATTTATCTTAATATTTTTCTAAAATATATTAGCTATTATCGGATTTATCCAATTTATCTATAATAGAGATATTCTCTTTTAAGCAATCAACTTTATGTCCAACACAGATACTAATTTTCAGCAACTCTTTCAACCCAAAAGTCAAGTTAATGAAGATAACGAGAATCCCACGCTATTACTCAATCGCTTAACTCCTACTGATGACCAAATCAAAGACTGGCTACAGTCACCACAAATCAAACAGTGGCTTACAAAACTATTAATGGGCATACCGAATAATCTCAAGATAGAAGCGATAAATACCATCATCAAAAATGTTATACAAAACCCAGACAAAGACTGTCGAGTACAATTCGGTAGTTCAACTATTGGGATTGATGTTTTACGGTGGCAGCTTTGGGCATCCTATAAATTACAGAAAGCCAGTGGAATCAAAACTCCTGATTGCCCCTACACTTTGAAGAAACATTTGGATACTCCCGACTAACTTCCCAGATCACATAATCCCGAAGTTTCATTAAATTCCCACACAATACCCGATCTATTCTTACCAAAACTACCATGCTTAACTGCAAACTGAGAATTGCTTCCACTATCTCACAAAGAGCAATGACAAAGAAATAGATAAAAGTACGATTTTAATCCGTACTTCCATCTCTTGATTTTTAATCAATCATCGTTATATTTGGGAGGGTTAAGTAGAGAGCAATGCAACAGGCGATCGCACTCTTGGCGGGCAGGTACGCCATCGCTTGACTGCCATTAACTTAGCAGATGACTAAACCTTGTATTGAAGCTGAATTTGATGACGTTAACAGAAACATTTCTTCACATCCATTTTAGGCTCAAGCCCATGAACATCTTTCATCGCCCAAGGAGATTCTTTAGAGTTCGTAAGCCAATTGGATTTTCGATTTGAGACGATGAGTTAGCTTTAGAGCTACCCTTGTAGAATAACAGAATCTCTCAACTACTCTTTGACTCATGATCAGGCTCCTTCAAGTCGAAAAATTTCCGATTCTGATGTTGCCGGAAATCGAGGCGTATTTAGAAAGTGGACTATTTCGTGGGATTGGCAAGAAAACTGCTCAAACTTTGGTCAATTGCTTTGGAAGTGAGACTTTATCGATATTAGATAACAACCCCGAAAAGCTTTACACTGTTCCCGGACTAACTCAGTATCGGATTGATGGTATTACCAAAGCTTGGTCAGAGAGTAAAAAGAATCCGAACTTGGGAGTAATTACCCAACTTTTGGCTGTGGGAACTTCATTGAAGTTAGCTTTGAAAATTTGTGACTATTACGGACACAAAACTGCAAATGTACTTCAGAACAACCCTTACAGATTAATTGATGATATTGATGGCATCGGTTTTAAGACTGCTGATGAGCTAGCAATATCTCTTGGTATCCCACTATACAGCGATACTCGTTATATCTCAGCTTTAATCCATGTTTTAAAATCCGGCTTGCGTGAAGGGAATTGTTTTTTACCGTTTGAGCAATTAGTAAGTATTGCCACTGACCTGCTTTCTTCACCACAGCATACGCCCGATGTTCAATTTTTAAATACAATCATTCAACAGTTACTCTCCAAGGGGACTTTAGTTTCGGGTGATGTTGGTAATAGTGTTTATCTCAAAGCTGCTTATCGGGCTGAACTTTCTGTGACTTTGAAAATTCTTGCTCTCCTTGACCAACCAACTCACCCCACTGAACATTTAGAACACTGGTTAGCCCAATTCCAAACTACTGACTATCGCCAACTTTCACGTTTAAGTGATGAACAAATCAGCGCCTTGATGATGGCAGCCAAACATCCAATTAGCATTATTACTGGTGGCCCAGGTCGAGGGAAAACTTATGTACTGAAAACCTTGGTTGAATGGTTCATGCATACTGATAAAGCAATCGCACTTGCCGCTCCAACAGGGAAAGCTGCTAACCGGATGAAAGATGCTACAGGTATTGAAGCAACTACTATTCACCGTTTATTGCAATGGCAGGGAAACAATGCGGTTTTTCTTTATAACGAGGATAATCCTCTAAATCTTGATTGTCTAATCGTTGATGAATTTTCAATGGTTGATATATTTCTGTTCAATTCGCTACTCAAAGCCTTGCCCAAAAAAACCAGAATTGTACTGGTAGGGGACTTTCATCAATTGCCCAGTATTGGCGCAGGAATGGTCTTGCGAGATTTAATTGTTTCTGAACTCGTCCCTACAACTCTCTTACAGACGATTTATCGCCAACGGCACGAAAGCCCGATTATCTATGCAGCTAATGATGTCAATTCTGGCATAGTCCCCACACTGCACAATTTTAATCAAGTTTCTGATTGGATGGATGTCGGTGACTGTGCAATGATTCAAAAAGATTCGCCCCAAGCGACCTCCCAAGCCATCGTTGAGTTGGTTAAAGCTATTGCCCAGTCAGGTGTTGATTTAAATCAACAACTAATAATCTTAGCGCCCCAAAAACAAGGAGACTGTGGAGTTCACAATCTCAATCTGCTTCTTGCCCCCATCTTTAATCCCAAACAAGAAAATCAACCACAAGTTGTCTCTGGGTCGGTTGTCTACCGAATCGGCGATCGCGTAATCCAGCTGAAAAACCGTTATGAAACTGTCCCGCCTGTGATGAATGGCGAGATCGGTCAGGTTATTGCTGTGGAGCCGGAAAAATTTTTGGTTACGATCTCTTGGGAGGGCGGCGCAGTTGTTAATTATTATCCTGGAGACTTCGAGCAAATTATGCACTCGTTTTGTATAACTTGCCACAAAAGTCAAGGTAGCCAATTTCCTTATGTGATTTTCCCATTGGTCAGGGCTAATTACCGGATGTTAACCCGTCAGTTGCTCTATACGACTATGACTCGCGCAATGGGTACATTCATCGCAGTTGGACAGCATGAAGCATTGAAAACTGCTGTCGCTACAGATAAACCTGCCCAGCGTTTTACTGGACTAACCAATCTGCTCATTTCACCTGTTGAGCAACTTAGTGAAATCTGGCAGAGTTTGAGTAACACCAGAAAAACCACTTGTGCGACAACATCTGCGTCTACTGTTACTGTCGCTTCTAGGCTAAAACAACGCCAACTGACTGCTACACAAGGAGAGATGACTACTATTGGTAGTCTTGCACTACAAATGTATGAGTCTAAATATGGTTATCGTCCGTCAAAACAGCCCGAACTTGTCGGGAAGTTTCGCTTTAATACTTATCACTATGAGACTACCGCAATTGACGAGATTGATTCAGCAATTGACACAGTTCTGCGCCTTTAATAAAACCCATGCCCAACATGGGAACAACGGTCGCATCCAACCAGACTACTCTTAAATAGTTATCAAGTATCCGCATTATCAGTAAACAGTTAAAAGTTTTGATAATTGGGTTTAAGTTCCCCACTATACGCCGCCAGGACTGATAACCGTTGACTTTTCACTGATTTAATATCTATGGCTATTCCGGCAGCAGAGTTAAAAATTGGGCAATCGGTGAAGTATCTGATCGGTACTCGAAGCGGCATGAGCGCGGCAATAACCGATATCAGCAAATCATCTCTTAGCATTAAAAATACTTATATTGTTACTTTGACCTTTGATGATGATTCACTACCAAATCACTTAAAAACACAACAACTAACTGTTTATGACGAATTGCTTGAAGGTTGTGAAATAATCACATTTTAAAAAATGAAAATTGGCAACAGCAACAGCAGAGCGCACATCCGCCGCGACAAGTTGAAATTAATCAAAATACTAACTTGCTGGCTGATATAATCCTGTATTTTCGTTAAATTCCCACCCTAGCCCTGCTCTATCTTTGCCCTTACACCATGCTACAAAAAGCGGTGGGGGAAGATTAATTCGCTCCTTGCGTACAGTTTCCTCACTTACACCAAGTCTCTGGGGCTTTACCTTCTTCGGTTAATGGCTGCATTCGGGGACTATGCACAATGAATGATGAATTATTGTAGTACGATTTCTGTCCCCGCTTTTGTTGGTTGTTGAGATAGTCTTGAACTTTAATGATCGCCTCAGCCAACTGTGTCATTCGGGCACACATCCCCTCAGTTTTTTCTTCTAAATTGGCGAAATTATCAATTGCTGTGGTTTGGTTCCTATTAGATTCACTTGATAACTCTGACTCAAGCTTATCAAGTCTTTCGCAAATAGCTATTATCGTTTCATTGGTAGGACTGCTGTTACTATTATGACTAGCAACTAAGTACTTCTCTACACTTGCCTTAATCTTTGAGTCTAGGCGTTCGTCTAAATCATTTCCACCTATTGCATCAACCTTATCTTGGGAATCGCCTAAGTAGAGATCGATAAATTCGAGCAGCGTAGCTGTTGCTGTTGTGCCTTTCGAGTTGCAACAGGCGATAAACTGCTCCCACTTCCTTTGGTCACAGTTGAAAGATGCTAATTTTTTTTTGCGCCCTGTATTGCTCATGTTCACGTATCATCTAGGTAAACTGGGACTGTCCACGCTTATTAAATCGTGTAATTCATCATGATGAATTACCTTGATGCTATCATCGCCAAATGCGTCAGCGCATTCTTCAAACGATGTCTTTTATGGAAAGATGCTACCGCCAACGGCTACCATTGGCGATCAAAAATTATCTCAGGCTTAAACACTTGCAGGATTGCTTATCTAATTTTTGATCACCGAAACAGTGCTGAGTACTTAGTTAGATTGCTGAGTAAAAAAGCAATAATTGCATTCAGTACAGTCAGTCTGTACCCCTACTCAAAAGCTAGCTACGCGTAGCGTCTCTAAAAGTTGCCCCTGCTTTTAAGCCCTGAAAAAAATAAATATTTATTCAATACCTTTGCCAAAATAAGAGCCTAGAAAAATTTTGGCAAAACTGGCAAAATTACCCATACATAAGCGTTTCGCTTAAAAGGTAGTTTGTCATCTCAAACCCTTATACTACGGTCAATACGTTAAAAAAAACCTTGTGGGAAACCTTAAAGGAATTTTTAGAACTTATTGTTTTTCCCAAACCGAGCGAGAACAGCGAGTTAATAGTGAAAGCGTCATCAACTCACCCTCGTAAATTGGGGAAGGTATTGTTATTTCGAGATTATTGCACGAGAAATAATGCATTTATCCTTGCTTCAATCCCCTAAGATAAATCTAAGCGGTTACTCAGCACTCTTTAACTTACAAACTGTTTTGTTCTGATCGCTGATAGGATGATTAACTATCGGGGGTTCGGGGCAGTGAAGATTGACCGTCACGGGAAGGCAAAGGTTTTATCGCCGGAAGAAATCCAGCGTCTGTTTACTTCGGGGTTAACCACAGAGCGAGACAGAACCCTAATAGGCGTGATGCTGTATACGGGTTGCCGCGTCAATGAAGCAGTTACCCTAAAAATTAAAGATGTTTATAACAGCAAGGGACGGATCAGAGCAGAGCTGATCATCCGTAAAGGGAATACAAAGGGAAAGTTAGCTACCCGCAGCATTCCGATTTTGTCAGAACTAAGGAACTTCTTAGCTACTTACAAACCGACAAACTCCCGTGACGGTTTTTTGTTTCCTGGCCGATGGGGGCGCGGTCACTTGCACTCGGAATATGCAAGCCTAATCTTCCGAAAAGCTTGCGAACGTGCGGACATCGAAGGAGCAAGCACCCACAGTTGCCGGAGAACTGCCCTGACACTGATGAGCAATGCTGGAATTCCATTGCGAGTTATTCAAGAAATTAGCGGACATCGCAGTTTGGAGCAACTGCAACATTACCTGGAGGTGGAACCATCCCAAGTACGGGGTGCGATCGCGGCGTTGTCGATGCTCTCCCCACCATCAATGAGCAGCAGTAATTTTGACAACGCAAATGCGAATAACACTAACTTCGTCTTGGAGTGATAGATCAGGAAATACATGTTAGTTGATCTAGACAGAACTGAGAGTAAATAAAGGCTATAAGGATTTTCCCAAAAAGCCATTTACAATTCCATCAGCAACACCTCAAGCGATAGCCACTGATAAAAATGAGGCAGAAATTGCTCTTTATTTACGTAGCTCAGTCGAGGCTTTGCCCGCCTTCGACATCGCCGACTTTATCCCTCCATCGGCAACACATCTTCATTCAGCAAGGCGTAAAATTCCGGGACTTGATCCTCGACAAGTCGCAGTTCATTTGCGGCGATCGCTTCAAGTTCCAGTACCGTCTCCCAGCGCAAATCACTCTGCCATCGCTTGAGAATACCTTTAATTGCCTCAACTCCATGAGAAATACCTCTTCGTAGTATTTCCACGCAATGAAGTAGAGTAATCCGGTCAGTTTGGGGTGGAACATAAACTGTAGTATCCTCCCCTTTGCAATGGGAGTTCCCTATAGCATCAAGGGGGGGGATGGATACGGGCTGCTGATTGGGGTTTACACTATATACAGTAGGGGTTTGGGGAGCATAATAGGTTCGATTTTCTTTTTGATTACGCTTCGTTTCACGATGAGCAATCACTTGGAGAGCAAATTCTAATTCCTCTTTAGATAAAGAGAAAAGTTTCACCTGTTGACCCCGCTTACCTTGCTTACGGAAGGTCAACTTTAGCCCCAGCTGCTCTAGCATTGTGGCCAGCAACCAAATAGGTTTACAGTCACTGGGAATAGTAAACCCAAGAATTGCTTTAACGTGAGCAGCACAGTTTTTAGCAATCGCTGTCATCTTGAGTAAGGTGGCATCCGAGGCGGCAACTTCCTCACCCCTCATTAAACTTAAGAGAATTTGATGCAGCCCCAGGTTAAATCTAGCCAGCCACCGCGCCGAATAATTACCCCAGTCAATGCACAAAGGTAGATTGTCCCGTTCGCTGCGGTCTTTTTGGGTGACAATTTTTGGTGGGGTAGGATAACTTCGCCCAGTTTTGGGGTCAACAATTGATTCTTCGGGTGGGGCTAAAATGGCCTCAAGTCCGGCGATCGCTCTAATTAAGCGGCCACCTTTATCCATTTCTACGATTGATTCGGTTACTTCGATGCCGTAAGAATCAGAAATGCGGAACTTTTCACATTCAAAAATTTGATTAGGGTCAAGGTAATCTTTGCTCTGACGGGCGCGGTACTCACTCAAAGAAATATTCTTAGCCTTGGCAACAGCCGAATTGTGGGCGCTATCCAAAGCTTGTGCTGCCGCTTTTAGACTTTCTCTTGCTTGAGGATCTGAATCATTTCCCACATATATAAATGTATTGCCCATTTCGGTAAGGAGCGATCGCAAGTCATCACGCAGATTATTTAGAGAATAGTGGCGGTTAGCCATAATTTGACAATAAGCATCTAAGGCCCAATCTTTCTCGGCTCCGCGTTTGCCTGTTTGACGGTCAATCCGCAACAGAAAAGCGGTCATTTCATTGGTTTGGAGCAAGCGTTCTTTAATCTTAGTAGCATTAGTATCCTTGTAACCAAAGGGAGGACGCGGGGCCACCCAAATATGAAACGGGACTTTCGGGCGATAGCGGTACAGTTGTTGGGCGCACTCAGTAGCAGTTTGGGAAACGCCGTGGAACACACCAAATACGGCATCAAAATGATACTCCGAAATATCGACACCAGTACCGAGACTGGGAGAGGTGAACAAGGCATCAAAGTTTTTGACGGCGTTGGTGATATCTTTGATGAAAGCAACATTTTCATCACTGCCAGAATTGTCAGAATGAACCGACCAGATACGCCATTTTTTTTGTGTATGTGATTTTTCGGAGTTAGATTCTTCGTAGTTGATAGTAAAGGATTTGTCGAGTTTTTTGATAAAACGCTTACTGTCACTGGCAACCATAGCTTTCTCACCAAGCATCAGGGCTGCCGAGATTTGGGCGACTAGAGCGCTCTCATTATCCCCCTCGTACCAATAAATTGTGCGCTCCCCGTTTCGCCACTCGTTTTTAATGATGTAAGGTACTTCACCTTTGGGTCGCATGGAGCGGAAGAAATCCACAGTCAGGTCATCCATGTGTGCATCAGCGATGACGACCAGTGGCGCGTTGTATACTATATATTCCAGTACTTCTAGAATTGCTGCACGGTGCTGTTTGCAAGTATTACTGTGTAGTAGGTGGGTGAGGTATTGGCAGGCTTCATCTATAAATATGCAGCCGTAGGTGAGAGACTGAGTATTCAGCTTATGCAAGCTGTCAATAGTAATACTAAGGGCTTGGGCCTGGGCTAAACCTGTGTAACCCAAGTCTGAATACATCGCCGTCCGCAAGCGAAAGCCAAGATTTTTCAACAAGTTAACCCGATGTCCATTGTTGAGAAATCTGGCATCAGGATTTTGGTCACGCCACCAGCGCTTGGTACTAAGTCAGGATGCAACCGTTCATCAAAATCTTGTTTGCCGACGCGCCCGTTCCAAATTCCAGGGAGTGCGATCGCTACAAACCCCAAAGAGAGCAAGCAAGCTGCCTTTTTTTCGCCCTCGCATAATATTATTGGAATCTCTGGATGCTGCTTTATCCACTCCCAGAAAGTGATTTGTATATCTTTCTGCCCAGAGTCGATGAAATTCAGTTTGTGCTGCCCAACCCATAACCAAAACATTAGGGGATTGAGATAGCCTTGTCTGCATAGTCCTAAAAGAGAACTAGACTGCGCGTATGAGAGCGAATTACGTAAGTTGGCAGCATAGAGAGCGTTTTTTCTTCGATTTTTAACATGCAGCTTTTGACCACGTTTTGCAAAAAGTACTTTTTGAATATCGGGGATGTTGTAGCGCCGTGCAACTTTATTCAAAATGCAGTTGGGAATATCGAAGTAGGTGACGCGGTTAGCTGTCTTGGGAGGTGATTCGTATTTGACGGGTTTCTGTGATTGCCAATCAATGCGGGGAAAGTTGGGCTTAATCCGCCCCCATTCCATCGTTTCCCAATTATTCAACGGGTCAAGGGATTGAATCCATATCCCCCCCAGTAAGAGATGATCATACTTTTTGATGTATGTATCTGTGACTCGACCGCCATTTTTGCGAGGGATTTTATTGGAGATAAACAGGTAGTTGTAGATTGTTTCCCCTTCAATGTGGAAGAAGTTGCGCTTAATCAACGCTGGATGAATCGCGCTGCCAGTTAGCAACTCATGGTATTCGGCAGCCAAGAGGTTGTTTGGGTAAACAATAGGATGTGATATCTGCTCAACTGATACCTTAGAATCTGGTTTAGGCTCAAAGAACTCTTTGTTGCCACCGTTAAATGCATTTTTATTTTTATTCACAATCTCTCCCAATATTTTCCATGATTAAAACAACCCATTCGCAATACTTCTCTTACCAGAGGCTGCGCCAACGGCTACGCCCTTCTCCTTCTCCTGTCGGAGACGCTACGCGAACGGAGACGCTACCGCCAACGACTACCAAGAGGACAAGCTCAGTACAAGTTCGCAATTAAAAAACTTAGATGCAGCAAAGCTTTCAGGGTTTATGTCTGGATCAGATTTTTCGTGAAATGGAATCAGACCGAAGATCCAAGCGGTCGCCAGAACGTAAGGATTTAGCGCTGAAACTCTACCTTCTGCCCTCAGCAAGAGAACTTCTGCCTTTCTTGTTCAATTCGTTCTGCAATGAGCGTGAACATAACAGGGTAAGCGCCGCATCAATAGTTATCAGTTAAGAAAATCGTCTGTGATAACTGTTCATTGATGGGAGCAGTCGGGGTCAGCACAATTCGCAATACAACTCTTGGAGAGGCTGCGCCCTTCTCTTCGGAGACGCTACCGCGAACGACACAGCTCAGGACAAGCTCAGTACAAGTTCGCTTTTTCGCCCATGACGCGACGCAGGAGCGTCGCTATCGCGGACTCGCTTTGCGCGTCGCTAACGCAATTAATGCCCCAGGATAAATCCGCTTGCTCTGAACCAAGCAAGGTTTAAAATTTATCTATCCATAAATGAATTTACTTCCTCTGTACCATCAAGGAATAATTGGTCAAACTCCTTTGAGAGTTACTGTGATAACTGTTCACTGATTTAATTGCGATCGCGTAACCGCAACTCGTATTTGTTGTATATGGAGGTGTTTTTCGGTTCATCCTGAGAGTTATCCCATGCCACGACTACTTGCTCACCTAAATCCTGGACAACTTTTCCTTTCGCTATATATAAGGGATGATTTGGATCAGCATGGCAAACAATGGAACCAACTTGAATCGTTAAAGGAACATTCGCTTCGGATTGCAGGGCAGAAATCAGTTCTTTTTCTGAGGTAGTAAGTTCAGCCCAGTAGTCTGCTTTTATCACCTCGTATTTCTGTGCCACAGCCCAAAAGTCAAGCCATGTAAACTCAATACGTGCAAGTACTTGCCTAATTTCCCTAATAGCCACAGGTAATAGTTGTAATTGCTCCGTCCTGATTGCGATCGCTGACTGTGTGGGACTAGTACCCAAAATGAGAGCCGCCGCCTCAAGAGCTTGAGTATTGTTCATAGCAACGCTTAGGTTTTTCAGTGCCATGCCCATGAGGCGTAGACATTCAGTCGCATTTTCTTTGGGTGGTTCAAGAGCAAGAGTTCGCAAATCAATGGTTTTTTCTAACGCTTCTTTTACCTGCTTGTTCAAAACTTTGGTAGCCTGTTGGGTCATGGTATTCCCCCACTGCTGTTGAGGGCGCTCAACTAGTGCGTGTTCTAATTCTTGGATACGTTGGTGGAGTTGCTGATTCTCAATATCGAGCTTTCTCAACCCTTCCATTTCATCTAATCGTTGCTGCAACTGGATATTCTGCTCCTTTTGCTGGTTGTACAGTTGTTGCAAGGATTGGATTTGCTCACTTACTTGAGCTTCGGCTCTAGCTGACACTTCTGCTTGTAGTCCAATTCTCAATTCCTGCTCTAGGCGCTCTAACTCAAGCTTGTGTTGCTCTTTGAGTGCTGCTAAAGCTTCGGCATATTCTTGAGGATATGTACGCTCAGTCGATTCGGACACAATTGCGGCATCCAAATCAGTGTTGTTTACCAGCAGCCTTTCACCATCGCTGAAGGTGACAATCTGCTGCGAATTATTCGGAGCCGAAGCCTCAATTACTCCTGATTCTCCATAACGGGGATGTGATGGTGATGAAATTGTGATGACATTTTTGGGAACCAATGGTTCCTGATGGAATGGCTTTCTTACTCTTGGCAAGGGAGCAACAATATTAGCCGCAGCTGCGAAATCTGATTCGCTAGGCTCTGGGTTTGATTCTAAAGCCAGTCTTATCGCAGCAATAAGTTTTTCTGGTTCTTTGGCTAACCTCAAAAGAGGACGGGCTTGGCGCTCATTTTTAATCTGTGACCCCAACTCCCCTGCTGCAACAATAACTTTTGATGCTCCTAAGAGTTGATTTATACGCCGATAGCCGCCATATATATGCAATTCGCCTTGGCAATATTCTGAGAAGTTTTTGTACCCAGCGATTCTGTACATCTGCTCGTCATGCATGAGGCGAATTTGTTCTACTGCTTGCAGCTCAAATCGATCTATGGTAGCGAAGGTGTCTTTGATACTGCTGTTGAGATCATCGTAATGAAGTTCTGATTTGGTTTCTCTATCTAGTGTCAGCATATTTCTCTCCCGTCATTATCATAAGGAGAGAGGCTTGAAACAAATTTTGATGTCACCTTAATCCCGACACTAAGGTGTATTGGGCATAAGTCATTTTTCACGATATTTTCCCCTGATAACTTGGTTGACAAGCTTCAGAGGGGGTTGTATCAGTTATCAGTCAACAGTTGACAGTTATCAAGGACTGTAAATTCCAATTGATAACTGATAACTGTTACTCGCGCTGCTACTGCTTTTAACTACAAAATTCGGGATATTTATTAATTAAATTTAACATTTCCCAAACTTGAAGAATTTTAATAGCCAAAATTTGCCACCAAAAATTCGACGTTCTGGTAACAACCCCTGTACAATAGGGGAAGCAGCGCGGATAAACTCAGTCGGACATTTTTAGTGGTAATCTTAGTCGCCAAACTTTAACGACCACTGATTTTGTTCCTTCGAGATCAACCCCGCTCTGAGGTTATATGAAATTTAAGCCACGCACGAAGCGCTACTCCTTAGTGGCGCTTTGTGCGTTAAATTCTCGTAGTGTTGTATTTTCACCTTCATACCTCCTATCAATTAGCTTGATTTTACATAACTTGTCGTCTTTCCGTATGTAGCCAGATTCTGCAACTTTGTGTTTGACTCCTCCATATTTATCAGTATTGGTTCCAGCTTACCCTAGTTGGGTAATCACTTTTTCAAGAAGCAGCACCGAAGGCAGAGGTTGTTTCTGACTTGGGCTTGCGAAAAGAAAACTTGTATGCTAGGTTCTTCTAACATGAACCCATGCTCAGTTGACTGACTAAGTTTGCCAGCGATCGCTGCTACCAATTGTGGGTAATTACTGGTTACATTAGTCAGTTTCTTGTAAATCTTTGGTTTAACTGTGATTGCTGTGATGCGTCCGTCACAGTCTACGTCAAACTGCTGCCAAGCATTCTCTACGATCTTGGGTTGTGGCAGTTCATTGATTTTAATTGTGATTTCTAATTTGCCTGCAATCATAGCTACCTCTGTTAAAATGTGAGCGCTAATTCTGGTGAAGCATTAGATGTATGCACCAGTCCTGGTATATTTTTCCTAATATATTTTTTGACTATAGGTTGAAGAGTAAAACTACTTTCTTCAGAAGCAGAATCCTTAATAGTTTCAATTAAAAACTGCTTTTCCAACCCTTCTAATGCTGTAATTAAATCTGATATTGATAACGATATTGATTCCTTTTGATTCAAGCCATTTAATAAGCTAGTAAGTTTAACAGGTTTTGAGTTTAAAGTTAACTCTTCTGCTAGATAAATCATAATTTGTTGTTGAATTTTACTTAATAAGTAACCAAAGGCTTTATCAAGCATTGCTTGAAATTGGCTACTGAAAAGCGTAGTTCTATTTTCAAAAAACTTTTGAACACTTCCGCCAAAAAAGTGGTGAATTCTGGTAACTACCGTCTTTAGCTCTAAAGGATTACCGTAGTAAATTTTAATTAATTCGTTGCATTTCTCTTCGTCATCCAATCCTTGATCAAATAGAAGTTGCATTGCAGGATCAGTCTCTAAACCTTTTATTTTTAGATATTGAATAGGACGTCCTGCTATTATAAGATCCTCAAATTCATCAGGAAAGACTCTATTAGTTAAGAGCAAGCAACTTTGATCCATTTCCTCTATTAATCTGCGAAAAAATAGTTTGTACTCTAGGTGTTGCTCTAAATTAGTTGTTTCAAACAAGGAATCAGATTCATCCAATACCAAAAGACATCGGCGCGATTGCATCTGCTCGATCAATGCTGAAACCATTGCTTGAGTAAATCTAGGTGAGTCTAGCTTAGGCTCTAAAGGTTGGATTACCTCTATTAGCTCGGCTATAAAGTCTTGAAACAGTGGTGCATGGGCAACTGATTTCCAAATTATGCAATCAAATTTGGGTTTTGATTCTACACTAATATCTTGTATTAGCTTTGCAGCTAATGCAGTTTTACCAATGCCTGCTACCCCTACTAACGATACGCAGCGTTGCTTTATTATTAATTCTTTTAAGCAAGATAATTCTCCTGCACGTCCATAAAAACTTGATATCTCAGGAGGTTTACTTCCTAGAATTTGTATCCAATTTTTGACAGGGGAGCTTTTCTCTTCACTAGTAAAAGCAGATTGAGCATAATACTCTTGTGCAACTTGCTCTAAAAAATTCCGTACATTCTTTTTAGTAACTCGCTTGCCATTTCCAATTGTTTTTGTGAGTATATCCCATAACCGAGTAGCTACGCCTCGTTGTAAGTAATTGACGCTATAAGCTGAATTTTCTGCTATCTCTACAAACTCACGGTTATGCCACGCTCCCCTCATAATAAGTATCTCTGGTTGAGATAAGTATCTACCTCTTTTGGCAAGCACTAAATCATTAACTATTACTAAAGTTTCATCAAAACTTACTGTCACAGAAGAGTGTTTTTGCCCTAAAAGCTCTTGTTTCTTTGAAGCAAGGGGAGAATAGACTGGTGATTTTAGTATCTGGACAGCATTAGAATCCATAGTTATACTCATTCTGTTGTTCAAGCGATCAAGCGACCAACCCCATACGCTTTTTCTCAATGCAGCCGCCAACCATTAGTATCAAATATAACTCAGTAATACTTGATTTATCTACTTAATAGCTGTTTGCTCCAAACAAATAATAACTCAAGTCACCAATTATGCAAAGGGGACGAAAGATAGAGTAGAATCATTACTTACGTGCATCTTGAAAAAGTAGTTAATAAAACTACTGCCGTCACTAGATCGTAACCGTTCAGGGGGTAGAAGTGTGATCGTTAAAAAAGGCCATGACTTGCAATGAATGCGGGGCTATGACTCGTGCAACATTACGCTTAGATGTGAACCCAAGTGGTTATGGAGTAAGAGTAGTGGCTCTTGTTGCATTGTTGTTGCTTCTCGTGGTTGTAAAACTGCGCCTTCTTTGCTTCCAGAAGTTACTACTTGTTCTGATGATACTGAGTTATTGAAAGCTGCTTAATTTTATTAGTTTATTTTGGGGGCTGTTTTTCCTCTTTTTTGCACCCCCTGAACGCTTACACTAGATCACAGTAGCAGTTATCAAATGAATTACTTTAAATGCTGCTGTTAAATTACCACCAATACACAAATATTAACAACTTTCCTAGTTATTCTTTATTAATAAGATAGAAACTATACTTTCTTTATTGAAAATGACTACTCAAAATTTTAAATCTTCACTTACATTATCGTTGATAGGAAGAAAGACTAGATTTAGGGTAGGTAGTTTATATCTGGCTATCCTCCTGCGAATGTGAGTTACTGTATAAATCCCCTATGCGAGCAACGTCAAAATCCTAAAGACATTGAAGAATGTCTTTTTTGTGGTACTTCGCTGCTAATTAATAACCGTATCCGCTTGATTAAGCCATTAAGACCGCTAAATGAAAATCCATTCAGCTATACTGAAGTTTTTGAAGTGGAGGACGCTGGTACTCAATGGAATCCCGTCCGCAAGCAGCGAGTCATGAAAGTTCTGAAATTGAACTCGCCGAAACTGGTTGAGTTAATCGAGCGGGAATCTCTTAGTTTACGGCTAATCCATCATTCAAATATTCCCAAAAGTACCTTAGATGACTTTTTCACTTTTGTTCCTGTCAATAGTTCTTTAACCTTACATTGCTTGGTTATGGATAAAATCGAGGGACAGAATTTAGAGCAATGGATAGAATCTAATGGGCGTATTTTGCAATCTAAAGCATTAGAATGGCTAAAAGAATTAGTTGAAATTCTTGCCGCAGTACACCGTGCTAATTTTTTTCATAGAGATATTAAACCTTCTAATATAATTCTCCAGTCAAATGGTCAATTAGCGTTAGTGGATTTTGGTGTAGCACGGCGAGTGACTAGTACTTACTTAGCTAAAATAAGCGGAAGTGGAGGAGACAGCACGTCTAGAGGAGGAAAATATGAAATTACATCTGTTGGCACACCTCGTTACTCTCCGCCAGAACAAACTGATGGACAGGCAGTACCGCAATCAGATTTTTATGCTTTGGGTCGTACTTTTGTCCATCTACTTACTGCAATTCAACTAATCGATTTACCTACGGATAAACAGACAGGAAGATTAATATGGAGAAACAAAGCACCGCAAATTGACAAACCTTTTGCTGATTTTATTGATGAGTTGACGGCTCCTTTACCAGGGCAACGTCCGCAAAGTACTGAAGTTATCCTGCAACGGTTAAAAATACTTCCTCAGCAAAATAAAATTTATAGAGTAACGAAGTCTAAAACGTTCAGAGTCAGCGCAGTAATTGGATTTATGATTTTGACAGTCCTTGTGACTTTCAAAGTATTATTACCACTAAGAGCTAAATATTTACTGTCTCAAGGGGAGAAGGCTGAGGCAGCAAATAATTTTCAGACCGCACAAGAGTTTTTTGACTCAGCTATAAAAATTAATCCTCAAGCCAGATACACAATTTCCAAATTTTATTTTGAAAAAGGACTTCGTAGTACGAAGAGTCTAGAATTAGCTAAAAGATACTATGAATTAGCAATTAAATATAATGACACAAATGTAGAATCATATAATAATTTAGGCATTGTGTGTAAACAATTACAAGATTCTCAGTGTGTAATAGATAGTTATGAAAAGGCTTTTAAGTTAACCTCTGATAATTGGGAAGGGCATTATGGATTGGGAACTTACTACGATGAACGAATGAAATATGATTTAGCGGAGCAACAATACCAGTTAGCCATAAAAATTAATAGACAAGCGATAATTGCTATCAATAATTTATCTAGAGTAAAAATTCTACAAGGTGATTATAATACAGCAATTTCTCTCGCCCAACAAGGACTACAAAAAACTACAAATTCCAGATGGCAAGCAGTTTTGTATAAAAATTTAGGTTGGGCAAAATTTGAACAGAAGAAATATAGCGAGGCGAAGCGATATTTAGAGAAAGCGAAAGAATTAGATATCCAAAGAACATCTACCCACTGTTTGCTGGCAAAAGTGCAGGGAGTTTTAGGTGATTTTGATAACTCTTGGCTTTCCTGGGAAGCCTGTTTGCTAACTGAATCTAGAGAACCAGAGGTTTTCATCTGGCGAGCCGAAATAATAGAAAGAATTAGACAAAAAGCTCCTAATTTAATTGAAGATTAAGCTTCTTGAATTTAATAGGTTTCAATAGTAACAAAATATTATTCAAACTTAAAAGTCTAAACACCTTTTTTTATCTCTTTAATTCTTGTATGCTATTAACTTACATATAGCTATATAAAATTTTTGATGCTGAGTACACACAGACAAAAGAACAAAATTGGGAGAAAAATCTACATCTTCCAAATTTTAGTAGTTGCCTCAACGATACTTCTTCTCGGTTGGAGTAATGCGTGGGGTCAGGGAAAGCCAGAAGCAAAACGTAGGTGTAAGGTTATTGGTCGAGTTACTAGCGTGAGCGATGTTCGCTGGCGAGTAAATAGCTTATTGTGTTCAGGAGATCGCATTACTCCAATGAATGGACGAACAGTTAATACTTTATGTTACTTGAACGGAGAATTTCTAGATTTTAAACAAAGTAGCATTTTCGATATTGAAGATAAATGTAGGCTACCGCACGACAGAGTAAGGCTATGTACGGGATTGAACCCAACTGAATGTGACGGCATTAAAGGCCCAACAAATGTACCAATGCTAATTAGTCCCTATGGCAGTTCAATGTTGAGTACCAGACCTGTAATTTCTTGGTATGCTGTACCTCAAGCTACTAGTTACACAGTAGTTGTTAGCGGTTATGAGTTTTACTGGGAGAAGACAGTAGATAAAACTATTACTGCACTACCCTATCCAAAAGAACAAAAAGAATTGCAATTTTTTAATACTTATAAATTTACCGTCCTTGCTAATGTAGGCGATACTCCCATTAGTTCCTCTGAAACGTTAGTAGTTAGTGTTTTGAGGCAAGAAGAACAAGATGCTTTCGCAGAAAGGATAAAGCAGATTAAAGAATTAAATTTACCTCCAGATGAAGCTGCAATATGGGATTTAGATGCTGTGTTTATGGCAAGAAATCTTTTAAATGAAACGATTGAGTCATTGAAAGCAAGAGTGGCAGCAGGAAGCCAAAACCCGACGAGCTTGTAGTTTTATAGCTATTGGAGCGTTTGTTGTGTTATTTACCTGTTGGTAATAGTCAAGCGATATTAACGCATTTTTCTGAATTTTAGTAACAGTGTCTTTTTGGAACAATAGTTCTCCTATCCACCTATACTCTACGATCGAACGTTCATACATTGACTGTTTAGTATCTCCCAATGAGAGAAGAATTGAACTAATATCTGCATTGAGTGTCATCTGTTGAGCCATTGACAAAGTTTCTTTTAAAACTATTTCTGATTCATCTAACTTACCGAGCAAACGTAAAATATCTCCCAAGTTTTGTAATCCTAACAAATTTACTGGGGTTGGTTTAACTTGATAGATTGCAGTATAAAGTGCTTTTTTGCTAGATTTATCAGGCGCATTAAGTGTTGGAAAATATCTCCAAGTATCCATTTTTAAAGCTGATAAAAGCACATCGCAAGCATTAAGATACAAGCCTAACCCTTGTAGCGCAAGATTCTGGTTGATTAAATTTCCAGCAATGCCTTCATCGAAGTGGAGTTGACGATAAATGTTAGTGGCTTCTTTCCAAGCCTCCAGCGCCTCCAAATACTTACCTTGATTTAATAGCTCATGCCCCTTTTCAGTCAAAAGTTCTGCTTGTTCGGTGATTTTATTGACATTTTGAGCCATCAGCCGAGATGGTTTGCTGACTGCAATAAGGAAACCTGCAACACTGCAAAATAAATATCTACGTCTAGTAATTTTCACTTATCGCTCTGGTTTATGGAAATAATTTGGATGTAGAATTTATAGCAAAGCAAGCACTTTTAGGCAACTGTGAAGCAACAGCAGCAACCTGATTGCTAGACGCTAATAAATTGACTTCCCCTGATGGTTCTATCAACACTGATTGTGCTTCTACAATTGGTTTAATTTCATTATTTGGTAAGCTTTGTTTGTCTAAATTGTTAGAAGTTGGGGCTATAGCAGCAGAATTAGCGTGCCATCCACTATTGTTAGATACTTGGGTTTTATAACTACGTGGGAGATTACCAGTTCCAATAATTACAAACTTACTAGCTGCGTTGCGGGAATTTCCTTGGCAAGCTGAAATAATCTCAGGAGGTAATTGAATTGTTTCTGCTACTGCTTTAGGAGGTACAATATTATCGTTTAAAATGTTAAATTGGACATTGCCATTAATTCCTAACTCGGAACTGGCTGTAAATTGGCTGTCACGAGAAGCAAAAAATCCTTGAGAATTAATCTGAATGTTACCACCACGTCCCTTATAAGCATCAGCTGTAATCCGACTATTTTCCAAAACATTTATAATATCTGCATTGGTAGTAATGTTACCCCCATTCCCGATACCACCTGCGGTTGCAGAAATAAAGCTGTTGTCATATAAATTCAAAACTTTAGTTCGCAAATTGATATTACCACCTTGACCATTTTTAGTTGAAGCAGTTATTCCTGCTTGATTATCTAAGCTAATAGAATTTGCAATAACTGTCACTATCCCAGCATTTTTTGTACTATCATTTCTAACTTCAACTTGAGCATTATTTTCTAAATTTAAGTTTCCTGTTTTGATAAAAATGTTTCCAGACAAAGCATCAGATGGTTGCTTGAGATTGTATATGTAGCTTACAAAAGGGTCGCCAGTACCTACAGAGGAAGTTATTTTGCTACGGTTTAAAGAAGGATTAACTGAACTTGAACCATTAATATTAACAGATTCAAGGGCATTAATATTTACAGTACCAGAATTACCACTTTTTAGCCCCGATGCTGCAATTCCAGCTCCGTTTTCAACAATCAATCGTCTTGTATTAATACTTAGATCACCAGCATCACCAGCAGAAACGGAGAGAGAGGTTATATTGCTTGCCGAAAAAGTAGGAATAGGTGGTGTTCCGTAAGCTAGTAACACGAAGTTAGGATGACCACCGGAAATTTTTAAAAGCTCAGAAGCATTTACAGTTACCTTACCTCCTCTGCCATCACCAAAAGTCAAAGATTCTAAGCTTCCTCCATCTTCAATTAATAATTCTTTGGTCGATAATATTACATCGCCTGCGTTCCCAGAACCGTAAGTTATAGTCCCTAACGCAGAAGCAACTCCAGAACTTTCATTAACTGCTACACTACGAATTACTACTTTTTCGGAAGCATCTATAGTTAAATTTCCACTATTACCATTACCAAAAGTTAGAGGAGTAATTATTTCTGAGTCTTGAGCAATTATTTTTGATGCTGAAATGATAATATCCGCTCCTCTGCCAGAATTAGTTGAAGTAATAATACCTCGATTAATTCTTGTCGCACTGAGAAAAGGTTGTATATTAAAAGATGTTATTCCTGTTAAATCTAAAGTGTCAGTTGCCTTTACACGTATAGCTCCTGAACTAAAAGTTCCGAGATTTGCAATCAAAGCTAATGAACCATCTGTAAAATTTATATTTTTACCTTGAACAGAAATATATCCTGGCAGAAAACCACTAGCGTCCAACAAAGATTGCTTAATGAAATTAATATTTTTAAAGCCATTTATTCCTTTGTAATCTAAATTTAAACCCGAATTATTAAAAGTAAAATTAACTATCCCAGTGTCAACAGCACCTATTTCAACTTGTCCAGAAGGAGCAGTTACTAGTCCACCATCAAATAAAACATCACCTCCTATTAGAGCTAAAGTTTTACCAGGTTGTGAACGCAGACCATTTTGACTTTCTCCTGCTCCTAATAAGGTAATTGAAGCAGCTACCTGATTACCGTATATAACCTGGCTGTGTCCAGGACCCTGGACATTAATTGATCCTGATGAATTACCACCATACTCTAACCCTATAGGAACATTCACACTTAATAGTGGAGTGTTCTCAAGAGTTTTAGCGCTAAATTGAATGTCATTAGGAAAATTGATGCTGTTGGCAGTACTGGCTATAAAAGAACCACCAATAATTAGATGTGCATTGTGACCAAAGAAAATTCCATTGGGGTTAATAAAGAATAAATTTGCACTCCCATTAGCCTTAATTAATCCATCAATTTTCGAGGCGGAACCACCTGTTACACGAGTAATAATATTTTTAATATTTACAGGATTATTGAAAAAAGCAGTGTCTCCAGTAAGAACAGAAAACTGGTCAAAGCTGTGGTATAAATTGCTTCCTGCCTGACTTCCCCCTTCGATTATATTGTTCCTTCCTTCAGGGGTAACAAGCGAATTAACAGGTAGTGTTTTGTCTGGAACTATTTGGGCTGAAACAGAAAGAATAGGTAAATAAAAAGGATGAAATATCAAAATAGATACCATTAAGTTACGGATAGAAAAAATGTTCATAATCAAGTTTAAAGCCTATTAATGGCAGTTATGAAAAATTAGCATATAAAGCTACTAATTATATGATAAAATATTTTTTGTAAATTTAAAATATATTTTTATGTATCTACCTGATGGCCCAAAAACCTCACCTTTATTACAGAATATTCAGTTTTTACTTCGCCCATTAGAGACTTTAGATGCCTGGTCTGAGGACTATGGTAGTGTTTTTAGACTTAGAGGAAACGAACTTCCTGCTCTTATTTACTTTAGCAGTCCAGAAGCCATTCAAAAAATTTTTACATCCTCTCTAGAGGATCTTAGTTCTATTCAAAATAGTGATTTTATGAAACTATTATTAGGAGAAAATTCTATTATTTTTCTTGGCAATGAACGCCATCAACATCAAAGACGAATGTTATTGCCTCCTTTTCATTCAGAACGAATGCGTCTGTATAGTCAGGTTATTTGTGAGATTACTGAAGAAGTAATAAGCCAGTTAGCTCCCGGAAAGTTTTTTGTAGTTCACTCAGTCATGAAGGAAATTTCTTTGCGTGTCATCCTTAATGTTGTGTTTGGATTGCAAACGGGTAAATATTACAATAAACTGCGAGAGATGCTTAACTCGCTGTTTGAGCTTTTTGATAATCCTTTGAGTTCTATTTTTATGCTATTGTTCTCTAGAGTTCAAAAGGATTCGGGAATATGGAGTCCACAGGCAAATTTAATGCATCAAATAGAGCAGTTAGATCAAGTGGTGTATACTCTGATTGCTGAACGGGCAATACAAAATAATTCTCCCTATAAAGACATTCTGAGTATGCTTATGGAGGCACAGGACGAGTTTGGTAAATCAATGACAGACATTGAGCTTCGTGATTGCTTATTGACATTAATATTCGCTGGATACGAAACTACTGCATCTGCTATTTCTTGGGCATTGTACTGGAGTCACTACTTGCCAGAAGTTCAAAGAAGCCTTTTATCTGAACTTAACTGTTTCGCCTCTACTAAAGATAAGAGCGAAATTTCTCGGCTACCTTATCTCAGCGCAGTTTGCTCTGAAACATTGCGTCTTTATCCAATTGCCTTAAATGCCTTTACACGGGTTGTACAAAAGCCTATGGAGATTGGAGGTTATCAGCTTGAACCTCAAACAATTGTGAATGTTTCAATTTACTTAGCTCATCAAAGAAAAGAAGTATACCCAGAACCCAAACGTTTTAATCCCGAACGCTTTTTGGAGCGTCAATTTTCTCCTTACGAATACTTGCCTTTTGGTGGTGGCAATCACCGATGTGTTGGCGCAGCTTTAGCGCAGCTTGAGATTAAACTCGTATTGGCAACTATGCTGTCGCGTTTGAAATTAAGGTTAATTACGACCTCTCCTATTAAGCCTATTCGACGTGGAATTCTTATGGTACCTCCTAGTAATTTTGAAATGGTAGTAACTGGAGTGCGTTAATAGAATCTAAATTTATTTCTTTAGGAATATCTTTATTTGTGCATTCAACCAAATCAGGATGTAAACTTTTAACGTCTTTAAAATAACTATGAAGGTTGCTATTGTGTTTCATTTCAGATGTAGAAGTAAATCAATAGGTCTGATTAAAAACCGTAACTTTAGCCAAGATTAATTTTGGAGAATTTAAGGGATGTGTGTGGATCAAGCTTAAAAATTATTGTATTGGAAATAAAAATACAGTCCATTTTCCTGCCATGTTTGATCTGGCTGGTCAACAGATACAAGAGGAATGCCGTAGTCAATACGAGCGGTAAAGTTGACATCCTGCGACCATCGTAATCCCAGTCCAATGGAAGCAAGAGTATTAGGGCTATTGGTGTTAGCAGTTGTGCTTACTGAATTATTCCAGACTACACCAAAATCAGTAAATGGAATAAGTTGCAACATCCCGTTTATCTTAGGTATGCGAAGTACTGGAATTTGTACCTCAGCCGAAGCGAAAATACCATTATCAGCTAGCAGTAAATCTTGACGATAGCCACGTACACTTTCAATTCCACCCAGACTAAACTGTTCTAAAGGTACAAGGGATCTAGTCGCTAATTGAGTATTGAAACCAAATAATAGTAAGGTGTCAGGAGCTAATAATCTTAACCACTGCGCTTGCCCTTGCCAAGAAAAAAAACGACTATCAGGAGCATCTTGATTAACTGTGGCATTAAATGCATCTACCCCCAAGTTAAATTGCGATCGCACTGCAAAGACTTGAGTACTGCCACGAGTAATCCATTCTTGAAAAAATCGCAATGCGGATACTCTGGTCTTTCCTTGGTCGTTAGCTCCTAATTGAGGAAAAGGAATTTGTTTTCCTAGTGGAGCATAATCGGCCTCGCTTTCTCGTCGAGAGGCAGTTAAACCCAAAGTCAATTCTTCAGTAGGGGATTGAAATATTGGTTGGCGCAATATTAGTTCATAATATCGGGAAGCAGATTTGATATTTAAGGTATCGAAAGGATGTTCGATAACACTGCTGTTGCCAGTTCCATAGTTAAAAGAGAGGGTTCCGTTTTTGGGATTGAGGGGTAGCGTGTAACTGCCATAAAAAAAGTTGCTAGCATCAGTATTGCTGTAACCGACACTTAAACTATCTCCTAGTCCCAGTAAGTTAGCTTCATTTAGTTGTATTCGGCGCTGGAAACTGCCAACACTAGGGGATCGTCCATTGTCAAGAATTACTTGGGTACTAAAGGTTTTTGCCTCAACAACTTCTACAACTAGCTTAATCTGCTCAGGAAGATTCCCAGGTTGTAAATTAGCAGATAAGTTTTGAATTAAAGGATTGAGCTTTAACAGTTGCAATGACTTTAGCAAACGCTGTTGATTGAGAGGGCCATTGTTTGCTGCTGCTATACGACTACGAATATAACTCTTGTTTAAGCGTTGTGTACCTTTGATTTCGATATCCCTGAGCTTAGTTTCGACAATTTGAATCTTAACGATACCAGACCGGATTTTTTGAGGTGGAATATAAGCACCACACAAAATGTAGTCTTTACTGATGTAGAGATCAGTAATTTTCTGTCGTGCCTGATACAAATCATTGAGTGTGATCGGGCGATTGATGAATTCTTCAAGAAGTTTATCTAGCTCAATTTGACTAAAAACTGTGCCATCAAGAATTTCAAACCGTTTCACGATGAAAGTTTCTTTAGTTGCGTCAGGAAACTGCTCTTCAGGATTAGGACTTAAGTTAGAAGGCGGGAGTATTTGTTGAGGTGGAGGCAATCGCTGTGGTTGTGGTGTTGGCAGAGGGGCAGTCGAAGGTGGTTGGATATCTCTAGGGATAACTTGAGGGATTGTAGGAGGGCGTGCTGGAACCTGTGCTTTTAATGGTTTGTAAACTATACTGTTAAGTAATACAAATAGTCCCAGAGCAGAAATTTTTCTAGGGAAGTTAGCGGTCATTAATGGGGAACATCAATCGGGAACTTATCAAAATAGAATACACTCGTTAGTCCTCATAATTCAATAGAAAAAATTCTTCTTCCACTGCTTCCAAGTAGTTGTTGAAACACGACATGAAAAATGATTCCGACGCATTGCTGCGGAGCAATATTTGCTTTGCTGATGTATTCTTCATGTCTGACCAATCTAAAAATTGATTCTTTTTATAAGAAAAAACTCTCACAAGAGGAAAGTCTACGCCAGTGAAGATCGGGGTTATGAGAGGTTGTTTGAAAAGGGTCAGCTTGAGCCTCAAGTGGAACTCAGGGGCACGATCTCAAATCCCAAAACTCCTATTCTCTCGTAGCAATTTCTCGGTAGCCAGGGTAGTGAAACACATGCTGGAAGACTTTTCAAACATCCTCTGACATTGAACTTAAGCAATGTGAGAGTAAATATCAAGAAAAAACCCTATTGGCTCTCGGCAGTACCCCAATCTTGCCCAAGAAGATTGTCGTTTTCAGGGATATATTTAATCTCTGTACCTGAATGTGGGCATCAAAAGACAAAAATATTTTATAACCAGCAAATAACATGATATCTTAATTAAGATTTCAGTTAATGCCTGTTTGCCTTGGCGGAAGTTGTGGTAATTTCCCAGCCGACTCCAGGCTTAGGGAGTTCCTTGGGCAGAAAGAAAATAACTGATGGGGCCTTTTGGTTGTCTGTTTGCCCTGCGATATTTGTCAGTAGTGCTCCCGCCAGAACTCGTACCAACACAGATAATGGAGAGCGTTAACAGTGCAAGTAAAACAGGGTATTCTTCAATCCTCGTCTTCATCCTCATAATCGAAATCATCATCGCCATGTTCTTCATACCACTTTCTTTCTTCCTCCAAAGCGATTTCTCTTGAGATCCTTTTTCTTTCTAGGGCTTCCCTTTCAAGATTGTCTCTTTCAAGATTTTCTCTTTCTATTCGTTCTCTTTCTATTCGTTCTCTCTCTCTTGTTTCTCTTTCTACCCTGTCTCTTTCAAGCTGAATTAATCGCCGCTCCACTTGCCCACAGTAGAAATCCAAAGCCTTGCCTGTCGTTGCTCCGGTAATTGCGCCACCAGCTAAAAAGACGAGGGCAGTTTTCCAGCCCTGAATGGGATTACCGCTCCACTCCAAAGTACCTTCATTGATCCACACAAGTAGAAAGTAGACAAAAATTCCAACAACTGTATTGATTAGTGCAAAAACTCTCGGTGTCATCTCGGTTTGACGAAGTATCAGCCACTGTGAAGAAGTGAGAATCACACCAAAGATGAAAGCAGCAATTCCAGACAGAATCAGATTACCTGGGAAAGTGAAGGGATCTACTGTCAAGTTAATGATTAGTGGCACAGTAACCAGAGCAGAGAGCAAAAAGCCGATAAATAAGCTAGCGCTAATCGCAAGAAACCAGTAGCGACCGAGATAACCCAGGCGTAATTCTAACAAAGACTCTTGTACTCCAAATAAAGTCATCCAAAAGGCAATATTTGCTGTCAAATAATCAAGCATTAGTCAGTTGTCAGTTGTCAGTTGTCAGTTATCAGTCAGAAACCGCGATAACAGATAATTGATAACTGTTGACTGATTTAAAGAGGGTAATTTCTAGAATAAGCTGAAATTGAGTCAGGAGTCAGAATTGAATCAGTGAACAGTGAACAGTTATCTTTTCGTGCAGTAAAACTGGTAACTGATAACTGTTGAATGGCACGCTTGTGAAGCTGAAGGGTAGGCAGGGTAGGGATTGCACTTGTGCAGAAGTCCTTGAGGGGCACAGAGAGGGGAATTTCTATCTGTTGGGAACCAATGGTTCCTAGAATCCAGTTAACTCTCGGTTATGTAGCTTATCTGTTGGGAACTAATGGTTCCTAGAATCTAGCTAACTCTTGGTTGTGCAGCTTATTTGTTGGGAACCAATGGTTCTTATCGTATATAGGGGACAATCAGTTGAGCCATGTAATGAAAGTAATGATATGCCCCGATTGCCAATCGCAACAGTTATCCAAAAACGGGCATCGTCGGGGTAAACAATGCTATCGCTGCAAGGATTGTGGAGTCTGCCTCAACGCCGATCGCTCGTAGGGTACTCAGAAGAGGAATACACGGGTTAAAACAATTTTTCACTTCCGGTTTATAGCGATCGCCTGATTGAATTTTAAATTCGCCAACAAGAACGGGGGATGAAAGCAATTTGCAATACTTCGGCTGCGCCCTTCTCCTTCAAAGACGCTACCGCGAACGACTACGCTCAGGAAAAGCTCAGTACAAGCTCGCTTTTTCGCCCATTCGCTTTTTGATCAAGCCCGACACAACGGGCAGAGGGTTTCTATCTACCTTGGGATACAAGAACTGTTTCTCTGACGAGACGCTAGCGCGTAGCTTGCTTGGACGTAGGAGTACGCGCCACTTGCAGGCGTTAGCGCGTAGCGGGACGCAGTACGGTTTTAAACATAAAGCTTTTTTCCTAAATGCAAAGTTTTATTAAAAAACTTGCAAAAATACAGATTTTATGAGTTTTGTTTCGTGATCTCTGATTTTGTTGATGCGGAGTATTGTCTATACTCTGTTATGACTTAAATAAGCAATACTTTACTAAGCAATCGCTACACATAATAAAAAACAAATTATATATTATTTACCAAGTTATCTAAAGCTGACTTAGCTACTGATTCCGCCCGTGACGATGTGATTTTCTGGTAGCGCAAGGTAGTTTGGATATTTTCATGCCCCATCAGCGCCCGTAGCTCCTCAATCGCCATTAGTCCAACCCGTTCAGTGGCAAAGGTATGCCGCAGGTCATGCAGCCGAATGCCTTTCAAATCATGGCTTTGGTTAATTACTTTTCGCCAGTCTGCCAGAACTGCTTCATAACTTACTGGCGTTATAACTTTGGTCGTTGGGTGCTGGGCGGTAAATAATGCCCTAGATGCGAAGTGGCGATAATATTTGATATAGTCTTGTAAAGCAATTTCTGCATCTTTACTATAAAAACACCAGCGTTGTTTGTTACCTTTACCTACAACTTGAAACTTGCGTTGCTCCATATTTATGTGTGCTAACTCTAAGGAGAGTAATTCTCCAATCCTGGCTCCACTCCGATGCAGCAAGCGGACTATCGTCTCCAGTCTGGCATTAGATTTTTTTACTAAGTGATATAAAATATCTAGCTGTGATGGCGTGAGATAGCGTATTACTTCGTCTGTCTTGTGTTCTCCCCGTTCTCGTTCTGGTTTCCTCCGATTTAAACGGCTGGCTGGGTTGGATTGAATGTAGCCTTCATCTACAGCAAAGTTAAACAGAGCGCTGATTATCGCTTGATGACGATTATGGGTTGTGTAGTTTAAATCATCTAAGCTTTGGAGATAATCCTTAAGTAGTTGACGGTCTACTAATTCTACAGGTGTTTTGCCGTGTTCTTTGAGCAAAGATAGTAGCGTTTGCTCGTAAGATTTAAGTGTACTAATAGCTAGTCCATCTCGTGAGAGGAATGCTGTAGCAACTTGTGCTAATGTAGTTGTCATATTTTACTATTTTTTAGGTTATAAGCAGTGTACGATTTCAAAAAAAATATTTAAGTAAAATAAATAAACACATATTTTAATACATACTTTATCATGGACAATACCCCTCAACCCCAAGAATCGCTGGCAGAGTACGTTAAAAGAATACGCACCAGCCTTTCATTAAGTCAAACTGAACTGGCGCTAAAAGCCGGAATTCATCTTCAAAGTTTAGGTAAGATTGAACGAGGGATGACGACTAAGCTTAATAGCAAAAGTCAGCGTGGGTTAGCAATTGCATTGCAGGTTCCATCTGAGTACCTGGATGCGGTTGTCCGTGGGGTTGCTCTTGGGACATCAGATGTGATCAAATTTTGTCCCCACTGTTGGCAGCCTGGAACAACACTTGAAGATATTTGGTTGTCGCCACGCTCCAAGTTCTGTTTTCTGTGCGGGACTGGGTTACGTAATAGTTGTGCCAGGTGTAACGAACCGATTACGTCGGTGAAATTCCGCTTCTGTCCTTACTGTGGTTTTCCCTATAAGGAGTCTGTTAATTCTGATGTGGCTTGAAAATTTTTAAAATCATTATCCGTAAAGGGAACTATTGATACAGCAATTGACGCAGTTGTGCGCCTTTAATAAAACCCATGCCCAACATGGGAGCAACGGTCGCATCCAACCAGGCTACTCTTGAAGTACACTTTTAACATTTATGGCTATTCCGGCAGCAGAGTTAAAGATCGGGCAATCGGTGAAGTATCTGATCGGTACTCGAAGCGGCATGAGCGCGGCAATAACCGATATCAGCAAATCATCTATTAGTCTCAAAAATACTCATATTGTTACTTTAACCTTTGATGACGATTCATTGCCAAACCACTTAAAAACACAGCAACTAACTGTATACAACGAATTGCTAATTGGTTGTGAACTAATCACATTTTAAAAAGTAGTGTCTTTAAGAGTGGTTTATGATAATCTTCAAAAGTGCCGACCAATGGTCGGCAAATTCCAATAGCGATCAACCAACGACAATTGCGAAATTTGGCACAAGCAGACTTGAAACCTGCTGTATAAGCAGATGTTACGTACACCACAAGAGAAATATATTCTTTTGCGCCTATCTTCGCCCTGGTATCACCCACAAAAATCATCCACCCGGATATCCCGCCAAATGTCAGAAATCTGCCAGCCAGAGTTGCCCACAGATTGTACTGGAGGATTGTCAAAGAATGGAATATAGTCAGGAATTCTAGGCTCTGGAGCGATTACTGGTTTTTCTTCAACCACAGGAGCTGTATATTTGACAGTATTAGCTTCTTGAAGTTGGTCTTCTGCTTCTTCAATTAACTTCATCTGTCTCAGGGTAAGCTTGTCGGATTTTTTGATGATCTTCTTGGTATCTATATGATTAAAAGTATTCATTGGCTGTTCCCTCAAAGGCATTGGCTTAAAATTTGGATGGCTAAAGTTGGGGAAGGTAGGTATTAATAATTTGCACAGAATTAACAAGGTACACCAAATCTATGGGAAATACGAGTCCCTTATTGAAGAATTTATTAATTGTGTACAAATTTGTTTTCGGGTAGATGCCCCAGCATAATCTGTTGCACAGATGCAAGTATTAAGCGATCGCTTCTTTCCTCATGACTGTACTTCAAGATTGTTTTGCGTTTTTGACTCCTAATAAGCAGATAATGGATGGTTAATAGTTCTCGCTGTGGAGGAACAGCGTTGAAAAACTTATCAGGTGAGAAAGGAAAAATCCTGGTAGTAGATGACGAAGCCAGCATCCGCCGGATTTTACAGACGCGTCTTGAGATGATTGGCTACAGTGTAGTTACAGCTAGTGATGGCGAAGAAGCTTTGTCAGCCTTTCATCGAGAAACTCCTGACTTAATAGTTTTGGATGTAATGATGCCAAAACTAGATGGTTATGGTGTCTGTCAAGAATTACGGAAAGAGTCAGATGTGCCAATTATTATGCTCACAGCTTTAGGAGATGTAGCAGACCGAATCACTGGACTGGAGCTAGGTGCTGATGACTATATGGCGAAACCTTTCTCACCCAAGGAACTAGAAGCTCGAATTGCCTGTGTACTAAAACGGCGCTCCCACAAAACCAGTATCAATATTATTTCTAACTCTCTTATAATCCATGTGGGCAATCTCAAAATCGATGCAAGTAAGCGGCAAGTTCATAAAAATGAGCAACGCATTCGGTTGACAGGTGTGGAGTTTAGCTTATTAGAGTTGTTAGTGAATCATTCGGGAAAGATTTTTTCAAGGGTTGAAATATTACAGCAATTGTGGGGCTTTGTACCAGAGATGAATACAGACACCCGTGTGGTAGATGTGCATATTTCACGATTGCGGACAAAGGTAGAATCCGATCCCAACGACCCAGAATTCATTATTACAGCAAGAGGTAGCGGTTATTTTTTCCCACGAATTATTGATTCAGAGCAGGATTGAAGAAGAAATTATCAGTCAAAATGTTGAAAATTTTAGAAACAACACCCAATCGACTTGTCATCAAGGAAGAAAGAAGAAATTTTGATGCCAAAATAATAGTCCTTTTTATTTATGTTGCTATTTACTTTTTATTAATCTCTACATTAAAAAAATGGACAATATTTGGTCTGAGTCAAAAAGCTGTGGAATCAATATATCAGATCGTAGCTTCTCCTGCGCTTTATTATTTTAGTTCCATAGCACTAATTATTTGTGGGTGCTTTCTATTCGCTATGACGATTGCAGACTTTCATCTCCCAGTTAGAACTATTATCTTTGACTGTAATAGTCATCTTTTAACAATCAAGTATACCTATCTGTTCTGGCATTATAAGAAAGACTATTTTCTCAATGAAATTGAATCAATTCAGTGGTTTCCAGAGACAATTTACGCGGGCTCATCGGGCATATTACCCGTTCAAGTTTTAAAACTCATTCGTAGGAAACCAAATGGCAAGACGCATCTAATACGGCTCTACAAGACTGTACATGCTGAACTCCAAGAAATAAGTACTGTAGTCGATGTTATTCATCTATTCCTTCTGGGTCTTAGAGGGTGTTTATAAATAAAAAATAAAGAGCACCATAGTAATTCCCCCAGGACAG
>NZ_JABXKP010000056.1 GCF_017114985.1 Nostoc sp. JL33 | reverse complement strand
TTGGATGGTTTACCCACTGCTGTTACTATATTGCACCCAACTGAGAACCGCTATATCCTTCTGCCAATTCTTAGAGGAATGACAGAACTGATCGTGACAAGTTAAACAAACTGGAAATACTGTTAAACCAATGCGATCGCACCCATATTTAGCATGATGTAACTCATCTGAGGGACGAACGAGGCAGACACAGCATAGACCTTTGACAGATTTATGTGCGATCGCACACTGTTTTTTGTATTTCTTAATATCTCCGTAACGAGCATCCCAGTTTAAAGTCCCAGATACTTCATTAGTTCTCTTAGCCCCTCGCTGTTGAGATTGTGACCTGTCAGTTCTTCCCACTTTGCTTTCACGTTTACTGATGATGGTCTTCCTACTTCGCTTACCCATTTCTTCATCTCCTCATGCCAATCTCCACTACTAGCTGTTGATTGTTGTTTAGTTGCAGATGGAGGTTGGTTAAGATTCGGTTCATCACCAAAGTTTTTACTTTTGGGATAATTATATAAATCAACTTCCACAGGGTTTTTGTCGCCCAAGCCCTTCATTTTTAGCCATGCTTTACCGCTACTGGTAGCCTCACCATTTACCCCAGCTTTAGCTAAACAATCGACTCTGGGCGAAGAATCGATAAGTTTCGAGAATCCTTGCAACTTACTGGAGATACTGGTCTGGTTATCTGAATGTGCAGTTAAACATACTGTGTAACCCCACTTTCTGATGTTGGTTAACGATTGCTTGAGGAAATCAGCCCACAAATCAGCATCTACACCGTGAACCTCATAAGTATTTGCTTCCATCAAAAATACGGCTACCTTGCCCTCCAAGCCGCTTTTATCTTTGATGTGGTCTAAATAATCATCTTCATCAATTCCTAATTTTCTACATTCTTGTTGACGGTCTGCGATCGCAACTGGAAATTCTTTAAAAAATCTGTTTATCTGGTCAACATCAGCTAATACTTGAACGCCTGACCAAATATCAGGATTAGTCTCTGGGTTAATGATGACAATGTGCCAGCCATCATCCTTGAGCAGCCGAATCATTAGCCGTTCAAGTGTAGATTTACCAGAACCTTGTTCACCACTTAAAACTCTAAATGGTAATTTTAACAGTTTATAAATCCATTGACATATAGAATCTAATTCAAGTTTGGTTGATTTAGCATCTTTTAAAGTTTTCTTATTATTACTAGTATCACCATTTAATATATTATTTTTTTCTTGTTCAGCCTTAGCTGCGGCTAATTCATCCTCAGCAATCTGTTTATTTATTCTACTATCGTTTAAATCAAATTGTTTAAGTGTAGAAGTATGAGTGCGGTCTTGAACTTCTGATTGTTTTTTTAACCTATCTTGAACAGCATCAACCGAAATCTGACCAGCATTGACACGTTGACCATCCCATTTTTGATTGATAGCAGTAGCTTTAAAATCTCTCTCGTTTCTAGCTGATATAGTCGCCAATTTATAGTAAGTTTTTAAATCTTCTAACTGTTTAAATTTTTTATCATAATCAATCTGGCATTTATTAGACCATGCTAAATATGCACTACCAGCTAGGAACGGAGCCAGCAACAGCCAAATTCCACCTGAGTTATCACCTCTAAATTCTTGAACAATAAATGACTCTTTAGATAGCGGAATAGCTGCTCTATATTGCTCACTCTCCCAAACTTCTTTTAACAACCTGCGACGATACCGACAGTATTTTAAATCTAGCCGTCCCTGTGAAACTCTTGCGTTAGGTTGATTAATGTTTGCAGTTTTAGGGCAGAACTGTACTGTTACTTGGTTAAAGCTAAATTCATTTATCTGTCCCAAATAAAATGCTGATGTCAATGAACTAATCACCCCCAATACTGTAAGAATAGGTAAAGCTTTCTTCACAACTTCACCTCTTGTTTACCCCAATACCAATAAATACTAATGCTACCAATCCAGCACCAGCAACAGCCCCTTGCATCCATTGCTCTTGCTGTTTTTTAGGTAAGGTATTAAATTCTTCAATGGCATTATTCAAGGCATGGTAAGTCACCTTAGAGTCATTTACCGCCCCTATAAAATTTCCGATAGACGACCAAACTACAAAAGCACTTGCTAATACTCCAAACAAAAATTTAAATAATTTACCCATACCATCAATTTCCCACTGTCCATCCTTTTTATTTAAATTAAAACTATCTAAACAATCACGATTTACTATTTGATTTACTACTAGTGCAATTGCGATCGCCAGATTAATTCCACCTGAGCCAAGATTCAAAACCAGCCATTTACAAAGCGAATAACTACTAATGCCCCAGAAAAATGTTTCTAATCCTCTAAGAATAGATTCATTCTTAGCAATCTTCTTGTCGGCTCTTTCCTTGTAATTATTGATTTCTTCTATCTGGTCAGATGTGAAACTGTCGTCTGTTTCTACTGGATAGTTACTTTGAGACACTGTTTCACTATCATCAAAGCCTGTGTAGGGAATTTGAGTCATAATAATTACCAAGTATTTTGCCCCCTTGCAGTGTAGGGGGCTTTTTGTCAATTAGCTGAAGAAATCACGGATACTTTGCCACATCCTACTAAGTGGATTAGTAATGTATTGCTTTCGAGGGATAAGAGTTAAATTACTCTCGCTTCCATGCTGTAGGATGTGCTGAATCTTTTTATCTTCATAGTCTTCATCAGCTTTTAACTGGGCGATATAAGGTTTATTAGATATATTCTCCATTTGCACCTTATAGTCAATTTCTTTCATTTGACTATCAACCCAGGCTTGTAATTTGATTATGTCCATTTGGTCGAGATGTCTGTCCTCTTCAGCCTCTAAAGAGATAAACAGACGCTCTTTATATTCATCTAGTAAATTATTGAACTTGGTATTTTCTAAGGTTAAATCTAAGCCAGCTTTATCAATTGCTAAGGCTCCTTTACCACCTTCTTTATAAAGCTCAGAGAGAGCTTGGTTATACTGAGTATTGCCATGAATATAATTTTTAAGATGGTCTTTGATAGTAGGTAACGTCATTTGCAAACGTTGACCTAATTTACCCATATCTGCAATTTGGGTAAGAGACTTTTCATCACCTAAAGCAGCCCTAACAATTAATTGGTTGGAAATATCAAATTTATTTCTAGTGGCACGGCTAACATCTTTACCATAACCTGTTACATGGTCTTTAATATATTTGGCTTTAACCATTAGCATTTCTCCATTGGAATAGATAAAGGACAATAATCAATCAATTTCTTCTCTCTCAGCCGTTCCTCAATTATTGAAGGTAAATGATATTGTTGGTAGGCTTGAGAAATTCCCGAAAGGGCAAAAAATAAGGATGTTAGCACGATTATTCCAAAGAAGAACCATACTAAAGCCTCATTTTTATTTGTTGGCGCAGCCTCTCCAAGAGTTGCGAAACCGAGCCAGGACAGCAATTTCTGAGTTTTTGAGGTTGTTTCTAATTGCCTCAGTATCGGTTTGAATTGCTTTTACATTATCTGCAAAGTTAGAAACTTTTTGATTTAACTGATTGGTACGTGCAGTTAGATATTCTCTGACTTCAGTGGTGCTATTTTCTAAATCATTCTCAATAGTATCGAATTTGTGAGAAATGTAACCTTTAATGGCATTGGTAACACTGCTTATAAATGATGAGTAATCGGTAAAAACATCATCAATACTATCAGCTATAGCTATTGTTTCCTCTTCGGTTAGAGTAAAACCTAATGCTGATGATTGACTACTAACTAATGCTTGCTTATCAGCACCAGAAACAACTATTTGATTATTTACTATGGGTGCGTTAGCTTCAGCTTCGCCGCTAGGCATCTCCTCAGAATCTTGACTAACTGTTGATAATTCACCTTTAGAAAAATAATTAACAGTCTGATTGAATTGCTCATCAGTCAAGTTATCAGCATCAAACCCCTGAGATTCAAAGTAATTTTTAATCTCGGATGGAGTAGGAGTATAAGATCCTCTAGTTGCCTTGCCTTTATAAAAGTGGTTGTAAACCTTTCTAGTTCCTGCTGCTAAAGTCATTTTCTTTCCTTCCTTTCGTTGATAAATTTCCAAACAACAGCACGGTAAATTACAGCAAATATCACTTCACTAGAATAGAATGCAAGTTTGTTATATTTAGAACCAGCCTGTTTAAACCATCTGTAAATAGTTGAAATATCTGGCCTAATATTTTGAGCAATTAGCAGCCTGATAAATTCTTCCCCAGTTATCAATTTGGGAATTAAATTTTTAACATTATCAACTGCTGCTAATAAAACTCTAAATTCTAGTGGTGTTAGAGAAAGTTTTGGATATCGCTTTCTAAGCAGCGCATACTCATGTAAGTTATTTGCATTAAGCTCTAAACCGGATTCTAAGAGGAATTTTTTTAGCGATCGCCATGTAGTATCCCCAATCCTGTCACCTAGAAAAGCTTCATAAACCTGCCTTAATTCCCTATCTACTGGTTTTCGCAAAGTGCATACCACTTTCTCACCTCTTGTATCAAAGATTTACAAAATTTCGCAGCAAAAATACTACTTTTTAGCACCAAACTGATTAATGTTCTACACATAAAGTTAAGTTTTCGCAGTAAAATTTTTACTCCTTAAGCTTAATAAATGCCCCTACTAATCAGAGTTTTTCTATTAACGGTAACTATTTCAAGCATTAAGTTTTGGTGCAAAAAACTTCTAATCCAATTAAAAACCCCCTAGCCAGTAGGGGGCAATGACTAAAATCAATTCTCTTGAAAAATCGCTTCACTACAGCGATCGCGCATCCTGCGGCAGGAGAAACCTGAAGACCGCGTTTTTCGCTGACTTAAAAATCTAGTGGCGGCGGTATCTCAATTCCTGCACCCCTTAAAACTTCCAAAAGCTGCACAACCCTAACTGCTAATTCTCTGGGTGTGGATTTGTTGGTGTTCCATTGGGAAACAACTCTGGGTGATGTCCCAAGTGCGATCGCTGCTTGTGCCTGACTGGGGTAACTTGCGATCGCATTAAGCACATATTCTCTTTTTTCCTGCTCTGGACTCATAATAAAGTTGCCCTCCATAGGCTGAATCTGTGGTGGGTGAGAAGTCCTCCGGTGCTGACGACACTGGAGGCGCATTTATTATGAGGATATAACAAAACTAATAAAAGATGCCATAATTCTAATAAAACATCCAACATTTATAATAAAGATGGATGAACAAGAAAACTCAATGGCTCATAAGTTCTTTCTTTCTTACTACTACGTCTCCCCGCAGGATGCAGAGAGAATAGACACGTTTAGGCAAGTCTCAGGAGATACCGAAAAGACCTTAATTACTCAATTTGTAAGAGGTGAGCTAGGACGAAACAGAGATTCTTACCTGAAGCTGGCCAGGTTTGATGCCCAAATGCGCGAAATCCCCTTCAGAGAATGGGGTGAAATCGTTGTATTACAAGGTATGGAAGCTCTACCGCCATATCGTCATGAGCTTAGAGACATTCCAGAAACCCCATTAAAAGATGTTGTCTTGCCTCCCAACACTGAGTTAATCAGGCGTGGCATTAATCACATAATGTTAGGTACGTTAAACCTAGCATTGTATAGAGTTGCAGTCCATTACGACAGAGATAATGCTATTGGCGTTACCTCAAAAATCGTTAGGAAGCATTTTGATCAAAACTGGGACAAGCTTTATTTGCCCCAGGTGAAGGCTGAAAGTTTTGAAAATTGGAAGGATTAAAAACAATGATGCAAACAGTATCTACAGAATTAACACCCTTAAAAGTTCAACAAGCTGTTGACGCGATTTTTGAGGTATTAGGCGAACCAACTGATGAATGGCAGCGTCAGGCGTTGGCAAAATATAAAAATGGTGATGCGATCGCAACTAAAGAAATTTACGCCAGTCATCTCAGGGATTATTACTGTAAATGCCTGGGCTTTCTGGTAAATGCAACAATCACCAACGGCAATCTACGTAAGCTTTTAAGTGCTGCGGCCAACGCTGCTGCTGATCACGCGCAGATGAGAACTTTAGACAGAATTAGTGATGGCAATGCGGTCGCCTTTAAATGTGACGATCTCCTGGGCAATGTAACCCAAAATATTCTAAGATTCTTGACACCCACAACTGAATATCACCAACTGGCGCTAGATTCCATAACTAATTATGGTGCTCTAAAAGAAATTGAAAGAGAAAACCCAGAGGATAATTTGGTGAAAGCTTTGTTGTATTTGTCTCGTGCAAAACCAGATTCGCTGATACTTTTCACTTTAATCGCGGAGGCTTCTGGTGCGGCGGCGTTGCACTTAAGAAACCTGGAACATCAAAAAATCACAGATGCGATCGCGGCTGCTCTTAACTAACAATTATCAAGCGAGGAAAAGGCGATGCCTACGGCGGGCTTCGCCTACGCGGGTTGAGAGTGCGATCGCCTTGATTCTTAGAGAACAGTAAGGCGATCGCACCAATACACCAACACCACCAACGGGAGGGAGTGATGGGAGCGATAGCATTGGTTACAGTAGCCCCAGATCCTGAAGAATTTTAAGTAGAGAAAGAACAACAGACACAACAGAACCTACATCCTTCAGAACTTCAAGCAATCTTCGCCAATCCCAAGAAGTTTTTCCTTTGTCAGGGTCTTCATCAAGTTCTTCAGGCTCGGTTGAGCCATAGACTAATTTAGTTAAAATGGAAGGAAGCATGATTCAATTTCCAACAGTTGGATTTTGCCAGTAATTTTTGGTTGAGTACTAGTCAACCAAAAGTAGGTTAATGACTTTTTTAATAGTCTTTGATTGACTGGTACTCAAGCAAAGACTATTAATCTGTTTAAGTTTGCTTCCTTTTAAAAAGCCATCTATTTTCTAACTTGATTTGAAGGCAGGCTTTGAGCAGTGCTAACAAGTAAAACCCGGTCATAATTTTGATCCAAAGCTCAGGTTTCCGTTCTAGAAGCCATCCACAGCGTAAGGCTTCTAGTTCTCCACACCATTCTTCTAAAAGAATTTTAGATAGCCAACCTTTTATATGGCTTTTTTGTCTAATTTCTACTGATGGCTTTGATGTTTTTAGGTCAGGCGACCTACCTAACTTTACCAACTCCATCTGCTCTCGCGCCCACTTCAGATCCCGCAGCCGCTCCTGCCACCCCTGCTCAATCTGCTCCAGTCGCTCCACGCGCCCCTGCTCAATCTGCTTCAGTTGCTCCATCCGCTCCTGCTGCTTCAGGTTCTCCATCTCCAGCCGCTCCAGATACAACCGCTCCACCCGCCCCCGTTGCCCCAGATCCACCGCCCGCCTCAGATGCCCCAGTTGCTCCTGCCGCTCCTGCTGCTCCTGCTGCTCCATCCTTATCTGTTCCAGCATCCCCAGCCGCTCCAGATACAACTGCTCCATCTGCTTAACATCTCTAGTCTGCTCCATCTCCAATCGCTCCACCCACTTCAGCATCTTCAACAACACATTCACATAAAGTATTTTTTTTACTACCTTTGTCCAAAAAATGTTTAGATACTGCATTGACTCAAGCTCCTGCCAAACCAGCTTGACCTGTCATTGAACGTATTCTTAATTGGTCACGATAGTCTTGTACTTCTCTAAGTACTGTCTGCCCTAAACCAGTTATTATGTAGTACTTACGACGCGCACCTCCTGTTCCATCCTGATCGCTTCCCCATTTCCATGAAATAAGCCCTTTTTTTTCAAGCCTATTCAAGGTGGGATACAAACTACCAAATCCAATGGATATTGGTCTACCTTGATTTAACCCATCTAAGATTCCAAGACCATACATTTTTTGAGTCCCCATGAGAGTTAAGATATCTTCCTCTAAAGCGGAAAGCCTAATTCCATCTGCTTCATCCCGAACGTTGCTCATAACTTCTCTTCCACTTGCCTATACTTTATATAGTAATAGACAAACATATAAGTGTTGTATGTCTAAAGAAATAGTTTAAAAACTTTATACTGATGCCTGCGGCAACAAGCTACGCACCTAGTCATCAATTTTTTGGGCAGTGCTAGGGCGATCGCCATTATTCTTAGAGGAAAATAACAAAAAGCCTACTCACAGCACTCATGAGCAGGCTTGAAAGTAAGATATGGCGATACCGAAGTGCGGCAAGCTACGCATCAGCACTACAAGGACAGTAAGAAAAGGCGATCGCACTGACCATCCTTTTAATTCCTATGCAGATTCCGGCAAAGTTACCGTCTTAGACGTAGGTTTTGCTTTGACTGTGGACTTAGCTGATGGTGTAGGAGCTAGATAGCAGTTGTTAATTTGGATCTGCTTCTGGCTTTGACTTTGCCATCCTTTGTAAACAATTCCCCCTCCAGCACCTAGTGACAGGATGCAGGTAGAACCGATGATGATGGTTCTCTGAGTAAGCAAAATTCCCCTTTGCACTGGCTTAGAATTGCCAAGCAAAGAGCGAAAGAATTTTAGCGGATTCATGGTTTTTGGTTCTAGTTGGACTGGCGGGGCTTATAGCGAGAAGTCCAGTAAAAGAGAAAAGCCTGAAGTCAGCAATAAACTTCTAAAACTTCGTTCTAAATACCTTAATTTTCGCCACTAAACAGCAAAACTGCCCTTATGGAGGGGGCAGTTTGCAAATGCTCGTGATAAATCAGCCCCGCCACGCATATTGTAGCGCCAAAACAGGACAAAATTTTAGAAGTTTATTGCTATTGACATAGTAACTTAATTACTAAAATCAAGTTGTATCATTGTGATACCAAAATCATACATATTTTTATGAAGCAAAAAGCGATCGCGGTTTGGGGATGCGATCGCCTACCTCTGGCTTCTTACTTCAATCCAGACTGTGCTTTACTCTTGAGCTTGTCATGCTCAAAAGTGGCAGTGATTTCAGAACCATCAGGATTTTTCCAGAGAAAAGTTGCCATTGTTGCAGAGCTGCTAACCTCGACACCTGGATTCAAGATTGACCGCACATCTGTTAATGACATCCCTATTCTTAACTGTTCATACTCTGCGCGACCAAAGGGGCGAAGTTGAACTTGGGCAGATTGTTCAAGCTGCTGAGAATGAAAAGCAGTTTGAAAACCATACGGTAAAAGACCAAGTATTAGTGCTGCTGGGATAACGATCTTTACATTTCCTTTTGCCAGTAATCGGGCAAGAGTACTATTAAACTGTGTAGGATTATTTCTAGGCATTGTAAGTTTTTTCTTAAGTAAATTTTTTGATGCTGGTTTGGTTGGCGCCAGACCAGCTTTTAACTGACCACCAGTTTGTCTGGTTGTAAATGCTAAAAAGTAGGCGGTTTGATTTTTTGCATTTTCAGCAAAAGCAAGCTAAGTTTGTGAACCTCACCACATCTGTTATTCCCACCTAATATTCCTGATGTGGATTTTTTGATGGGAGCATCAAAGCCGCTCATAAATAGAATTCCCTGCACAACTTTTGTCAGGGTTGAAGCCAGTTGGCTTTACCTAGCTGTGCTGGTATTGCAGCAAAAAGCAGGCAATCCAGTGGTGTACTGCGATCGCCTTTGAGTTTGATTTAAGTTATCGAGTCTACCAAAGGGCGGATACACGAGAATTTAAGGCGGAAAAGGTACGTAAAAAGCGATCGCAGTCATTACAACCGGATCGCCTCATAAATACTTCTTAAATAGAACCTTACTCTTCCACGTCTAAAGCTTCATCCAGCAGAAGCCGCACAATCTCGGCTTTTTTCCTGCCTGTCTTCGCGGCTAACACAGACAGCTTGCGGTGCATTAATTTTGGCAAGTCTACCGTGAGTCGAATTATAAACGTCATAACGTATTAGACTATCATAGTATTGTAGATTAAAAGTGTTAGCTTATTAAGGTATTAAATCTTAAACTGTAAGCAAATGTTGAAAGTCGCAGTATTCAACTTTAAAGGCGGGACAGGCAAAAGCACCACCACTATAAATCTAGGAGCTACCTTAGCTAGTCCCAAGCGCCAGGTGCTACTGATAGATTTAGATGGGCAAAGAACTGCTTCATTTGGTCTAGGGATGGACGGTAAAAGTCCAACCACTTTGAACTGGCTGACTGATAAGAAGTCTGTTATTCCTCTGGCAACTGAGGTAAAACATCTCTCGCTTATTCCTGGGGACATTGGGATGTTCCGCTTAACAGCTAAGGATGATTTGTTTACTCCAGCGTTGTCTAAATTAACTGGCTTTGATGTCTGTTTGATGGATTGCCCACCTAGTTTAGGGGTGGCATCTGTACAGGCAATTCTTGCAAGCGATCGCGTTCTTATACCAACTTTATGCGAACCAGCTGCCCTTAAAGGGTTGTCGGAAGCAGTTGAATTAATTCGAGGTGAGAGGGCAGACATCAAAATTGATGTGATGAGGGTGCGTTACAAGCCTCGGTTAGTTCTGACTAAGGAAGCTGATGATTTGCTGATTGAAGCCGCAACGGATCTAAACTATCGTCTTCTCCATACAACAATTCCAGAGAATATCGCTGTTGCTGAATCCATAGCACAACAAAAGCCAGTTAATGAGTACGCGCCTAAGTCCAGTGGTGCAAGGGCTTATCAGTCATTAGCTAAAGAATGTTTGAAATCGTGGAAGTAGTATCTTATTAATGGTTAATAGTATAAAGGTCTAATAGTATATGTCAAAAAGTAAAATGGGCGGTATGAAACTTAGCCAGTTTTCTGGTATCAGAGGCAATGAGACAGAAACACCTACGGACTCACCGCAGGAATCTACACCTGAAACTGTATCAGTTAAGGAATCAGCGCCTAAAAAACCAACGCCAAAGGAAAAGCCAGTTTCCATCAACATCAAAATCAGCCGCGAACAGCATGAATGGTTAAGTGATACCGCCCGTACAGTCAGAGACAACAATATAGATCCAGTCCCTCCCGGCGATCGCGTCTACCCTCAGCACCTAATTGGCGTAGCTGTCGAACTGTTGCGGAATAGTGATATCGATTGGAGCCAGATGAAGAATACAGAAGACTTGAAACAACAGCTTAAACTCTAATTAAATTATGCCTTAATACTATAAAGGTCTAATAGTATTAAGTTATTTTTAAGCGTAGACGCTGCATCGGCTTGTCATCAGACATCGCTCCTTCTAGCTTGCCCACCATAGCCTCTGCGAAAGCGCTTGCCAGATTCTTAGAGGAAATGTGAGATGTGTCTGGGGCGATCGCTTCATTAAAAGATATTCAAAAGAGTCAAGTCGCTTCGCTCCAATTAAAAATTATTAATTAAAAATTGCAATCAGTGGGGGCTTGTACCCCAAACTAATTAAAAATTATTATTATTCTTAATTTTTAATTTTTAATTTTTAATTAAAAAAAGGTCAAGTGCGTTGACGTAGCGTTGCTGTAGTAAAGTATTTCTTATTATGAGTGTTTTTACTCGTATTATAGAAGCCATGTTAAACATTGAACAATTACGAGAGAGCTTTGCCAGAGTTTACGAGGGGCCGGATAATCTACAGCATGAGTGCGACATGATAAAGGAAGCTGAACAGTTAAATATTCCGTTAGATACTTATCGCCGCTTGTATGTTTTTAAAACAGATGAACCTGTTGCCCCTTACCCTAAAACTGATAGTTGGAAAAAAATAGCATCAGTATGGACAAAATGGTTCATGTATTTACCCTTGAAGAATAAAATATTTCTTCTCCGCAAGGGAATATTTTGGCTGTTACAAAAGGGTATTTTGTTGAGTGCTGTCTTTGCTATCGGACACTATATCTGGACTATCCCAGAAAGACACAAACAAGCTCTTGAACAAAAAAAACAGGCACACTACCAAGCTTGGCTAGTTATTAATTCTGCCCAACAAAATCAAACTGCTAGTGGAGGAAGAAAGGAAGCTCTCGAAGATTTAAGGAAAGATGATATTAGTTTAGAAGGGGTAAATGCTAGTGGGTTAAGTGCTAGTAATAGAACATATTTAAGATTTATCCAACTTCAAGGTGCTAATCTCCAATATGCTAAATTGCAATATACCGACTTGACAGGCGCTAATTTCCAAAATACATATTTTTTTAAAGCTAATTTTCAAGGTTCCCGTATGCCTGGAGCCAACTTCTCTAAAGCTGATCTCACAAACGCTAACCTTACAAAAACTGATATAGGTTTATTATCTAAATATGGTAATAAAAACCTTACTAGCGCTAACTTCCAAAATGCTGATCTTCAAGATGCTAATCTTCAAGATGCGGATCTTCAAGGGGCTAATCTTCAAGATGCGGATCTCAATAGAACAGACCTTCGTGGAAGCAAAAATATAACCACAGAGCAAGTTAAATCTGCAAAAAACTGGCAGCAAGCATACTACTCTCCAGAGTTTCGTAAGCAATTAGGTTTGCCTTGAAGACATCGGAAGTTGTACAATGTGCTTTAAAATCAATACAAAAATAGTGATTGAAGGATATAAAAATGGTTAATCAACAGGATCAAACATTAGGAAGACAACTTGAACGCCACTTGGATGATATTATCAAAGACTTTAATCAGGTATTAGAAAAATATGGGTTTCCAAAAACTAGAGTAGTTAATTTTGCAGTTAAACAATTGAATTCGTTGAGTGCGCCGTCTTCACACCATAATCTTAGTACAGAGGCTTCACCAGATGCTTCAGATAATCTAGATGACAGCATCACAAAATGTGACGCCAATGGTCATTGTCAGCCCTAACTGTAGCGGCTTGTAAACAAGGTGAAGGTGTCCTTTTTCCTACAAAAGTGTTAAACAGCATAAGTTTAATTTCCCCCACTTGCCTTGGAACCAGTGCCGAGCAACGAAGTTACTCGGCATTGGCTATTAAATTTCTTTGTCTTTCCCGCTTTCATCCTCAAAGTAAGAAACAGCATCACTTGGGTTGCTTAAACGGCGATCGCTTGGCCATCGTTGAAATATTAAATCTTGTAACTCAATTTAGATGCGTGTAACGTTGTTGCTTGATTGTGACTACTGCGATCGCCTTCCCGCCTGCCTAAAATTCCTCTCCCAACGCTCATATCAAAGGGCGGCTCTGCACTGAATGATGGAACCCAGCCACAGCCTGAGATTTCCTCTAAGAAAAGTGGCAAGGGGCAAGGCAAGCGATGCCTTCGGCGGGCTGCGCCTACGCACCCCAACTACAGGCAAACAACTATATATATAGATAAAGTTCTACATCGTCAGCTGTTACGAATGCTAGAAGATTCAGGCTTTGATGGTGATTTTTCAGAATGGATTGAGCAGAAGATGAAAGAGATTGAAAGTCAGGAGGAGCGTAGTTTACCGCCGGAGGCATCGCAATGACAGGATACATTACAGATTTGTTAATTCAGATTATCTGCTCAAGTTGCCAACTTGAGCATTACTTTGAACTAAATTCTTTGCCTGGAGGCGAAGAATATTGTGAATATTGTGAAGAGTGTAGCGAAAAGTTAGCTTTAGAAACTGAGTTGTAGGTGGGCGATCGCAACAATGACAGAAAACATTACAGCCTATCCTCTCACCTGGGCGACCATCTACCCTAGAACTCCACAGCACAAACGCAAGGGGGCAAGATTTGAAGTTAGCTTTGCAGTTGCTCGTGATCAACTGCTTCACGAACTGGAATTATTAGATGCATTCGCTGTGGTTATTTCCAGCAACGTACAGCTACGGCGGGATGGTCTACCTTATGCAAATTTTAAGGAACCAGACGATTCGGGCGTTGCGGTCTACTTCCGAATCAAAAACAAGAACTACGTGTTGTGCTGCGACAAGTGGCTCAAGGTAAAAGATAATCTTCGAGCTATAGGCTTGCACATTGCAGCTATGCGCGGAATGGAAAGGTGGGGAGTAGGCTCGGTAGAGCAGGCATTTATGGGTTATCAAGCATTGCCACCACAGCGAGAGAAAAAATGGTGGGATCTGCTTGGTGTTAGTCCCCGCGCTTCTGATGAAGAGGTTAAGGAAGCATATAGAAAGCTGGCACGACAACATCATCCAGATAACGGCGGTTCTGCTGATCAGATGGCTGGAATTAACGCTGCTTATGAACAGGCAAAAAAGGAGTCTGGTTACAAGGTGCAACTATGATTAGTAAACCGTAATTACCGCAGCATTGATTTTATTAACTTGTCTGGTCAAACTTCACAATACAACCCGTAATCCTACCGTACACTCCGGCAGACTGTACACCAGATAATAGAGTAAAAAACTGGCATACAACCCGCTCCTTATGGCAGACACTCAACCAGATACCCTCCCGATTGATGGCGAATCTTCTCAAAAAGAAGAAAATTTTTCTAAAATTTCCATATTAGATTTGCAAAAAAAATATGGGATTGAGCGTGACAGCTTCTATGCTCGGACACGATACCTTCGGATTACAACCTGGAAGGAAGGCGGCAAGGCTTACCTAGATGCCGGACAGTTAGCCCACATGGACGGGTTACACGACCACATCAAATCTACCAGACGTATGGAAGGCTACCCAGTGCCGGAACCATCTGGCCCGATTGATGAACAGCAATCAGACAATACAACAGCTTCGATTACTGTTCAACAATCCCAGCAGCTAGAAACTAGCTCGACCAAACCCGACTACACCGCAGGACAACGCCAGCATCAAAGTTCTGAGATGGAAGCGATCGCTGCCCTTGTCCGTTCAGCACAAGGCAAAGCTACAGGTTTCATCATTGCTGAAAATATGCTGACTAATCAATATATTCAAAATCCCGATTCGCTACCAGAAGAGTTAAGGGAAAAAATCAAAGAATCAGCGCAGGTTCCAGAAATTGACCCTTTCGCATACGCCAACGTCTTAACCAGTTTCGCAAGAAACTATGGGGCAGCGGCCTAAGATTCTTAGGGATGGTGGTAACTGGAGCAATTATCGCTATTAATGGGCTAAGTCCCCTATCACTGGTGGCATTGGGTATGGGCGGAGTATTAGCGATGTCTGGCGACAAGCTGCTCCGCATCTACGCCTCCAGTATCGTCCCTAGATTTACTCCAAAAGTTTCCTCTAAGAATGAGGCAGTGCCAACAATAGAAGAGGTAACGCCTGGAGAATTCAAAATTTACCGACAAGCCGAACTCAACCGCACCATAGCTTCGCTTAAAGCCAATGGTGCAATTCTCATTGCTGGTGAGGATGGTAGTGGTAAATCTGTACTAGCGATCGCAGTAGTAGAAAAGCTCCAAGCCGATGGGTTTATGGTCGCGTTCGTCGAACCGACTACACCCAAGCAGATGCTCTTAGAAATTGCCCACCAGTTCGATATTCCAATTGAAAATCTAGAGGGTAAAGCACTTACTGTTGACAAGTTGAAAAGAGCGATCGCAGGATTCTTAGAGGAAAATACAGCATTTCTAATACTTGATGATGCTCACGCCTGCGATGCCAAATTTAGGATGTGGTTAAAACAGTTAAGGAAAAATCACGCTCCTATGTTGCTTCTGGCTACAGACCCCCCGCGCAGTGATATCTTCATCAACATTCCCCGAATTGAACTCAAACCCCTGCCAGAGTATGCGATTCGGGAAATTATGATACAGGCTGCTGCTGAAAGAGCGATCGCACTTAAACCCTCTGAATTATCCAAGCTCCAAGAACGCGCCGGGGGAAATCCGATGTTAGCAGCCCGTGCAGTGGACGAAGAATATTTGGGGTTAGATGTCGAGGGCGCTGATCACAGAAGGTATTTCGACATCACACCCTTGATACTCCTGGCGGGAATTGCCTTTGTAGTAATGCGATTTATCGGACTTGGGACTAATGACCAAGCACTATATATATTTGGAGGTATTGCGGCTGCTGTCTTCCTGGGAATTTCTCGCTTACTCTACAACCTGCCACCCGAAGACAGGAGGATAAGGTAATGCTGGGAATATCTCACTTACTAATTAGTGGTACGGCTACCAGTTTGTTACTTGGAACTGCTAACCCTGCTGTGATTGCGATGGGTGCGATCGCAGGCTTGCTTCCAGATATTGACATCTCCACCTCACCCGCCGGGCGTGTCCTACCCTGGATAAGCTCATTTTTTGAGAGCAGAATGCCTCATCGTAGCTGTACTCATAGCTTGGTTGCGAGTGGTGCGATCGCAATTGCAGGTTACACCGCAGCGCTGTTTAACCCCAGTTTCCTAAACCTCGCTCACGCCTTGAGTGTGGGCTATTTCTTTGGATGGTTTGCAGATATTTTTACTCGCGGCGGTGTAGAAATGTTCTGGCCTTCCCCGGTGCGGTGCGTCTGCCCTGGAAACAGGAATTTAAGGTTAAGAACTGGCAGTAATGCAGAGTATTTCATCCTTATATTGCTGATTGCGATCGCACTCGGCACTTTCAGCATCAATAATTCAGGTGGGATTTTAACCCAGTTCAACCGATTAATCGCGTCACCATCAGGTGTACAGCATATTTTTAATGAGTCGGGGTCAACTCATTTAATCAAAGCCAATATCAAAGGGGTTCGGACGGGCGATCGCTCTAAAGTTAATGGGCAATATCTAATTATCCAGGTGCAGGGAACTGGCTTTTTAGTCCAAAGTGACGACGGCAAGATTTACAAGGCATCCACCGATCCTGATTCCCAGATTTTCTTAGAGGAAATCACGGCTGATGTAGGTCGCCCAGCCATCACCAATATTGAGGCGCTGACTTTGGAGGATGAACCGATAGGACAAGCGATCGCACAGTTTAACCGCACTGGAGCGATGGTATTTATCTCCGGTCAGTTAACAGTAGACGGGTTAGAAACCGCAGGTTTACCACGCGACCCGTACCAATTTGCCAGCATCAAGGCGACTGATAGCAGCATTACTCTAGAAGCTGCACCCCTTGCAATTGTTCAAAGTAAGCTGGGTGAAGAATTTGCCACAGGTCAACTTCAAGTGAGGGTAATTAATAGCGCCAGTCAATAACTCCCCACTCCCCACTCCCCTATCTCCCATATCTCCCCTATCTCCCCATGCCCAATGCCCAATGCCCAATGCCCAATGTCTAAAGCCTAACTCCTAACTCATAACTCATAAAAAGTGAAACCATTACCAGCAGCTACTTTAAAGCCTAATCAATCCTCTAAGAAGACAAATTTAGCCGATACATCTGGTATTTTGCTGGGTGATAATATCTACTGGAATCCTGCCAAACTTCGGAATGGTCACGCTGTTATTTTAGGCACTTCTGGAAGTGGAAAGACCCAAACTTTGAAAGCGATCGCTCACGAACTCCCATCATTATTTCCTGATATCAAAATAGTTATCGCAGATTTTCATGGAGATTTGGGGCTACCTTCGGAAGTTTGCTATGCACTTAATGCTGAGTCGCCTTATGGGTTAAATCCTTTGGTAATTGACTTAGATCCCAAAGGTGGTGGCCCAGATTTACAAGCGATCGCTGTCTCTTCTATCCTGAGAAAGTCCCTAAAAATGGGCGAAAATCAGCAAGGCTTAACGTTAAATGCTTTTATAAGTTGCTATGAAAATAGGGGTATTTTTCAAAAAGAGCAGTCAACTTGGATTAAAGAACCTCCTACTTTTGCTGATTTAGAAGCTGAACTTCAAAGTCGTTTAGAAGATGGTTGCAAGGACTCAGAGAAGTTACTGTTAAAACTAGCCGCTACTCTCAAATATGGAATTTTCAGCAAGTCTCAACCATCAATCAACTTTCCACTTGTAAGGTTTGACTTATCGGCATTATCCAAAGTGCCTGGATTAAGTGCGATCGCCGCAGAAACTCTATTAAAACAGCTTCTTGATAGTCATAAACTCATGGGAGAAATTGAGGGTAGAATTCCTCGCTCCTACGCCATGCTGGACGAAGTAAAAGAGGTAAAATCCTCTAATACTCTTGAAAGAATTACAGGCGAAGGGCGTAAATTTGGTTTAGGGGTAATCGTCGCTAGTCAAATGGATTCAGACATTTCTAATACTGTCCTGGCCAATTCATCAACGAAAGTGGTGCTAGCAATAGATCAGGTAGAAGCTGCTAAAGTCGCTCGAAGATTTAGATTTGGACTTGGACTACTTGCTAACCTTCAGCCATTGGAGGCATTGATTAGAATGGATAATGATGGATTTCATACTAAAATAAAACCATATTATGAACGTATCTGTTGATAAAAATAATTTAATTACATATTCTTTTGTAGGAATGGCAGCGCTAGGGCTTTTCGCTTTCAATCAGAATTCGATCTCTAGTGCAATGCCTACAGCAAGCAAGGCTAGCGCTACTACTAAATCAACCACTGTTATAGAAGCCGAGACTCAGAATAATTCAGTAGATGATTCCGCTATTTCAATTCTTCAGCAAAACCGTCCTCTAAGAATTTCTTTGTCAGTCGATAACCCGTCATTTCTTAAGGTAAAAGTTGGACAGCAAATCAAGCAAGGCGATGTAATTAGTGATAATAGTTTGGAGCGATCGCGCCTAGACAAACAAAAAACATCTGTCAAACTCCAAATTGACAACCTCAAGGGTAAAGCTATTCCTAAGCCTTTTGAGCCAAGATTAACGGTAGGAGTAAAACGATTACCACCAGCTATTTTCTCAGAGGAAGAGGCAGCGATCGCACAGTCTCAAATGAAGCGATCGCAGTCTCAATCAGTGCTGGAAGCGCGATCGCAGTTACTACAAACTGACAACCCAGAACGACGCGCTGAAGCTGAAAACGCTGAAGCAGGACTGCAAATTGCATCTCAAAAGGTGGCAGAACAGGAGCAGATGATTGGCTCTATGCGCGATATGAAACTGTCATCTGAGATATTGCAACATGAGGAAGCTGAACTTAAAAAGGTGCGAAGTCAGATGGATCAAGCAAACTCCACACTTGACCAGAGCAAAGCCAAACTTAACGCTTCGGCGATAGTCCAACAACAAGAACTACAACAACTACAGATAAATGTACGGTTGGCAGACTCAGAGTTAAACGTGTCAGAATCCCGTTATACTGCTGCTCAAAATCGGCGGCGACTTTTAGAATATGATGCCAGCTTAGAAGAATCGCGCCGTGAACAGCAAAGGAATCAGACTTTGCAAGAACATTCGCGGCAACAGCAAGATTATGCCCAATCTGTGAGAGATAGGGATTATCAACTAGCACAGCTGAATATATCGCTTTCAAATATTGAAGATAAACTCGCACAAATCCCGATGCTGCGATCGCCCCGGAACGGTTACGTTAGACGCATTAAACCGTGGGTAGGAGTAAATGGGCGTTACACAACAACTATTACTATTAGCGCTGATAATGTTTCCTCTAAGAATGGAGGGAGCGATCGCCCTGCCAACATTAACACCACCAATCCAAATCCCAGTACCAGCCGCACCACCCGTTAAAACTCAGGCAACTCCGACAACTCCGACAACTCCGAGAACTCCGACAACTTCGCCACCAGCCACAGAAAATACACCAGACGACACCACGCAGGACGAGAAGCCCCAAGAGAATTTATCACCAGAGGAGGCACAGCAAGCTGATCAGGATTCAGATTCAAAGTTACCAAAAACTGAGCAGAATCCTTTTACCAAGCCCAGCATCGATGTCATCCTTGAAAGGGAAATGAATGATGATATGTGGCGGCTGCTTAAGGGCGGACTTCCCTGTTTAGAAACATCGTCAGTTTGCTTGCAGCAGTTGCAAGATAAAGCGATCGCACAGTCCCCACTTCTCAAAGAAATTGATACCCGAATTGCTGAGGCTAATTCTCACATTAATGAGGCGAAAGCAGGGAATAAAAAATCTATTCAGTTGGCAATACTCACCCCAGGATTACAATACTTATTAGGCCCAACTCCAGTAGCAGGGCAACCACAACCAGCCGGAACAGGATTAATCGACAATATCCTGGGAATATTTAGTGGTAAAACCAGTTTAATTAATGGGTTGTTGAGTGTAATCGGTGTGCCATTTTTTCAGGGAACTCAAGGGGGCAATGCTGACGCGCAGCGCAATGCGATCGCTATCTCTGATATTCAAGTTAAAGTCGCAGAATTACAGCGCAGCCGCGCACAACTCGCCGACACAATTCGGGATAAAACAGCCGAATCACTCATCAGTTTTGATGAGGCGAGAACCGATTTTCAAACTTCCCAGGTTGTGGGTTCTAGAGCAATTGATCAGTTCAAAGTTTTTGAGCTGCGTTACGTTCGTGGTAATAGCGATACGGAAACTTATTTAACCAGACAGAATACTTTAGATAATCAAAAAGCCCAAACTTATAGAGCTTGGGCTAAGATGAGGCGTAGTTTATTTACAATTAAGTTGCTTGTGCTTAGTGTCAAAGACGCTGAGATTTAGCGCAAAGTGCGGTCTTCTCCCTTGGCGTTAGCCTCTCCCTTTGGGAGAAGGAGAGAAGACCGCACTTTGCGAGAGAATTATTTACATGGACCAATTGAAGGTATGTAAACAAAATTGGGAAAGCCGGAATAACCAGGATAATTATCAACATTTTCCCAATTTCCATTATCTTTTTTATATTGCACTACAACACTTGCTGGATCGCCTTCATAGGTAGCGTTATAGTTGAAGTTGTCAAATTGTACCCATCCTCCAGAATCGGAAGTGGCGTATCTATCGTTCCTTCCATGTTCAGAAGCTACAGCTAAAAGCTCTTTATTGGGTGGCAACCCAATAGCTACAAGTGTTCCAGCATACTTGCACATTCTACCTGATACTGGCGTTGGTTTTGGAGTAACACAATTTGGCGGTGTGCCTGTAGTACCTGTAGGGCAAGTTGCCGGAGGCTCCACTGGTGGAGGTGGAGGGGGCGGAGGGGGTGCTACACAATTTGGTGGTGTGCCTGTAGTACCTGTAGGGCAAGTTGGGGGCGGAGGAGTCACACAATCAGGCGGAGTACCTGTAGTACCTGTAGGGCAAGTTGCACTACTTCCACCACCACCAGGATTTGGATTACTTGGTGGAGGACTCCAAGAAGTTCCGCCACCACCACTAATACTTGCTATTCGAGTGTTAGATGAAAAGGATATAGGATTTTGCGATCGCCATGTAACCGCACTAACAGCAGCTACTAAAACCGGGGCAGGATAAGCTACAAACAATTTACCCTTTCTGCAAGCTATACCCCCACCTGATTGCAATCCTGAAAGCACAAAAGCTTGATTTTCAATAATAATCGCACCAGGACGCGGTTCACCCAATTTAAAAGATAAGAATCCGCAGATATTAGCTCTAATATTTCTGGTAGGCGCTGAGGTTAAAAGCCTGATAGTTTGAGCGCTAGATGGTGATAACCCAGAAATATAAGTAGTTCCCTTGTCATCATTCCAAATTTCTCTCTCAGCTTTAATTGTCCCGTCGCACTTTGCAGTTTCCTTAATCGGAATATTTGTATTCGTAAAGCCATAAGTTAAGTTTAATTTCTCATCTTTGATTTCAATGCGATCGCTCTGTTTAATCGTCCCGCTTGCAGCTATTCGCAGAATCCCGCAACTATTAGAATTAGCTGCTTTAATTATTGGCATTCCTCCTAAATCAATAGTATATTTTGTATTGGCTTGTAAGCCTTTTATGTGAAAATATCCATCAGTCCCCAAATACCCCTGCATTTGAGCTAGAGCAGAAGTTGGAGTTAGAGCAATTAAGGTAAGAATAAATAATAGTTTTTTTAGCACTTTTCCTCTTAGAGGGTGTTTATAAATAAAAAATAAAGAGCACCATAGTAATTCCCCCAGGACAG
>NZ_JABXKP010000020.1 GCF_017114985.1 Nostoc sp. JL33 | reverse complement strand
GTTTTTCAGTACAAGACTCAATTTACCTGTTTTTGTCCTTAACCGAAAAGTATTGGATGAGGATTTGTTTGTCACCCTGCATAAACGCAGCAGTCTCAGCAATATTCGCCCCACTACCACGCGAATCCACAAACAAACGCCCTGAATCATCTTTCAAAACTCGCTTGCTGCGACCAGTTACTTCAGCAATTTGTTTGTTACCAAAGTGCCACAGCAGTTGCTCTAGTGCGCCAGGAATTGGAGCAAGGCTGGCGAGTTTGTCTACTAAGGCATCTCTTAAGGCTACAGCTTCTTGGGAGATAACCGGAGAGCCATCAGCGTCAAAGACTGGCTCGGATCTTTCTTCTCCATCAACGCCTGAATGGATGGAATGAAGATGAACAGGGAAAGCACTCATCAAGTAGTCCATCACATATTCTCGTGGGGTCAAGTCAAGATTGAGATCCTTCCATTCCGAAGCAGGAACTTCATCAAGTCGTCGTTTCAAAAGTTCTTCATTAGTCGAAACTATTTGAATGACAACTGCAAGACCTTGGGCTAGATTCTGCTCAATTGCTTTAATTAACTGTGGACACTTCATGCCAGTCAACAGATGGTTGAAGAATCTTTGCTTATGCGACTCAAACTGCGATACAGCCGACATCTTAGCAGCGCGATTGTAAGTCTTGTCACCAGAGATATTACAAGCTTCCAGGGCTTTATCTAAATTATGGTGAATAACCCCAAAAGCATCAGAATAGCTGTTATAACTCCGTTCCTGCGTGGACGTTAACTCAATGTAGAGAGTTTGATACTCTACCCCCTCGAATGAAAGGCTCCGCGCCAGATACAGCCCCAAAGCCTTGAGATCCCTGGCTACCACTTCCATCGCTGCAATACCACTGCCCTCAATGGATTCTACAAAATCCTCACGGGAGGTAAACGGGAAATCTCCAGTCTGCCAAAGCCCCAGACGATTTGCATAAGATAGGTTAGAAACCTTCGTCGCTCCAGTCGCAGAGACATAGACAACCCGTGAAGAGGGTAAGGCATTTTGCAATCGCAGCCCAACAATGCCTTGCTGGGATGCTGCAACCATGCCCAGTTTACCCTCTTGCGCCATTGCGTTACCCATCGCGTGACACTCATCAAATGCGATCGCTCCCTCAAAGTCCTTGCCTGCCCACTCAACGATTTGCTTAAGCCGACTTTTGCCGTTCTTTTGAGAGCGCAGAGTTGAGTAGGTGCAGAACAGAATACCTTGGGTGAAAGGGATGGGGTCGCCAAGTTTGATGTTGCCCAGGTCGATAATATCTTTCTCACTACCTCCGAGCGCACACCAATCTCTACGTGCATCCTCAATAAGAGCAGCACTTTTTGATACCCAGATTGCTTTTCTTCATTCCTGACACCAGTTATCGAGGATGATTCCTGCACATTGTCTTCCTTTCCCCGCACCTGTCCCATCGCCCAAGAACCAGCCACGACGAAATTTTACAGCATTTTCTTCGCCTTGAGCCGCTACAGTCACATTATCCCAAGAATCATCCACAATATAAGACCCAGACAAAAATTCACAGTGCGCCTGACCTGCGTAAATAACGCTTTCAAGCTGTGCCTCTGACAACAAGCCTTGTGTGATAATGTTGCCAGGAAGATGCGGTTTATAAGTTGGTGCTGGTGGCGAAACAAGTGCTAGGGCTGCACTTTCGCAAAGTAGGGAAGGATGAGGTAAAGCGTCCTTGATTCGGATTCGTTGTGGGCGATAGGTTTCATATAAAGTATCTTTAAGTCCTTCTGTAGCAGACCATTCAACAACCTCATATTCCAGCACTACTACATCGTCTGGAAGAGAGGAAACTGTTTCTGGTTGTGCAATTGTAGTACGTTTTGGCAATTGAACAACAATTGCCTTCGCAGCATGTTTGACTTCTTCTGAGCGCTCCCACGAAGATCGCAGTGGCAAATGCTCAATCAACGCTAGCAGTTCGGGCAAGTCCAAAGTTTCGGAAATACAGGGGATGTCGCCAGGATTATCAGCCGGAACCTTGTCGATCACTGTAATCCGAGTGTCGATCTGTGTACCATGTTTTGAGTAAACCTTGCCGTTAACCCCGACTGACATTAAAACTCGTGCTTTCTCTTGCCACCTAACAAAAGTCTCTCGCCAGCTTGGGTTAGCCGGAGAGAACCAGTTGGCTGTGATTGTTACCAGGCGCCCACCGTCAGCCAGTCTTTGCAATGCTGAGTTGATGTGGCTCTTTGTTGCATCAGGGTTGCGACTGCTGATTTTGGGAGATGCGGAAAAAGGTGGATTCATCAGCATAACAGAGGGCTGAGTTTTACCAGCTAGGTAATCGTTAATCTGTTCCGCGTTTACTGAGAATAATGGTGTACCAGGGAATAATCGCCGCAGAATCTTAGTTCTGCCCTCTGCCAATTCGTTGAGCATGAGACTCGCGCCTTGAAGTTTAGCGAACTGAGCCAGTATTCCAGTACCAGCACTGGGTTCAAGCACTAAATCATCAGAAGTGACTTGTCCAGCCATTGCCACCAAGTATGCTAATGGTAGTGGAGTTGAAAACTGCTGAAGCTGAATTTGCTCCTGGGTACGGCGGCTGTGTGTGGGGCAAAGGGATTTGAGCAGTTGCAATTGCTCTAAGGGATTTTCTGAGAGTCCCTTTTGTCGCAGGTACAAAATTGCCGCCACTTCCACAGCTTCGTAAGCATCTTTCCACTGCCATGTGCCCTCTGCCGCAGTACCGTGGAAGTGGCGATTCATTTGGGCTTGAACAGTTTTCGTGTTCAGGGGGCGATTCTCAAGTAGTGTTTTCAAAAGCTCTTGACCAACACTTAATATTGATTGCCCATAATCTAATACTGTTTGAAAGTCGAACAGAAAACCTTGGGTGAAAAGTTGCTGTACCATTGCATTACTCACAACATTATTTTTTCACTATTGCTATGGCGAAGCCTTTCTCTTATTAATAAATGAGGCAATAATTGCCTCATTTAAACTTTTTAACCTTCAGATATTTATTCTTCGGTGATCGAACGAGAATTAAAAAGCGAATTAAGCAGTTTTACGCGGTCTACCTGGCTTGCGCTTGCCTGAAGACTTTACATCAGCCTTTTTAGTTTTCGGTGACTTGTTGGCAGCATTGTTAGCTTTGCTTGAACGAGTAGTACGTTTTGGTTGTGGTGAAATTTCTTTAACTGGAGGCAGTAATCTCAATGTAGGGAATGAGAGAATAACTGCTTCGTTACTGGTATGATGAACAGCTTCATCCTCTAGTGTCCAAGGATCTGGCAACTTTTCAAAAGTCCGAGCTTGTGGTGTGATTACTTCTGATACTGATGGGATTGTAGAAGCGGCTATATTTCCATTGCTAACTGAAACCACATTACTAGTGTAAGCAGCCGATACAAATAGTCCGTTAATGAACTGGAACATAACGAGACTAACAAATGCCCAAAAGATAGCTACGATTGTCAAAGTGAGTAGAGATTGTATATCCATGATTATTTCTTAACTAAGTATTTGTAATTTTCATCTAATCTACGCAAAGCGTTCTTAAGCCTTGTTCAAATGTGAAGCGAGTTTGAACATATCCTCTCTTCAAGAGAGGACTTCACTCTAAAATTAGCGTAGCGTCTCTCTAATTTAATTTAGCCAAATTTCTTTGTTGTTTTAAAGCTTAATATCAAATAAAACAGCTTTTAGTATTTACCTATTTTTAGATTTCAAGTATTATATTTATAAACTTGTTTTCCAAAGATAAATATTGGGTTAAATCTATGGTTAAGATTTGATTTGCTAGTTAATTTTTGAGATAAAACATTCTATTCAAACGAAAAATAAAAGTAGTCGTCACAATTAATTGAAAGTATGCCCAGTCCAACTACCGACTTAGTTCGTTCCTACTTAAAAGAAATCGGACGCTACCCTCTGCTAACTCCTGAGCAAGAAATTACAAATGCTAGGCTTGTACAGCAGATGATGGCGATTGAAGAACAGCGCTCAAGCCTCGCACTTCAACTAAATCGACAACCAACGGCAAGAGAATTAGCCACCTCGCTTGGGCAAAGCGAAGCTGAGGTAGAGTCAATCGTTCAACAAGGCCAAAAGGCTAAACAGAAAATGGTGACAGCTAACCTACGGTTGGTGGTAGCGATCGCTAAAAAGTACCAGAATCACAATTTAGATTTTCTCGATTTGCTCCAAGAAGGGGCATTAGGTTTACAAAAGGGAATCGAAAGGTTTGATCCCAACCGAGGCTATAAACTATCGACCTACGTTTATTGGTGGATTAAGCAGTCAATAACACGGGCGATTGGAGAAAAATCTCGCACTATCCGTCTGCCAATCCATATCAACGAGAAATTAAATAAAATCAGGAGAGTACAGCAGCAACTGTCTCAATCTTTGGGTCGTCCTCCAGTTGTAGCAGAAATTGCCGAATCCTTAAATGTATTGCCCAATCAAATACGGGAATATCTTCAGGTTTCCCGCGCTCCAGTCTCGCTAGAAATGCGAGTCGGGGATGAGCGTGAAACTGAACTAGCTGATATTTTACCGATGGATGGTATTTCCCTGGATGAGCAAATAGCTCAAGAGTTTTTACACCAAGACTTGAGCAAGTTGCTGATGTTGCTCAATCCAAGGCAACGAGAAGTATTGACTCTACGTTTTGGATTGGAAGATAATCAAGAATTAACTTTGAGTCAAGTTGCAAAACGCCTAAATCTTAGTCGAGAAACAATTCGTAAGACTGAACATCTTGCTTTAAAAATTCTTCGTCGTAAGCAAAATGATATTAGAGAGTATCTTAATTAATCCTGATTAATTAAGGGTTGTTGCATTCTAGTTTCATTTATATAAGTCGAACTCGCTACTCCAAAGGCTGAGAGCAAACTGCGACTGCTGTTAAAGATGCCTTCAATTGTTGCTCTCAGGAGTGCGATCGCGTATCCGTCATGAGTCGGTGGCAATCGCCTCTGCTTAATCCCTGGCGAAAAACCATCAGATCATCACTGTTTCAATCAAATGGTGCATGAATATATTGATGCCCAGAAACTATCCTTATAAATAGAACACCGAAGAAAGAACCGATGCCCAGCAAAACAATTGATGTCCGAGAGTATACCGTTAGAGCGCATAAGCGGGAAATTCACACCCGCGTTTTCAACTTCGTATGTAAGCAGTGTGAGCAACCCACACAACGAGAAACCTTTGGTGTGCGACCGCTTTACTGTGAAATATGTCGTCCGCCACAAGCACCTAAGAAATCAGTAGTCCCTCTCAGAAAACGGAAGCCCAGAGCTATGAATTATAGGAGTGATGAGGGTAAACTAGGATAATTTTTTGCCAAAGATTGGTAGTCAGTGGTGGTGACTCAAAATCAAGCAAGAAAGTTGATTTCAGTCCCCACCTTTAACTTCGTAATGAACTCAAAAGCTTACTTTTCCACCCCAGCATCAATCATTTTGGCTAAAGACTCAGCATTAAATCTCGTCAGCGATTCTGCTAACTGCTGAAAATATCGGTATTGCTCATCTGCATACTCCCCTGGTTCTAATTCTAAAAGCTCACAAAATTTGAAGTAATCAACTTTCCAATTAAATTCAGCAATGCCATTGGCGAACTTTTCGGCCATTTGACGTGATTGAATGCTACCTGTTGATGGTTGACCATTATGGTTGTAAATGCTGCCTTGTTCTGTCATCTTATTCATTTGATAGTATATTTATACTAATAAGTATTTTAGTTCTCTCCGACGCTTAATGAAAGTAAGGCTCCCGGAAGCGTTTGGCAACATTTAAAACATAGTCGGTCTTTCTTTAGTCTTGCAGTAAAGGTACGTAGCCTTCTCAAACCGTAAGCATCACTCAAGGGCAAAATAGATAATTGAAAATATACATTTCCCGTGAAGATAGATATATTCTGTATTCATCCCTGTCTTTTAGAAAATGATTTTGGTACACACAATGCCAAAGTTATTGTTCTTGCTGCCATAAATAAAGACATTGATAGCCATAGTAAATGACTATTATGGAAATACATTGCTGTAATTGCTGATGGAATAAAACCGATTACAGTGGCTTTCAGCATAGCTTGGCGAAGTGTATGACCTTGAGTCAACCCTAGAAAATAACCGTCTAGCGCATAAGCGACTGAGCCAAAACCCAAAACTGGTAACAACCAAGGAATATAAGAACGTAAATTATTGATAATTTCAGTATGATTGGTCAGCAATCTTAACAGTGATTCTGGGGCAAAAATAAATGCAGTAGCAAACATTAATCCTATAACTAAGCTACTGACTACAGAAGTTTGCAACAGTTGTTTTAAAGAAGTAATATTTCCACTACCTTGAAAAATTCCAGCCAAGCTCTCAGTAGCGAATGCCAAGCCATCAATGAAATATGCTGCCAAGCTCACCAATTGCATAAGCAGGGTATTTGTCGCCAGAATTTCAGTTCCTAACATAGAACTGAGATTGCTAAACATCGCCATTGTCGAAATTAAAGCGAAAGTCCGAATAATAATTTCTCCATTCAGCATGAAAACTGATTTTAAAGCAGATAGGTTAAATACTTCCCCAATTGAAGCTTGTATTTGTTTAAATGAAATTGTTTGACAATATAACAAAGTACCTACTATTAGCATGAGATACTGACTAGTGGCTGTCGCTAACCCAGCTCCTCTACTTGACCATCCCCACTGAACAATAAATAGATAATCTAGTAGTACATTTGCACAATTACTAATAGCTGAAAGCAACAAAACTTTACTACTTTGTGCTTGTCCAAGAAACCAACCAATCAAGACAAAGTTAATCAATGTTGCTGGGGCACCCCATATTAAAGCATTATAGAAATCAACACCAGAAGTTTTAACTTCTGGTGTAGCACTTAGAATTGCAAACCCTAATACTTGTAAAGGTTTTTGAAATATCAGAATGGCAAGTCCTAATATTAGCGCTAATATTCCATGCTGTAAACCAATCAGTACTGCCGATTGGTTATCTTTACGCCCTATAGCCTGTGCAACCATTCCAGTTGTACCCATACGTAAGAAACCGAATGTCCAATAAATATAATTGAATAAAATTGTTGCTATTGCCACACCTGCTAAATGACGAATCTCCGTTAAATGCCCTAAAAACATTACATCTATTAGTCCTGCCAACGGAACCATTAGATTTGAAAGAACATTTACAGATGCCAGTTTTAGAAAACTGCGGATGAATACTGAACGTTGAGCAAAGATAGACAAAATTAGTAAATCCCTTGACCACAACAATGACCTACATTGGAGTTATTTTTTCGGCTTATCGGTCAGAATACCTTTCCTGTATTCTGACGACTGACGCATGTATTCTGATTGAGAATTTTTAAAAATCATTATCCGTAAAGGGAACTATAGATATAGATGGTGAAAACCTTTTCAGCGATGGGTAAAATTCTAACCTCGCGGCATAATCATCTGTTTGTGACACTGACAGTTCAATTGTTTGCTGCTCTTTTTCATCAAAAAGCAATTGGAGCAAGATAATTTGTCCAGAATTGCTCACCTAGTTCATCTTCTAAATCAAAAAGCCGTTGTTCATCACCCCATATATTCGACCAAAGGACTATCTTATTAGCCCGAAAATGGTTTTGACCTGTTGTATCTGCAATGACAAAATATGCTTCGATATTTAAATCAAATCCCAAATCATGGGCTTCTGTCTCTGCTATTTGACAGTTAACCACTATTAAGGTATCGGGGTTAACGTTTACTACCTGCTCTTGGCGCTTTAATAATTCTTGTAGCACGAAATTAGGTAATAACTGGGAACTTTCCTCAAGTAAGAGTTTTTGAGTTTCTGGGGAGTAACGAGTTTTTAATTCTTGCGTGATTAAAGTTAAAATGTCTTCAGTAGCTAAATTGACAAGTATCTTTTTATCTGCGGAATTAAGAAAAGATCCTGGACTAAGCTCAATGCGTTTTTTAATTGGCATAGTTATCTAAAATTATTTTAATTTGAGCAAAGCATTCACAAATAAAGCTCAAAGTCAGTCAATCAAGAAACATGATCTCGGTTTCAGTTATCTGTTTTTAACAGGACGTGTCTAATAGCAATTGCACCATTTCAATCATAACTATAAATGACTGTGATTTGTGAGTCAAAAAAGATTCATGTGCTAATATTTAAAAAAGCCACAGTGCTTGACCAATTAACGGATTGGTTGAGTAAGTAACGAGTAAATAAACTTTTAATAATGCCTATTTCCTCACTGGTCAAATTTGCAGCCAGACGTTCGGCATAACTTGGTCGATTGGGATTAGCAGCAAATAAACGCTTGATAAAATGCTCAGAGATGTGCATTGGTGTCAAATACTGTTCGATAATCACTTGTACGTAGTGTCCATTTGAAGCAAAAGCGTGACGCAAATCATCAGCATCCCAGTTAAGCATGGGGTCAGAGGCATCTGTATAAATAGCTTCTTCCGCTAAAACTAATCGCTCATACAATTGGGCATCGAGATTTTGGCTGGGCAGTAAGCGGTAAAACCTTTGGGTATGGCGAGGTACTGTCTCAGCTAAAATAAGCTTGACTGAGCGCGGGATCAATTGACCTAAAATTTGAGCAGCAAGTCCCTTATCTAATTCCGAGGCTAGTACATTGCGCCCAATAATAGAGTCAAACTGTACATTTGGTGCAAGAGATGTCAGCATAGCAGGTATCTGTGCAACAGATGCAGTAAAAACTATTGGTCGCATTGTTTCAGGAAGTGCCGCAGCAAGTTCATTTAAAGCATTGGCATCAGAACTATTGCGGACACAGGCATAAACCCCGCCTTCAGGAACTTGCCGGATTGCTTCCCAAGTAAGTAAACCAGTGGCAGCATTTAAATCTAATACTAAGTGATGGCGTTGTAATTGAGCGAAAGTGAAAATGCGCTCGCGCACAGATGCTAATTGTGTACTTACCTGAGAAAGTGTGCGTTGCAACCAACGCTCATCTGCTCGGTCAACAGTTCCATAAGTCATGACTTCCACTGGTGCAACACCAATCCCCTCTACTATTGCAGCAAGTTGAGCTTCCCGACGCCGTGCTACTTGTGTTGCGATTTGGTATTCATAACCTTGGGTTGATGGTTGGTAAAATAATTGACCTTGCAAGCTCTTGGGTAAATATTGCTGTTCTACCCAATGATCTCGGTAAGCGTGAGGATAGAGATAACTCGCCCCATGCCCAAAACCTTTTTTATCCCGATTGGCATCTTTAAGATGAGTGGGAATGGAAGCAACATTTTCATTTTCTACTGCGGCTAAAGCATCAAAAAAGCCCATAATGCTGTTGGACTTTGGTGCAGTCGCTAAATAAAGTACTGCCTGCGCCAAATGATAACGTCCTTCCGGCATTCCCACGCGGTCAAAAGCTTCAGCACAAGCATTTGTAACGACAACTGCTTGTGGGTCAGCTAATCCCACATCTTCGCTTGCAAGAATTAACATCCGACGGAAAATGAAACGTGGGTCTTCACCTGCATAAACCATTTTGGCTAGCCAGTACAGTGCTGCATCTGGGTCAGAACCTCGTAAGCTCTTGATAAAAGCACTGATGGTATCAAAATGGGCATCCCCTTCTTTATCGTATAAAACAGCACGCTGCTGAATTGATTCTTCTGCCACTGCTAGAGGAATATGAATAACACCTGTAGCATCGGGAGATGTAGTCTCTACAGCTAGTTGCAAAGCATTCAATAATGAACGAGCATCACCATTGGCAACATTAACTAGATGAGCTAAAGCATCTGTGTCAATTTGTACTGTTAACTTGCCATAACCGCGTTCCGAATCAGCTAGTGTTTGCTCAACAATATTGTATAAATCTTTATCAGTTAATTGCTGAAGTTGAAAAATCCGCGAACGGCTGACAAGTGCCTTATTGACCTCAAAAAAAGGATTTTCGGTGGTAGCACCAATGAGAATGATTGTACCATTCTCTACCCAAGGCAATAGAGCATCCTGCTGAGACTTATTAAAACGATGGACTTCATCGACAAAAAGAATAGTTCGTTGATTATGGAACTTGCGCTGTTGTTGAGCTATTTCAATTGCGGCTCGAATTTCTTTGACTCCTGAGAGTACAGCATTGATAGCGATGAAGTGAGCGCGGGTGCTGTTGGCAATAACACGGGCTAGAGTAGTCTTGCCGGTTCCTGGTGGCCCAGAAAAGATTAAGGAAGACAGTTGATCCAAACTAATAGCACGCCGCAATAGCCTTCCTTGCCCGATAATATACTCTTGACCAATAAATTCATCAAGTGTCCGTGGACGCATCCGAGCCGCTAGGGGTGCTTCTTTTTCAGTTATTTTTGCAAGATGCTGGTCAAATAAATCCATTATTTAATACGTCGAGAGGAGGTGGGGTTTTTCAAGGCATAGAAGATATATGCTTTTTTCAAGGTAAAAAACTATAACGACAATTAACATCTAAAAAGAAATTACTTTACGATCTCGCAAAAACTTACCGTTTATATTGCGTGGAGCATCAGTAGCCAACCAAATTGCAGTGTCGGCTCCTTCTTCTGGGGTGCGCGGTGCTGATGACCCACCCATATCTGTCTTAACCCACCCCGGACAAATGGAATTGACAACAATCCCTTTAAAGTGTAAAGCTTGTGCCAGCATAATTGTTGCACCATTTAATGCCAGCTTTGATAGGCAGTAACTAGGGACATCGTAAGACAGACCTTCTAATGCTCCATACCCACTTGAAACATTAATAACTCTGGCATCGGGAGATTTTTCCAACAGGGGTAAGAATGCCTGTACCATCCGAATTGCGCCAAAAGTGTTGGCATTCATTGTGGAATCAAGTAACTCACGAGAAATGGTAAGAATATTTAGATCCTTGTCTGGATACACGCCAGCATTATTGATCAAAACATCTAACCGAGCAATTTTCTGGTGCAGAGTTTTTACTGCTTCATCGATAGAGCGATCATCAGTGACATCCAATTCCAGAGGAATTACCTTTGGATGAAGTTTCTGGGCCGCAAGTTTTGCGTTATCAAGGGAGCGGGAAGTGATAATTATCGAGTAACCTTTTGCCAGTAGACCTTGAGCGATGGCAAACCCAATTCCTCGGTTCCCACCTGTGACTAATGCCCATTTATCTTGTGTGGATTCCATGTTATGTTCTACCTTGTGTTAAGAATGCTTGTAGAAATGTTGAATCAGGGAATAGTAAGTCGTTGATTTGTGTAGCGTGATTAATGGGGTTATATCGATAAAGTCGGTAATTTTATTATTCCACCACAGTTTGGTTATTCTGCTTATTTTTCCGAAGTTCTAGCATTAATCAGCATTGGGATGAAGCTGCTTATATTGATTCAAAAAGTAAGCGTGTTCGTAAGGCAAAGTTATAAGTTTTCTCTTATGACTGACTGCGGCTGAAGCTAACAGTAAGCTAGGCTACATCGACAAAATAGGAAAGTTTGTAATTAGACCACAATTAGATTATGACTTTAAATTTGCCGAAGGAATGGCATGGATCGGCATTGGTCAATTACAGCAATCGTGACTATTGCTTTCAAGTTGGGGGGTAACAGGATCAGTAAGGCTGCTTTCGGATGCCATTGAGTGGTGTGTAAATCTTTTTGCAGGGGAAGTCAAGAGAAAATTTTATGAAAAAAGCTTTATGTTTAAAACCGTACTGCGTCCCGCTACGCGCTTTCGCCCGCAAGTGGCGCGTACTCCTACGGAGAAGCAAGCTACGCGCTAGCGTCTCGTCAGAGAACAGTCCTTGTATCCCAAGGTAGGTAAAAACCCTCTCTCTGCCTGTTGTATCGGGCTTGATTCAATTGCGTTAGCAAAGCGGGGCGTTAGCCCATTGCGTTAACAAGGAACGAGCGTCATTGCGAATTGGTATCATGTCTTATGTTTGCTCAGTTCGTCAAATAATTACTTTAATTTATGGTTTTGACAATTAAGAGTATTTGATTTTATTAGTCAGTCGCAATATGTTGAAGATGTATCTACGGTTTTCGCATTCAAAGCAAATTTTCACTAAAAAATGATGCTTTCACAAAAGAAGAAACTTATGAAACCTGGGAAAATTATTTTAATCGTCTTGCTGTTTGTGATCACTATAGGACTAGCTCAACCTTCATGGGCAGATAGAATTTCTGAAGATAGCCCTGACTACCCAAAAGTTGTTCAAACACTTAATAGTCTAATGCAAGTTAGGAAAAACCCAGAACAAATGGGATATACCACAGAAGAGCTACAGCAGAAAATCGCTGCTTTAGAATTGCAAAAACAGACTATGGAGACTTCAGAAGATTGGGCTAGATGTCGCAATGAAACGGGGAAACCATTAGCTATCTATGCTCGGAAACCTGAAAACTCAACTCCAAACGCTCTTTACTATCTCGGTCATGGCGAAACTACAGATGAAGACTGGGATTGTGACGCTATTTACTTGCCAAATGATGCGAAAGTTGCTGGGCTAAAACTGCCAATGGGAGAGCCAGCAATTCTAAAAATTATAGATGGGACTCAATTAGTTGCTAAAACTAATCCTAACACCCAAGAACTTGAGTTCATTGCTCCAACTGCACTGATTGAAGTACTCAAAGCCGAGCAACTCAACTGGCAAATTCCTAATTTAGCTTCATCTGATATTGATGTACAAAGTCCTAATGCTCCAAGCGATTGAGAGCCAAAAATCTGAATTGATAACCAGACAAAACAGTAGCAATTAAAACATTGAAAACTTCGGCGACAAGACTATTAGTCCGCCGATTTTTTTTGGTTAAAGAAGAATGCTACATCTTTATCTTGCCATCAGCGACTTACTGAAGCGATCGCATGGCATTTTCATGAAGGCAAGTATTCCCGAACGCCTCACTTAAGGCGTGGACATCTCCAATTTGCACGGAGCAACAAAAAGTGTCGCTTCTGGGCTTGAGCGATTTTTCGAGAACACCGCAGGTATTAGAGAACTTTTTGGTGTACTGAGTGTGTCTTAAGTTCCCAAGGATGTGATAGCATACCTTCAACAATTTTAGATAGCATAGCGATTAGCCAGATTGGGGGATACGAGAAGCTCAAGTCGATATTTTCCTCCATGAAGGATTAATTGATGATGCAATAAAAACAGTAGAGAGAGATACTTACTATGATTCCAAACTGGTTCATTGAGTCATGAATGTAGCAGTTTCCCATCGTGCAGATTGGGTAATTGATAACGCTCGCAAACGGGCAGAAGCAATTATGGAACAAGGGAAAGCTGACCGTTATGACGCTGCGGTTAATTGGCTAAAAAAAGTCAAAGCTGCTTATATTCAACTAGGGCAAAAAGCTGAATGGTCTGCTTATCGCTCAAAATTGGAAGCGGCTTATGGACGTAAACGTAAATTAATGGAATTATTTAAAGATCTGAATAAATAGGATGATTAATTTGGCTAATGATACCACAAAACTGCAAACACAACTCGCCTATATATACTTCGAGTTACATCCTTCTTTACAAAAAATTATTCAGTTATTTTCGGTAATTTATGCACCAATAGACAAAAATTCCTTCGTAATTTGTATTAGTAAGACTGCCGCTTTAGATGAAAAGAATAAACCTTGGGGTACTAAAACCCTTAGTCCCCAGATTGATAAATTGTTAAAAATAGGTTTGTTAGTACAGTCAAGTAGATCGAGTCCTGAATGTCATCCGTTACTAACAGAAATTGCTACTCGTCATGCTGTACAAACAGGACAGTTTGAAATCCTGGTAACAGCAGTAGAGGAGAAGCTACCAATACGTACTCACTGGAACAGAGATTCTCGGATATTCTACAGCTTACGCCAGTGCATCAGAGAAATCCGCATTGGTATTTATCGCCAAGAGCTTAGTTTTATTAATCAGCAAATCGAAGATTACCAGAAGTACAGTGATAGCGAAGAAAAAATAGTAATAGAAAATATCTTTGAGCAGATATACAATAATCCATTTGATGCAGATTGGTTTAAGACCCTTCCACTTGGATTATATGAAAGTGGCATATCAAGTATCCTCTTCAATTCAGCCTTAAAATTATCTGCTTGTGAGGATGCGTTGACGCTGCTAGAAGAAAAATGCTCTAACAGTGGAAAAAATTGCTCAGATTATCTACATCTGATTTTGACAGAACAACTGTTGTTACAAGGTTGTACCCAAGAAGCACAAGAAAGCCTGGAGCGCGTATCAAATGAATATCAAAATAATGCTGCTATCTTTTGGGGTTGGTTAAGTTTTCTGCAAGGTGAAAATGAACAAGCCATAAAATATTATACAGATGCCCTGAAAGCGATCAAAAAGGCTACAGGCAAACGGCAAATATATTTCAATACAATGGGGGGCTTATTTTTTATCCTCGCACTGTTAAAAGATGGTTCAGTGCAACGCCTCAAAGAAGCAGAGGAGTATAGCAGTTTGATGTCCCGTCAAGGGGATCATTGGCTCAGGTTCACTTATGGCAGACTGAACATGGTACTGCAAGTTCACCTTGGTGATATTACTCAAAAAGAATTTGTAGTCAGGGGTCATATTTCTTCCGTAGAAGAAGAAAATAGCTTACAAACATTGTTTTGTTCACTATGCCTTTACTGGATGGATGCAGAAAGTGCTAAAAAACGCTTACCTAATTTACTAGAACCACTATATCGGCGCTCGCTTGCCTCTGGTTATCACTGGTTGGCAATGGAAAGTGCAGAACTCCTATCCCGGCTAAAACCTAGCAGTAACTATAATCAACTTGCTCCCGCACTGCGAGAAGATAGCAATATTCAAACCATCGTAGACTTAATTCGACCTCAAGAAGCCTGGGAAATGTGCCTCAATGCCTTGGCAAATCTCCAATCAAGACCACAAACATCCTTAAAACCAGAATCGGAACTACGTTTAGCATGGTTCATAACCTTCTATCCCAGCAGATGTGTCTTGCAACCACGAGAACAAAAAGTGAATGGCAAAGGGGAGTGGAGTAAAGGTCGCCCCATAGCCCTCAAACGTCTCAACAGTGCATTATCTGAGTTTGATTACATCACACCCCAAGATATGCGAGTATGTAGTTGTATAGAAACATACAATGATGGCTCTTATTACGGGAAAGTTGATTATACCTTCGGTGAAAAAGCCATCTCTGCTTTAATTGGACATCCGTTAGTTTTTTGGGAAGATACACCCACTATTCATGTAGAAATTGTCAAAGGAGAACCGGAACTGCTGGTTAAAAAAGGGAAACAAGATCGTCTCACCTTGGAATTTTCTCCTAAGTTACCAGAATCACAAAATATTCTGCATATTAAAGAAACTCCAACTCGGATCAAAGTCATTGAAATTACTGCCGAACACCGCCGCATCGCCGAGATTCTTGGTAAAGATAATAAATTAAACGTGCCCGCGATCGCCGAAAAGCAAGTTTTGGCAGCGATTAATGCCATCTCTGGCATCGTTACCGTACATTCTGACATTGGTGGCGGACTCGAAGGTGCAGAAGAAGCACCCGCCCAGACTCTACCCCATATTCACCTTTTACCTGCCAATGCCGGCTTGAAAGTCGCGCTTTTGTCACGCCCCTTTGCCCAAGGTGGTCCCTACTACCGTCCTGGTACAGGTGGTGAAACTGTAATTGCCGAGATTGACGGGAAACGTCTGCAAACCAGACGAAATCTACCCCAAGAGAAACAGCTTGCTAAAGCTGCCATCAAAGCCTGCCCCACCTTGACGCGAACTGAAGAACAAGATGGTGAATGGGTTATAGCTGACCCAGAGGACTGTTTAGAATTGCTGTTAGAACTGCAAGCACTGGAAAGTAGCGTAGTCATAGAATGGCCACAAGGAGAAAAACTGCGTGTTAGCTACAATGCCGATTTGAAAGACTTTAATTTATCAATTCAACGTCAGCAAGACTGGTTTGCAGCAACTGGGGAGTTGAAATTGAATAACGACCTAGTGCTGGATATGCAGCAACTACTAGAACTATTAGATAAAACGCCCAGCCGTTTTATCCCTCTTGGTGATGGTCAATTTTTGGCTTTAACTCAAGCTTTTCGGAAACGCCTCGACGAATTACGGATGTTTTCGGAAAAGCATAGTTCATGTATTCGTTTTCATCCCTTGGCGACGTTAGGATTAGAAGATTTTGTCGATGAGGTAGGTAAGGTAAAAGCAGATAAACATTGGAAGGCACATAGAGAGCGACTCCATGAGGTGCAGAACCTCCAGCCAGAATTGCCATCTACGCTGCAAGCAGAACTACGCGACTACCAGATGGAGGGTTTTTGTTGGCTAGCGCGGCTGGCACATTGGGGTGTAGGAGCTTGTTTAGCAGATCAAATGGGACTCGGTAAGACCGTGCAGGCATTGGCGGTCATTCTCAGAAATGCCCATGAAGGGCCAACCCTAATAATTGCCCCCACCTCTGTGTGTATGAATTGGGTGAGTGAAGCGCAGAAGTTTTCCCCAACTTTGAATATTATTCAATTTTCTGGTGCTAACCGCCAAAAATTATTAGATGGTTTACAACCATTGGATATGTTGGTATGCAGCTATGGTTTATTACAGCAGGAAGAAGTAGCGCAAATGCTTTCTGGTGTACAGTGGCAAACGATTGTCTTGGATGAAGCCCAGGCGATTAAAAATATGACCACTAAACGTTCTCAGGCAGCCATGAACCTAAAATCTAATTTTAAGTTGCTGACTACTGGGACTCCGATTGAGAATCACTTAGGTGAGTTGTGGAATTTATTCCGTTTTATTAATCCTGGGTTATTGGGTTCTTTTGAAAGCTTCAATCAACGCTTTGCTACCCCCATTGAAAAATACCAGGATAAACTTGCACGTAATAAACTCAAAAAACTGATTCAACCATTTCTGTTGCGGCGGACAAAAAATCAAGTATTAGAAGAGTTGCCATCTCGTACCGAAATTCTGTTGCATGTAGAGTTAAGTCGAGAGGAAAAGGCATTCTATGAAGCGTTGCGCCGTCAAGCAATATCTAAACTTACCGAAACTGATGCAGATGCTGGAAAGAAACATTTGCAGGTTTTGGCTGAGATTATGAAACTGCGTCGCGCCTGCTGTAATCCCAGCCTTGTTATGCCTGATACTGAATTACCCAGTTCTAAGTTGCAACTTTTTGGTGAGGTGCTGGGTGAACTGCTGGAAAATCGTCATAAAGCGTTGGTGTTTAGTCAGTTTGTTGACCATTTGCACATTATTAGAGATTATCTCGAACACCAAGGTATTAATTATCAATATCTAGATGGCAGTACTTCAGTGTCAGAGCGCAAAAAACGGGTGGATGCTTTCCAAGCTGGTTCAGGAGATGTATTTCTGATTAGTCTCAAGGCAGGCGGTACAGGACTGAACCTGACTGCGGCTGATTATGTGATTCATACAGACCCCTGGTGGAATCCCGCAGTGGAAGACCAAGCCTCAGACCGCGCCCATCGCATTGGGCAACAACGCCCAGTTACTATTTATCGTCTAGTAGCAAAAGATACTATAGAAGAAAAGATTGTGCAATTGCATCAGCACAAGCGAGACTTAGCAGACAGCCTATTGGAAGGTGCTGATATTAGTAGTAAAATCTCAACGGAAGTCTTGTTACAGTTGATTAGCGAAAGTTAAGCTGCCAGACACAGGAGTTATTGAGGATGCTCGATGAAAGATTTTATAGGAACAATTACTTTTGTTTCTTAGTTGTGAGCGATCGCTTAGTGACTGGACAAAATCCTGCATCCGCCACGCACGGCAAGGACGAAGAGTTTGACTTGTAATGAGAGTGGAGCTATATCCTGAAGGGGCAGACACACCTGGCAAGCAATAGTTTATTGGTTTACCACCTGAATGAACGTAAATCACACCATCCATTCAGTCCACTGTGGCGCATCTGTCACTAATTGAGCAAATTTGTCAGGGCAAGCATCCTCAAACTCCAGGATCACGCCTCGACACTCACCACTCTTGCCCAAAGGAATAATTGTATTGCCCATCTTCTCCAACAGCGATCGCCAACCGCAAGCAGAAGCGAAAAATGCTTTTAAAAACCTCTTAGCAAGAAACTTTAGAACTTAGGTTTTTACTTGGGTTGCCACAATGGAGTGATATGAGAGTTTTCAGCAGCAGATACGGCATTTCTAACCTACGCCGGTATTGCGTGCATCCGTAGTTTGAAAGCGCCAATTTACAAATATTGGCTCCAGCGCTGAGGGCAGATCGCTTTTAGCGTCTCCCCTTGGGAGAAGGCAGCTATGTAAGAAGTATTAAATTAAGCCTTGGTGTAATTGAAAATATTGTAAAGTATAGAATTGTCCTCAGTATTGCCCGACGCAACTCACCCTATGACTACCGCACCCTTAAGCTGGGAAGAACTAGAAACCCTCACGGACTATCAAATAGATACCGTTAATGGTCTTACCAACGCGAAAGCCAGGTTGCGCTTGTTTGGTCAGCGAGAATCTGATGTGCGGGTAACGCTGTACCGCGATAACCATGCCTGGTGTCCTTACTGTCAAAAAGTTTGGTTATGGCTAGAGGAAAAACAGATCCCCTACCGCATCGAAAAAGTGACAATGTTCTGCTATGGAGAGAAAGAAAGTTGGTATAAACGTAAGGTACCGTCAGGAATGCTTCCTGCAATCGAGCTAGATGGACGGATTATTACCGAAAGCGATGACATTTTGATCGCTTTGTCAAAAGTTTTTGCTCCATTAAGCCAAGGGATGGAAGATCCCACGGTGCTGACACTACGTCAATTAGAACGACTTTTATTTAGAGCCTGGTGCGTTTGGCTGTGTTCTAAAGCCGGTTCCTCTCAACAAGAACAACGCAACCGAGAACAATTTATTGGAGTGGTGGCTAGGGTCGAGTCGGCTCTGGGTGATACCCCAAGCCCTTACTTTCTATCGGGGTTTGGCATCGTCGATGTCATTTTTACGCCATATCTCGAACGGATGAATGCGAGCCTTTACTACTACAAGGGCTACTCCCTACGAGAAGAAAACCCTCGCTTGAGCGCATGGTTTGCGGCAATGGAAAGCCGACCTACCTACTGCGGAACCCAGAGTGACTTTCATACTCATGCACATGATTTGCCGCCCCAGATGGGGGGCTGTTGGGAAAATGGCGAAACCCAGATGCTTCTCAATAAAGCGCGGGTGGATAAGGGCCCCTGGTTTGGGCTACCAGACGTTACTTATCCAGAACCGGAAAACTCCCGCATGGAAGCTCTTCAACGAACTATCGAACACCGCATCAATATTATCCGAGTCAACCCTAAAGATGATAAATTGTTTGATCAAGCGCTACGTTGTGCTTTAACACACATGATGCTCGGTGAAGACTGTGTACCTCCATTCGGGTCTGATGTCGCTCTCCGATATTTGCGCGATCGCATTAATGTACCGCGAGATATGTCCATGTACGCAGCCAAGCGATTGAGGGAATCCCTGGAGAAAACCGCAGCCCTTGCGGGTGATGGACAGCCAGCCCCCATTCCCACTAAGCATCGACGAGATCAAGACCCGTCTAACTTTGTCATCAAGTAGAACCAAATCGTCTGGAGCAAGAGTATTCTAAGCTGATGCAGGTAAAAAACTATAACGACAATTAACATCTAAAAAGAAATTACTTTACGATCTCGGAAAAACTTCCCGCTTATATTGCGTGGAGCATCAGTAGCCAGCCAAATTACAGTGTCGGCACCTTGTTCTGGCGTGCGCGGTGCTGATGACCCACCCATATCTGTTTTGACCCACCCCGGACAAATGGAATTGACAACAATCCCAAAAGATTGTAAAGCTTGTGCCAGCATAATTGTTGTACCATTTAATGCCAGCTTTGATAGGCAGTAACTTGGGACATCGTAAGACAAGGCTTCTAATGCTCCATATCCGCTTGAAACGTTAACAACTCTGGCATCAGGGGATTTTTCCAACAGGGGTAAAAATGCCTGCACCATCCGAATTGCGCCAAAGGCGTTGGCATTCATTGTGGAATCAAGTAACTCACGGTCAATGGTAAGAATATTTACATCCTTGTCTGGATACACGCCAGCATTATTGATCAAAACGTCTAAGCGATCAATCTTTTGGTGCAGGGTTTTTACTGCTTGGTTGATAGAGCGATCGTTAGTGACATCCAATTCGACAGGAATTACCTTTGGTTGAAGTTTCAGGGCCGCAAGTTTTGCGTTATCAAGTGAGCGTGAAGTGATAATTATCGAGTAACCTTTTGCCAGTAGACCTTGAGCGATGGCAAACCCAATCTCTCGGTTCCCACCTGTGACTAATGCCCATTTGTCTTGTGTGGATTTCATCTGATGTTCTACCTTGTGTTAAGAATGCTTGCTTTTGTTGAATTAGGGAATAGCAATTCGTTGGTTTGTGTGCCGTGATTAATTGAAATTTCTATACAGTACCTGCTTAATGCCTTCAAAAATCTACAACAAATGTAATGATGCATTTATAGCGTTTACGCTCTGTTGAGTTCAATATCCTCAAACTTGAAGTCACGCCCCACGATGCTGGAGGTTAGGGTTGAACTGAGCGCAGCCGACGCTCCAGAAAGCGGCGTTCGCTGTCATTAGTGACTAGCACGAGCGCAAGCGCGTAGCTATGTGCGGCTGACGCTGAGGCTCCCATACGGCGCAGCAAATCGGCACGGGTGGCGTGAAATAGATGGTAGCCATTAAGTTGAGGGGTAAGCCCATCGATGAGTTCGAGCGCGGTCTGAGGACTCTTGATCATTGAGATCGCCACTGCCCGGTTCAGCGACACAATGGGCGAGGGTTGCAAGCTCTCGAGCAAATCGTAGAGGCGGACAATTTGTAACCAGCCCGTTTCTTGTGCTTGTGCCGCCTGACAATGTAGTGCCGCGATCGCTGCAAGACTCCAAACGGGCCAGTTCCGCCTCGGGAATACCCGTGGACTGCCACTGATTCACGGCAGCGATAAAGGCTTCCTGTGCCGCCTATAAAGCCACATCGAAATCCCCAACCAGCCGGATGAGCGTGGCAAGAATCCGACCCCACTCGGCGCGATAAATGGAGGCGATCGCTTGGATTACATCTGATTGTGCGTTTGAGATGAAATGGTTCGCCTTGCTGTCGCCGCCGGTGGAACAACCTACAATGAACCGCAAGATCATGGTTTTATGTATGGACATGGATTTGCTGACTTAGACGGTCATATTTGGGAAATTATCTACATGGAGCCAAGCGCAATAAAGCGAGGTTGAAAATGTTATGTTTGAGGAATTAACACAGTCAACTATTCTATAACTTGAGTAAATCAAGCCATGCATTCAGTCTAATGCGGGGTATCTGTCACCAATTGAGGAAACCTTTCAGAGTCAACATCCACAAACTCCAGCATCACAGGGAGCAACGCGAAAAAGTGAGATCGGGGTTTAATTCTCACAAATGCATAGTTTGATTCTCAATAAAAACAGGTATTTCACTGCGATGCCTACGGCGGGCGTAGATGCAGCACTATTAAACAGGTGATTTATACCCCTAATTTTTAGCACCTCACTGTTAGAGCGTTGCTCCCAGCATCACACCGCAACGCTCATCACTCGGGGAGGGTACTGAGTAATTGATCAGGCAGTATGTTGCTTTATTGCTGCAACATCTTCAACAGAACCTCTGGGCTATCCATTTTATCCATTACAACCTCAATAAAAGCAAGTTGGTCACGGTTTTGTTGAGCTGTTTGTAATGCTTTGTCTAACTGGGATTCGGTACTAACTTTAATTGCCCAGGCATTGCCAGCGAAAACCTTAGGGAGCTGATGATAATTCCAAGGTTGAATGTCGTTATATGGCATACGTTCACCGTGAATATCACGCTCTATAGTATATCCATCATTGTTGAGCAAAAAAATAATCGGTTTTAAATTATAGCGTAGGATGGTTGAAAGTTCTTGTGCAGTCATTTGGAAAGACCCGTCACCAACCAGTAGGATAGAGCGACGTTGTGATGCGGCAATAGCACAACCAAGTAATGAACCAACAGAGTAACCAATCGATCCCCAAAGTACTTGCCCAACAAAAGTAGCTCCTTTTGGTAAAGGAACGATAGAAGCGCCAAACAAACAAGTTCCAGTCTCAGCAACGATAATGTCATCTTCTTGGAGAAAAT
>NZ_JABXKP010000091.1 GCF_017114985.1 Nostoc sp. JL33 | reverse complement strand
TATTTCGGCGATCGCATTTGTTATTTCGGCGATCGCATTTGTTATTTCGGCGAACCCATTTGTTATTTCGGCGAACTCATTTGTTATTTCGGCGATCGCATTTGTTATTTCGGCGATCGCATTTGTTATTTCGGGGATCGCATTTGTTATTTCGGCCTGTCCATAACGCACTCTATTGGCGTGTCATTACTCAAATGTTGCAAAAAAATTGTAGGTTGGGTTTCCTTACGTCAACCCAACTTACACCTAATGCACTATTTTAGCCAAGATGCGCTACTACGAAACTAAGTAGGTAGGCGGGAAAATTTATAACTAGGTCATTGCGAGTGGAACGAAGCAATCGCAAAGGTTTCGATGATTTTATATTTCGTTACATAGTTAGGTTTGTTTATGCCTACCTACTTACTAGAATTGAAACCTATGCTGGTCATACTTGTGTGTACACTGTAGAAGAGTAAGGGGGAGGAATTCCGATTATCTAAGTATTTCTTAAGAAAAGTTATTAATTTTCCCTACTCTTAGCAGAATAAAATTAGGCCAAAGCATTGAAGCGATGCCTTCTCTACGAGACGCTGGGCGAACGGCGAGCTTCTCTACGAGACGCTACGCGAACGCTAACCCTAAAGCGATGACACAGGCTAAAATACCCATCACCACAATAACTATACAAACTAACCTTGATTCAACAATTGCTGTTTGTGTGGGGACGGGAATTGCGATCGCTTTTTGGGCAAATTGCGCTTTTGCTCAAATTACCCCCGATGCCACTCTACGTAATAATTCCACCGTCAAACTAGAAGATAACACCAGAATTATTGAAGGAGGAACCAGAGCAGCTGGCAATCTGTTCCACAGCTTTGGGGAGTTTTCCGTTCCCACTGGAAGCACTGCTTTCTTTAATAATGCTCTTGACATTCAGAACATCATTAGCAGGGTAACGGGTAAGTCAGTTTCTAACATTGATGGGTTAATCCGCGCGTCGGGTACAGCAAACCTGTTTCTACTTAATCCCAATGGGATTATTTTTGGCAAAAATGCCCAATTGAATGTCGGAGGTTCCTTTGTTGCAACGACTGCAAATGCTATTGGGTTTGGTAATCAAGGTTTTTTCAGTGCAACGAATCCGAATACTCCTGCATTGTTAACGGTCAATCCTTCAGCTTTACTATTCAATCAAATTGCCACCACATCGATTCAAAATAACTCAGTTTCCCCAGCCGGAGTAGACCCATCAGGTTTCGATACATTTGGTCTACGTGTACCAGATGGTAAGAGTTTGCTGCTAGTGGGTGGTAATGTCAGCATGGATGGTGGGCAATTAAATGCTCTTGGTGGGAGAGTTGAATTAGGGGGATTAGCAGCACCGGGAAATATTAATCTTCTTTTTGATAGAGATAATTTGAGGCTGGGATTTCCTAAAAATGTGACTCGTGCAGATATATCGCTAACGAATCAAGCCGCTATATATGTAGAAGGTGCTGGTGGCGGTAATATTGCAATCAATGCCCATAACTTAGAGATTTTGGGAGGAAGTAAGCTTTCTGCTGGTATTGCTCAAGGTTTAGGGACACCTGAGACTGTTGCAGGGGATATTACGCTGAATGCGACAGGGGAAATCAAAATTGCTTCTGAGAGCTTTATTTTCAATAATGTAAGCTTGGGATCAAAAGGTAATGGGGGTAACATAACCATCGATTCTGGTTCATTCTCATTACGAGATGGCGCTCAACTTTCTGCCTCAATTTATGGACAAGGGAATGCGGGGAATGTGACAGTGGGTGCAAAAAATGCTGTTGACCTTGCAGGTAAGGCTTCTGGCATCCTCAGCACTGTGGAAGCCGGAGGTGTAGGTAAGGGAGGCAATATTGACATCAATGCTACTTCACTCTTACTCACTGATGGCGCTCAACTGCTAACCAGTACTCGTAAAGCATCTCTTACTCAACCAGCAGGAAGAGGGGATGCAGGCAATGTCAATGTTAAGGTAACAGGTGTTGTTGATATTGCTGGGCAGAATAACGGTTTTGCCAGTGCGATTTTCAGTAGTGTGGACATGGGGACAGTAGGCAATGGGGGTAATATTACCATTGATTCTGGTGACTTCTCATTACGAGATGGCGCTGTACTTTCTGCCTCAACTTCTGGACAAGGGAATGCGGGGAATGTGACACTGAGTGCAAAAAATGCTGTTTCCTTTGCAGGTAATGCTTACATCTTCAGCGTAGTCGAAGCAGGAGGTGTGGGTAAGGGTGGTAATATCGACATCAATGCAGCCACCCTCTCACTCACTGATGGCGCTTTTCTTTCTGCCTCAACTTATGGACAGGGGAATGCGGGGAATGTGAGAGTGGGTGCAAAAAATGCTGTTTCCCTTGCAGGTAATGTAGGCATCCTCAGCACGGTGGAAGCAGGAGGTGTGGGTAAAGGAGGCAACATCGTCATCAATGCTGCTTCACTCTCACTCACTGATGGTGCTGAACTACTAACCATTACTCGTGGTGCATCCGCCACCCAACCAGCAGGAAGAGGCGATGCAGGTAATGTCAGTGTGAAAGTTACTGGTGCTGTTGATATTGCTGGGGAGAAAAACGGTTTTCTCAGTGCGATTGTGAGCAGGGTGGAAACTGGAACAGTTGGTAATGGGGGTAATATTACCATTAATGCTGGTGACTTCTCATTTCGAGATAGCGCTCAACTTATTAGCTCAACTTATGGAGAAGGGAATGCAGGGAATGTGACAGTGGGTGCAAAAAATGCTGTTTCCCTTGCAGATAATGCTTACATCTTCAGCACAGTAGAACCAAGAGGTGTGGGTAAGGGTGGTAATATCGACATTAATGCCGCCACCCTGTCACTTACTGATGGCGCTCGACTACTAACCATTACTCGTGGTGCATCCGCCACCCAACCAGCAGGAAGAGGCGATGCAGGTAATGTCAGTGTGAAAGTTACTGGTGCTGTTGATATTGCTGGGGAGAAAAACGGTTTTTCCAGTGCGATTGTGAGCGAAGTAGAAAAGGGGACTGTTGGTAATGGGGGTAATATTACCATCGATTCTGGTGACTTTTCATTAAGAGATAGCGCTAAACTTAATGCCGCAACTTCTGGAGTGGGGAATGCGGGGAATATTAGCATCAATGCAAAAGATGCAGTAAATGTTTCTGGAACTAGTCAAGAAAGTGGAAATTCTAGTGCTTTATTTACTAATACTTTTTCAGATTCCACTGGCAAAGGTAGCAATATCACTGTAAACACCAATATCTTTCGTGTATCAGACGGCGCTTTGTTAGATGCACGCACTAGAAATGATCGTAAGGGTGGCGATATTACGGTGAATGCAAATGTCTTTGAAGCACTTAATGGTGGACAACTCACCACTACCTCAGGCAATGGACGTGCAGGTAAAATTACAGTCAACGCTACTGATAAAGTGATTATTAGCGGTAGTGACTCTAATTACAATAACAGAAGTGCTAAATTTCCTAGCAAAGTCAGAAATATTGGTGCTAACAGTGGCTTCTTTGTCAGTGCTTCTGGTTCAGGAATCACGGGCGACATCGAAATCAACTCACCCGAAATTACCTTAGACAACCAAGGTAAACTCAACGCTGAATCTGCATCCGGTAACGGTGGTAACATCAACGTCAATAGCGACTTACTCTTACTCCGTCGTAACAGTGAAATCTCCACTAATGCAGGTACAGAAAAATTAGGTGGCAATGGCGGTAACATTAATATCAACTCAAGATTTATCGTTGCAGTTCCCAAAGAAAATAGCGATATCAGCGCTAACGCCTTCACTGGTATAGGTGGTAGAGTTGATATTACATTAGACGGGCTTTTCGGTATTATCCCGCAAAAAAGCCCAACCGAAAAGAGCGACATTACAGCAAGTTCGCAATTGGGAGTCAGTGGTACAGTAACTATTAACACCCCTGATGTAGACCCAAGTCGCGGCTTAATTCAACTACCCTCCAACCTCGTGGATGCATCCCAACAAATCGCCCAAGGTTGCACACCCAGAAGAGGACAAAACGCCAGTCGTTTTATCGCTACAGGACGAGGTGGATTACCGCAAAATCCTAATGAACCGTTGCGGGGACGAGCAGTGATTACTAGTTGGGTAGATTTGCCCGCACAAGCAACAGAGAGAGTAAGGGATAATTTATCTACTACATCTGTTACCAGATATACTAATCAGATTGTGGAGGCTCAAGGATGGATTGTCGATGCTAAGGGTGATATTATCCTTGTGGCTCAATCTGAGCAAAGTTCTTTTATTCCCTCTGCCATATCCTGTAATCAATAATTCGTTACCCCAAGAGTATGGGGAGGAATTCCCATGAAACCCAAGAGTCATAAAAACAATCAGTGGCAACGCATGGGTAACAGATGGTTCATTCGTCTTTTTAAAATCCGTGACTTGCCTGTTTTCATTCTCTTGGTTCTGGTGACAGCTTTTTTGTGCGTTATTACTTTTCCTGTTGCTGCAACTGTAGAGACACAACATACCGCAACTCTTGGAGTGTCAATCCCAAATCCGACTGCACCAACACAAGACTTACTGCAACAAGGTAAAGTGCTGTATGAGGCAGGACAGTTTGCAGAAGCTGTTAAAGTTTTGCAACAAGCAGTTAAAAGTTATGGCAGCCAAGGCAATGAATTGCGGCAAGCTGTGGCATTAAGTAATTTGGCATTGGCATATCAAAAACTGGGTAATTTGACACCAGCGCAACAGGCAATTACAGATAGCTTGAAGTTGCTCGAAAAATCCTCTACTGGCCAAAATCTTCAGGTTCTGGCTCCAATTCTGGATATTCAAGGTAGTATTCAACTAGATTTGGGACAAGCCCAACAGGCACTTAATACGTGGCAACGTGCCCAAGTGAGCTATAAGCAATTAGGTGATCAAAATGGCATTACCCGCGATCGCATCAACCAAGCACAAGCATGGCAAGTTTTGGGGTTTTACCGTCGGGGTTTGGCAATCTTGACTCAATTAGAGCAGCAGTTACAATCAAAACCTAATTCACTCACAAAAGCAGTAGAATTACGGTCTTTCGGTGATGCTTTGCAATTAGCCGGAGATTTGGATCAATCCCATCAGATATTACAGCAAAGTTTGTCAATTGCCCAAGAATTGGATTCTCCCCAGGATGTGAGCGCTGCTTTGTTCAGTTTAGGCAACACGGCACAAGTACAGCAAGATTTTAAAGGGGCAATAGACTTCTATCAGCAAGCTGCTGCGATCGCTCCTAACCGGATTACCAAAGTTCAGGCTCAAATAAATCAGTTTAGCTTGCTAGTGAACGCGGGACAAACACCAGCCGCGCAGACACTATTGCCGCAAATCCAAACTCAACTGGCACAACTACCTGCTTCTGTGACAACTATCTATGCACGGATTAATCTAGCTCAAACCTTGATGAAATTTGGAACTACACCCCAAGCGATCGCTCAAATCTGCGCCACAGCTTTGCAACAAGCTCAAGATTTGGCAGATAAGCGAGCCGAAAGCTTTGCCATTGGGACTCTCGGCAGTGTATACGAGCAAACTAAACAATGGTCAATTGCCCAGAACCTCACCCAGCAGGCACTGATTATAGCCCAAACAATCAACGCCCCAGATATCGCTTATCATTGGCATTGGCAGTTGGGACGCTTGTTAAAACAGCAGGGAGAGATTAAGGGCGCTATTTCTGCCTATGATACTGCGGTCAGTGAATTGCAGACTCTTCGTAGTGACTTAGTTGTTGTGAATCGAGATGTCCAGTTCTCCTTTAAAGAAAGTGTAGAACCTGTATATCGAGAGTCCGTAGAATTACTGTTGCAGTTTCAGCAAACTCATCCAAGCGAAGCAACCCTAGACAAAGCTAGGCAGAGGATTGAAGCACTACAATTGGCGGAATTAGACGACTTTTTCCGGGAAGCTTGCATTAATGCCAAAACTGTTTTGCTTGACACAGTGGTAGATAAAGATAATCCCACATCTGCAATCATTTATCCAATTATTCTGCCTTCTCAACTGCAAGTGATTGTCAAAATTCCTAACCAGCCATTGCGTAATTATACAGTAAACAAGTCACAGAAGGAAGTAGAAGCTACTCTAAGAGAACTCAGAGAGTATCTTTTAGAACCTGATATGACTGAGGAAGTGCAGGCGCTGTCACAGGAAGTCTATGGGTGGTTAATCAAAGAAATTGAGTCAGATTTAAAAGAAAGTGGAGTCAAAACCCTTGTATTTGTACTGGATGGAATCTTGCGAAACGTGCCAATGGCTATACTGTATGATGGTCAGCAATATCTGGTAGAAAAATATGCTGTAGCACTCAGTTTGGGACTCCAGTTACTCCCACCCAAACCCTTGACACAAACAAAACTCAACGTACTAGCTGCTGGGTTAGTACAGCCACCACAAGACTTTCAACAGCAATTTCCACCTTTACCAGAGATTAAATCAGAATTCAACTCCATTTCGCAAGCGATCGCGTCTACCACCCAGTTACTAGATCGGGATTTCAACAGCAAAAACCTAGAGAGTAAGGTAAATGCTGTGCCATTTAATGTGTTACATCTGGCAACCCACGGTCAATTTAGCTCCCGTGCTGAGAATACTTTTATACTTGCTGCTGATGGGCCGATCAACGTGATGCAATTTGATAGCTTGCTGCGGCATCGGGATCAAACTCGCTCAGAAGCCTTGGAATTGCTGGTTTTGAGTGCTTGCCAAACTGCTGCTGGTGACAATCGCGCCACGCTAGGGCTAGCAGGAACATCCGTGAAAGCTGGTGCCCGTAGTACTTTAGCTTCACTGTGGCATATTAGTGATAAATCTACTGCTATCTTAATTGGTGAATTTTATCGTGAATTAGTTAAAAATAACGTGACCAAGGCTGAAGCCTTACGTCGCGCCCAAGTAAAGTTGTTAAAAGATTATCCCAATTACAGTCGTCCTGGCTACTGGGCACCTTATGTTTTAGTTGGTAACTGGCTTTGACTAGAAAATACATGTGTCAGTCCCACTATCGCGCTAGGTTAGAGGATTGGACTTGAGCAACTATGTTACCTTTTTCAACTGTAGAAGCTCTACCCATTGAGCGACAACAAGCAGAGGATTCATAATTTACAATGCAGCCAGGATTTAACTAATTGATAGTTTTATTTAATTCTGTCTTTGAAATAATTTTATGCAACCAAATGAAGATTATAACTTTTAAACTGGCATTGTGGTTACTGTGGGCTGGATTTATCGCCTATATTTTATTGTTGGCACCGCCCTTGCACTTAGATGAAACGCTAACGCTCTTGAAAAATATATTTACTCTTCAGTGGGCTGCTATTAATCCAATTATCCTTTCTTTATTTTCTCTAGTGGGTATTTGGCTATTAATTTATAGTGGTTTATTGTTCATTGATGGCCGGATGCAATGGATTCCTTTTTGGCCTTTTGCCATAGCATCAGTGGGTTCAGGTGTACTTGGTCTTTTGCCGTATTTGGCTTTGCGTGAACCAAATCAACAATTTTCCGGACAAAAAGATGCTTTTTTGAATCTGCTGGATTCTCGCCTTTACGGTATCGTCTTAACTTTCAGCACAGTTATTTTGCTTGTCTATGGTTTTGGCTTCGGTGATTGGGGAGATTATGTGCAGCAGTTCCAAAGCGATCGCTTTATCAATGGCATGAGCTTGGCATTTTGTTTGTTTTATCTTTTATTTCCTACTGTTGTTGGTGATGATATGGCTCGTCACCGTTTCCCTAATGCCCAGGTATTTTTAGCGGTGGTGTTTGTTCCCCTACTTGGTTCTCTTGCTTATCTTTGCCTGCGCCCGCCACTGGTGTCATCAGCTAGTCGTGAAGAATCATTAATAACTAATCGCTAAATATCGGCATTTTTCAATTAGTTCTCTGAGTCAGGATTAGGTGGGCTGGGCGATCGCCAGGTTTTCCTCTGAGTCTGGTAGAGTTGGCGGGCTGCAACGCTCGTCTAAAGATGCGCTCGTTTTCCGCATCCCGTCTATTCCTATGATAGTTTGAGATAGTGGAACGCTCATCTCAACACCGAAGTGAATAACTCAGTATTAATCGCCCTGACTCTATTAATGTCTATAGTTCTATCGCCAGTCAGCATTGCTGGTACTGTCCAAGGTTCAACCCAAGCCATCAAAATGTCTTCATTTAACCTCAGTTCCCAAAAATGGCAAAACCGCGTCTTACTAGTCTTTGCACCGTCTGTTGATAACCTAAGCTATCAGCAGCAGATGCATTTATTTGACCAGCAAAAAAGCGGTTTTAAAGACCGGGATTTAGTTCTCGTTCAGGTTTTGGCAACAAATAAAAGCTATGCCAATGGACAGTTAATAGATGAGTCTTCTGTTGCCAATTTGCGAAATCGCTTTGGGGTTGATCAAGAAAATTTTCGCGTCATTTTGGTGGGCAAAGATGGTGGTATTAAGCGCCAAGACACGACACCAGTCGCAGCGACAGCAATTTTTGAGCAAATTGACGCTATGCCGATGCGCCAGCAAGAAATGCGCTCTTCGAGGTAGAAAGTAACTTAAAAATTCTTAGAATCAAAGTTAGACTAGGAGCGATCGCTATAAAGGGCGGCTCCATTAAGGATTTTAGGTATGTAGAGACTAGCAATTGCAACGTCTCTTGCATTGGATTTGGGGCTTAACCCAAGCGTATTGCTTTAGAAAATACAATCGAACGCGCAGAGCGTCTGTCTGCGACACGCTATTCGCGTTCGTAGAGAGGAAAAGTCAACAAGAGCAATGCTACCTTCTTGCGATGTCTGCGACGGGCAACTCTACCAGACGCACTCGCGATCGCCTACGCACCTACAAAGAAAATCCCCACACTTGAGGCAGGGACTACAGGCTTACTCTAAGCAGCTATTAATACAAGGTCAACTAAGATACTTTCGGTTGCTGCCATAGAATCAGTTTCAATTTTTCGCAGTTGCAAGCCCCATTACTAATTTCTCCTTCGTGGTCAGCTAGCCAATCATAAATTTGTGCAGCTTTTGTCAATGCCACTTTTTCACTTCGATAAAGCCGAGGAGTAGGGCAGTAGGCTTGGCCATTGATATGTATAGCTGCAATCTGCCAATAGTCGCTGTCTTCACCCTCTGGTACAACGTCTAAAAATCCGCTATTATAAGACTCGATTATTCCTATGTTCATCTGTAACCATCAAAGTTTAAACTCAGTCCACAACAAAGCAGATGCCAGCCAATGAAAAGCGAGTCAAAGCTGGAATCACAAGGGAATACAGTCGCAACCCCAGAAGAATGATTGTGGCTTAATGACCAATGGAAATCTGAATTATTGGTCACTTTTTGGCTTGAGAATCGGCAAGCAGCGCTCACCCGAAATGACCGAACATAAGGCAAGTGCTATTTAAAAGAAGAGGCGTAAATTTATCATGTCCCATCTGCTAAGTGCGATCGCGCATGTTCTAGAGCGATGCGACCAATTAACTCACCTGGGTATTCTTTAAGTCAAATTCCGGTTGCGATCGCATTTTTTGGGGGCGATCGCTCCCCGGCTTCTTTGGAGAAGTTAGGAATCTGAGCCTTTCAGGACAACAGGCGATCGCACTACCATTAGCCGTAAAAACCTTACAGCTATTTTCGTCTTAAATAGACCACGCAGTAGGGGCACACGAATACTGTGTCCCTACGACAGATGTGGTTCAAATACATGAAAACTGCTGTAATTTCTAGTACAGAAACATCATCTTCAACAGAAAATTTATTCAATTTTGGCGCGGAGTGCGGGAGATGGAAAGAGACTTTCAAATCCAGCTTGCCGCTCGTTTAAAGGTTCTAGGGCATCGTTCCAAAGACTTTCATAATAAAAGAAAGTTACACCTAAACCGCGTTCTTGGACAGCCCGTACCTGAGACTTAATTTGCTGCATGGAAACTGGATTGTTTCGTAAGCCTGCCATAATGCCAATTCCAGTTGGAATTATTTGTTGCGCTTCTTGAATTTCTGGGCGAGAAATATTTGCCACAAAACTTTGCAGATTCGGACGATAAATTTGCACAATTAACTCGTCCACAATATTTAGCCGTATCCAACTCAGCCAATCTTGCAGGTGAAACTTGTAAGCTAAATCATAGTAATTAGGAGAAACAGAGAAAATCGCCTGGGGTTTTCTCTGCTTCACAGCTTGGTTAAGTTGTACCATGAACGCCGTAATTTTATCTGCCCGCCACTGTACCCATGCGGCATCTTGGGGATTAGTTGGGGGAGCATTATTGGTTTCTTGGGTGTACAAGGCAACTGTATATTTATCGTAGCCAAATTCGTAGGGCAAACTCATGTGATCGTCAAACTGAATGCCATCGGCATCATATTGGGTAAGAGTTTCCAGCACAAGATTGGTAATGAACTGTTGCACTTGTGGATGGAACGGATTGAGCCACATCACCTCACCCCCTGCACTGATCGAAGTTTGGCTTCCATCCCGCTTTTGTGTGAACCAATCTGGATAATTCAGTGCCAGTTCTGAAGTTGGGGGAGCCATGAAACCAAACTCAAACCAGGGAATTACTAGCAATCCTTTGCGATGGGCTTGGTTAATCAGGTCTGCAAGAATATCATGTCCATCTGAACCTTTGTAGACAAAAGGTTGAATACCTGCACGTTGTGCCAGGGCGCTGGGATACATCACATAGCCAGAATTCCACACCACAGGATAGATTGTGTTAAAGTTCATCCGTTGTAGCTGGCTCACCGCATCCTCCACTTTGGCGCGACTCTTGAGGGTGTCAAAATCATTGTTGGTCATCCATACCCCGCGAATTTCCTGACGGGGTATCTGTGCAATCGCAGGGGTAAAACTGTCTACCAGCAATACCGTAACAAAAGATATTAAAATCAGAATTGGAAAAAGATACTTGAGCAATGTCTGACGACAAGCTGCTGTGCATCTACGCCACCAACTTGGAACAATAAAAGATGATTTCATAAATAAATTTGAATGATGCATTAGCTACCCACACACGCCATTACTCGTTTTTATAATTGAATCTATTAACCATATAGTCTACAAGTATTTATGCTTACTACAGGATTAATCTGTTGGTAGTTGTTCGTTCCCTGCTTATAGAACTTTTGCACCAGAAAAACTAAAGCAGACCTCGCAAAGTTATAAGATGCTTGACGCAGCTAGTAGTTATTAGTGCCCAATAGACATTGCAATGGGGCATTGGGCACTGGGAAAAGACTTACTACAACTCCCCTGCTCCTGATCTTCACATTCCCCCACGCCCTAGCTGTGTCACAATAGAAAACTGTAATAAGAAAAATATTGTTAAGGTAATTTAGTGAGTCCAACTGCTCAATCCACGGCAAGTGCGCGTCGCGTAGTATTTCCTTTTACGGCAATTGTGGGCCAGGAAGAAATGAAACTGGCGTTGCTATTGAACGTGATTGACCCCAAAATTGGTGGTGTAATGATCATGGGCGATCGCGGCACCGGGAAATCCACAACTATCCGGGCGCTGGCGGATCTACTGCCAGAAATTTCAGTGGTCGCCAATGACCCCTTCAGTAGTGATCCTAGCGACCCCGACTTGATGAGCGATGAAGTCCGCCAACTGTTAGAACAAGGGGACGAAATTCCTGTAACTCAGAAAAAAGTCCAAATGGTAGACCTGCCGCTAGGAGCCACAGAAGACCGAGTTTGTGGCACAATCGACATCGAGAAAGCTTTATCTGAAGGTGTCAAAGCTTTTGAACCGGGACTGCTGGCAAAGGCTAACCGAGGCATTCTCTATGTGGATGAAGTCAACTTACTAGATGACCACCTCGTAGACGTGCTACTCGACTCCGCCGCTAGTGGATGGAACACGGTAGAACGGGAAGGTATTTCTATCCGTCACCCAGCGCGTTTCGTTCTTGTGGGTTCTGGAAACCCAGAAGAAGGCGAACTACGCCCGCAACTGCTCGATCGCTTTGGGATGCACGCAGAAATTCACACCGTAAAAGAACCAGTCTTGCGGGTGCAAATCGTGGAACAACGCGCGGATTTTGACCAAAATCCGCCAGTATTTCTCGAAAACTACAAACCCCAGCAAGAAGCATTGCAAAAGGAAATTGTCAATGCTCAACAGCTTTTGCCAGAAGTGAAAATTGACTATGATCTGCGGGTGAAAATTTCTGAAGTCTGCTCCGAACTGGATGTAGATGGTTTGCGAGGTGACATCGTTAGTAACCGCGCCGCCAAAGCCTTAACAGCATTTGAAGGGCGCACTGAAGTTACAGTTGATGATATCCATCGCGTAATTACGCTATGCTTGCGTCACAGGCTGCGGAAAGACCCTTTAGAATCGATTGATTCTGGCTACAAAGTCGCCAAAGCTTTTAGCCGCATCTTTGGCGTCGAACTACCAGAAAGTGATACTGCACAAAAAAATGGCACAGGTCAAAAGTTAGGGGCTAGGGGTTAAAAGTTAAGAGTGAGGAGTTAGGAGTTAAGAGTTTTGAATGAAAAGCTGTTTCATAACTCACAACTTCTAACTTCTACCTAAACATTCAGCACTGACTATATAACTCCTAATTCCTAACTTCTAACTCCTAACTCCTAACTCCTAACTAAGCATTCAACACTGACTATGAGATTTTGGTCTTTTTGGCTCAACAGCTTTGTTCTATCTAGCCAATACAACCCGCCCAGGTTTGTAGAATTATTGATGCTCTTATTAGCGATCGCTATGCTGGCAATAGCGAGTATTTTACCCGACAGACCATATTTAATTTTAGGCTTGAGCTTAGTAGTTGGGGCATCTATTTCTATCTTAGTGCGGGAAGCGATCGCCCCCTCACCCCAGAGACGAATTACCCAACTAACAGCATCACTATTGCTGATCATCAGCCTCTATGGCTTTGCTGACTTAATGTACGCTCTATAAAATTAGTTATGAGTTATCAGTAAAGAAGTCAGAAATTAATTAATGTACAGACGCGATTAATCGCGTCTCTCCTTTTTCATTTACCAATTCTGCATTTCCACCAATTCCATACACAACTCATTAATTTGCTCTAAATCAGGTTTGTGAGGTAGGGCAGATTTTTCGTAAACAATTTCCATTTCGGCGACCAAATCTTCTGCCATTTTCATCACCTGCTCATAAGAATACTCACCCTTTAAAATAGCTTTTAAATCCTCAACATCACCAGCTATTCTCCTATCTACAATCACTTCACCTTGCTGCAATATTTCTACTCCACTGCGTAACAATCTAATGCAGTGCATCCCATGTTTGAGGTCAAAACCCGACTTTCTTTCCATTTCTGCCCTAGCAGGATTTCTATTCTCTTGCCAAGATAAGTAAGCCTTCCATTCTCTTAAAGCTATTTGATAGCTTTGACTTTTCTGAAGCAGGCGGATAAAATCTCTACGACTATTGCTTAACTTTTGGGTATATTCCAAAGTTTCATCGGGTAAAGTATATTGTTTTAACACTCCTTTAAAATCAATATCTGCTGTCAGCAATTGGTATAATTGTTCCGCTTCTTCCAAAAACTCAATCCGTCCTCTGATTAAGTTATAAAGATACTCCAGAAAAGCATTTAGCTCATCTTTGCTAAGGGGTGCTTCGTCTTCTATGGCGAAGTCAGATGGTATTGGTTTTTTTTGCGGTGGCTTTAACAACCATTTACGATGAGTTTCCATCTTTTTGATTTGGGCAAAGGCATAACCAGTGTAAGTATGTTTTACCTTTTTACTCAAAAATAACTGCTTATGATTAATTAAATGCTGCCCGACTGCGCTTAAAAAAGGATAGTTATTTAACCACAGCAATTCTAAAACATTGGGATTCGCGCCCGCTAATAACTGGAGGATTTTTCTTAATTCATATATAACTGTGTCTTTGTTGCCATCAACGAATGGAAATATTCCTGGTTCATCCCAGCCATCATCTTTTTGTTCTATCCGATCAAATCCCAAGTAGTACCTTTTGGGTGCGATAAATACTCCCCGATAATCAAAATCTGAATCAGGACGATTTAAACCATAGCCGTGGCTACCTGCCAAACCAATTAAAATAGTTCTTTGCTCTACTTCTATTCTTTTCATATAACCTGATGAAAATATAGTCATCCTAACTCATGAGTTAAGCAGGTGGGGAAATGGGAAGTAGAACCAGAATTTTTAACTCTCTTGAGATATTGCATAGATACTGCCACAGCACAAAGATAGCCGAGGATCGGTACATATAGCCCTATTTATATCATTCGTCAACAACGAGATCCCCCACTTCTTAGAAAAGTCGGGGATCTGAGCTTTGCGTTTAATAGGAATGCCCCTAAAGGAGATGATACAACGCTATCCCCTTCAGGAGCAAAACTTGTCAATTGAGTTGTTCCTATACTTTCGGTTTCCTAGAGCAGGAATTATCTAGGATTAATGTGGCGTCTAGTCCCCCATCCTGGATTCACAATGGTGGCTAAATCTTCTTCAGACAATTTGCTGATCTCACTGTCCAGTTCTTTGGCGGTGAAATCATAGCCACGCTCTTGAGCAATCTTGATGAAGGCTTCTGGATCAGCTGTTACTTTGAGTCTTTCCTGTAATGCTTGATCTTGTTTTACGGCTTGAAAAAGTCGGGCAGCATTTTCCTGTGTCATGACAATCCATCTCCTGTTTGAAATATCAGGTTTGAATGTGGTAAATTAACTCCTGGGGATTTACTAACTTCTGTAAATAATTTCTAGATTAAGCATCTATAAGTTTGATCTTAAAACAAAGAGGAAAAATGTGTTGATTTTGATAAGAAAATATAACTTGTAGGCTAATACTGCTATTACTATTTTGTAAAATTCAGCCCTAAGATAGTAGCAATTTTTAGTGAAAAAGCATTTATTCTGACTTGTAAATAAAATTTACATTCGTGCTGGTGGATGATTGCCCATGAAGACTGTTGGCTAGTTCTTTACCGCTATTGGAAAATGTGCGATCGCAAGCAAAGTAGTGAATTAGCTGATTTTTCATCTTCAGGCTGACCAGACACCAATGCCAAATCCAAAAATCCTCTTAGAGCTTGACTTGACACCTATTAATAAAATAGTATGTTAGATTGTCTGTCTAATTCCTGCTCGGATCAGGTAGACATATTACAAAAGCTGGCAGAAGCATGTCTCTACATGGAGATAAAAACCAGCTACCTGTACGGCAACCTCAAGGACAATTCCATGACCTACGCAATTATTGAAACTGGCGGCAAACAAATACGAGTAGAGCCAGGGCGGTTTTACGATATTGAACTGCTTGCGATTGAACCAGATGAAAAAGTTACAATAGACTCCGTATTACTCGTGCAGCACGACGGCGAAGTTAGTATTGGACAGCCACTAGTGACAGGTGCGACTGTAGAAGGGACTGTACTGCGACATTACAGAGGTCGTAAAGTCCTGGTATACAAAATGAAGCCGAAAAAGAAAACCCGCAAAAAGCGGGGGCATCGTCAGGAAATTACCAGGCTGATGATTGACTCCATCACCCTTAACGGTGCAGTGTTTGCTGCCCAAGGGCCCGCAGAGGAAGAAGTTCCTGTTGTCGATGACACTTCTGCCGAAGAAGTTGAAACCGTTGCTGAATAATAAAAAGAAGTAGATACACAAGAGGAAATCATGGCTCATAAGAAAGGAACAGGTAGTACACGTAACGGTCGTGATTCTAATGCCCAACGTCTGGGCGTGAAGCGTTATGGCGGTCAAGTTGTACGTGCAGGAAACATTCTCGTGCGTCAGCGCGGCACCAAATTTCACCCTGGTAACAACGTCGGTATCGGTAGCGATGATACTCTGTTTGCCTTAATCGACGGTGTTGTAACGTTTGAGAGAAAGGGCAAAACCCGTAAAAAAGTTAGTGTTTATTTACCCGTAGCTGCTGTTGAGGCAGCCCCTGCTGAGGCAGTAGCAAGTTAGAGTGTGAGGGTGGGTAACAGTGCCCACCCTAATCGCTAGTTAGCGATCGCATATCCCAGCAGTTGCTTAAAAGTCGCTTTGTTCCTCTGTTGGCCATAGATTAGTATCAGGAACATCAAAGCGCAAATATTCTTCAATAACAAAATATTACACAGAAAATTGGGTTGCGTAGCTTGCCGCCTTCTCTACGAGACGCTCCGCGAATGGCATCGCCTATGAAGTCTTAGGCATCAATTTTTGTTCAACTTGACTAGATAAACCATCTTTTTGGTCTTGCTGAATGTTCCTAAACCTGCTGCCCATAAATGCTTTGACTTCTGGCGCACCGGGGGCTGGAGTATCAAAAATAACCTTTAACAAGAGATGCGATCGCTATTACTACTATTATTCAAAGTTGTGTTAGAACCAAAGGCGTTATTTCATTGCAACGTAAATGCGATGCCGTTCGCGGAGCGTCTCGTAGAGAAGGCGGCAAGCTACGCACTGAAGCGATCGCAGTAGCAATCTGATGGAGTCTTCTCCAAGAAGGCATCCTCTTGACCTCAATAGCGTTGATGAATCTGCCTGTAGTTTAGTTTCCTCTGATCAATACAAAAAGAACTATCCAAAGGACGAAACAAAAGTATGAACTGGAAAACACTTTTTTTAATTGCCGGTCTGATTTTAACTACCAGTCTCACTGCTTGCTCTGGCACTCCTGCAACCAACAATCAAGTTGCTCCTGAAGCCTCTCCTGCTATGAGCAAAGATAAAACTGGCGATGCGATGGGCAAAGATAAAGCTGGCGATGCGATGAGCAAAGATAAAGCTGGCGATGCGATGAGCAAAGATAAAGCTGGCGATGCGATGGGCAAAGATAAAGCTGGCGGTGCGATGGGCAAAGATAAAGCGGGCGATGCTATGAAGCAATCGCCCGCTTCCACCAAGCCCTAGCCACAACTAGCTTTGCATCTCAGTTTTCTTCTACTGAGTACTAGGGACTGGTTCCAGGAAAAACCTGATTCCAATCCCTATACTTTGGCGCTTTAACATACAACTTTGGCTGGCTCTGTTCTTTTGCACTCAACGTCTGTGAGATAGGCATAACTGTGCCAATTTTAGATTTTGGATTAGAAGACCCAATCCGAAAGTCTAATACCATTTTAGATTTGGGATAGGGAATCGCCTTCTGGTTCTAGCTTGTGTGAATCCGTCTGCCAAAATCATTTTTCAAATTGGTATAACTTGGAACCGCTATAAAATCCAAAATTGGTATGACTTCATTAAAACGCAAAGTCCGCTCAACACCAAGTCAGACTTTCCTCTCAAAAACCTTTCACTGGATTAATATCATCAGTCTCATCTTGATGATCGGTAGCGGACTGCAAATCTATAATGCTAATCCGGTATTTGGCGGACGTGCAGGTTGGCATTTTCCCGATTTTCTGTTGCTAGGAGGTTGGCTAGCGGGTGGCAGAAACTGGCATTTTACTGCTATGTGGCTATTTTCGCTGAACTTACTTTGGTATGGAATCTATATCTTTGTAACTCGTCGTTGGCAGCGTCGCTTTGCCGATCGCGGTGACTTAAAAGCATTGCAAGTCAGCCAGAACCCAAAGCGCAAGAATTACGCATGGCATCGAGTAGTTTATACTGCGATCATTCCAGTGCTACTGCTGGCAATTTTGAGTGGTCTGTCGATGTACAAACCTGCTCAACTGCATTGGCTTTCCGGGCTGTTTGGGAATTGGCAAACTTTACGCACTGTTCACTTTATCACTGTTCCCACTGTGATACTGTTTACAATTACTCATTCCTTACTTGCGCTGAAAGTAGGAAGCATCCGTCTAATTAAGTCTATGTTCCTGTAGAGGTAATATGAGTCTGATTCTTCCCAAACGCACCCTATCCCGTCGTCAGTTACTGCAAGTATCTGGACTTTCAGGGGTAGGTTTTCTTTTAGGTGGCTGTGGGACAAATTTGTTCTCAGATAATCTGCGGCAAATATCTGAACCACTAAACCAACGTCTTGAAGCACTCCTGCTAAGTCAAAAACCAGTTCCAGAATTTCCTGTCAGTGCTATAGAAGCAGACAAATTGCTGATTAATACCTTTGACTTCACCCCGCAAATTGATCCGGCGCAGTTCCGCCTGACGATTGATGGTGAGGTTAGTAACGCGATGCAATTGAGTCTGGCAGATATTCAAAAACTTCCCTTGACTTCAATGGTAATTCGCCATGTCTGTGTTGAAGGCTGGGCTGCGATCGCTCAATGGGGAGGTGTGCGATTACGAGACTTAGTAGCGCTGGTACAGCCTAAGTCAAACGTCCGCTATGTCTACTTCAAATCTGCTGATGGCTACTATGAAAGTTGGGATATTGCCTCTGCTGTACATCCCCAAACTCTCATGGCTTATCAAAAGAATGGACAACCATTATCAGTTGATAATGGTGCGCCCATACGTTTAGCATCTTCAATTAAACTTGGCTATAAGCAAAGTAAGTGGGTGACTCAAATTACATTCGTCAGCAATTTGTTACCTCGTAAAGGCTATTGGGAGGATCAGGGCTATGAGTGGTTTGCAGGGTTATGAGGGAGATGGGGGAGATGAGGGAGATGAGGGAGATAATTTTACCTTGTCCTGTTTGTTCTTCTGCAATAGACATAGGAGTGAAAAAGAATTGTTTTGACGTAGCAGTGCTACGTCTCTACAAGGGTTCTGGGTAACGCATATTTAATTTCTGGAGATGTCTAATGGGATATTTTTTTATTTGGAAGTTCCTTACATCCCCATACTATAGAGCAGGGCTGATTCATTCCCCAAAGAGCTTTAAAAATCAAGGGTTCTAGCGATTAAAAATTAGTTATTTTGTTACCGACGTGCCGATGAAACCAACTATTTTACTGATATTTCAGTGCTTAAATGTTCATCTCTTCGTCACGCTTACTTACAATTTTCTTGCTAACCATCTTGACAAATCCTGTTTGAAACGGAATGAATCAGCCCTGCATACTATAGAGGGATGGGGAATTACAAGAAATAAAAGAGGAAGAATGAGCGCCCTGTCTCTTTAGAGCAGGGATGAAAAACGACCGAAAGCGGTTTTAACCGCAGTCAATATTTTTTAACTTCAGGTTATCTATCCACTCCTCAAGAAGACTAGTTATTGTTCTATCCTCTTGGACTGCATATACTTCTAATTTTTCTCTTCTACGCTGCGATAGCCTAACTGTTAATGATTTTGTTTTCATAACGCACTACTATTGTTTGTGCATTTATGGTAACATATCAAGAGGAGGTAAAACAAATGTATGGATGTCAGCAGATCAGGATTAACCCCAATAAAGAACTAAGAGCTATCTTAGAGTATCTTTGTGGTGAGTCTAACAAACTTGCTAACTGTGCAACATATTATGCTCGACAGCTATTTTTTAAGACAGGCAAAATAGCAGGAAAATATCATCTACACCGTGAGTTAGCTAATAATCCGCATTTTGGGGCAATGTACTCTCAAGTTGCCCAACAGTGTTTAACTACTGTTGCCGAATCTTTTAAATCTTATATTGGGCTGCTTAAGGGTATTAAAAAGGGGACTGTAACTCAAACAGCTAAATTTCCAGGATACAGGAAAAAAGGTTTAAATTTAGCAACTTTTCCTAGTCAATCAGTCAAACTAAAAGATGATCAACTTAGATTTCCGTTAGGGAATAAGGTAAAAACTTGGTTTGGGATTGATGCTTTCTATATCTCAATGCCAACTAATCTAAAATACAAAGATATTAAAGAGTATCGTCTTCTTCCCAGGAATAACGAGTTTTATCTAGAGTTAGTTTACAAAGTAGCTAAGTTTCAGCCGGAAGTTGAAGCTGACAATATTTTGTCAATCGACCACGGATTAAATAATTGGCTAACTTGTGTTAGCAATATTGGTACATCTTTCTTGATAGATGGACGCAAGCTAAAATCAATGAATCAATGGTATAACAAGCGGGTTTCAGTATTAAAAGAAAACCAGCCTCAAGGATTTTGGAGTAAACAACTTGCTGCTATAACTGAAAAACGTAATCGTCAAATGCGCGATGCTGTAAACAAAGCGGCTCGAATTGTCTTAAAACATTGCGTCCAGAACAAAATAGGAACTGTGGTTTTTGGTTGGAATGAAAAACAGAAAGATTCTATTAATCTTGGGTCTAAAACTAATCAGAAATTTGTTCAAATTCCAACAGCATGGTTAAAGAATCGAATAACCCAGTTATGTGAGCAATACGGTATTAGATTTGTTGAAACCGAAGAAAGCTATACGTCAAAAGCTTCGTTTTTAGATAATGATATTCTGCCTAAATTTGGTGAAAAACCCAAAGGGTGGAAGTCAAGCGGTTTAAGAATTAAGCGTGGTTTATATCGTTCCTTGGATGGAACAAAAATAAATGCTGATTGCAATGGTTCAGCTAACATTGCAAGAAAAGTAGCGATAAAACTAGGATTAAATCTTAGCGGAATCAGTAGAGGCGCATTGATATCGCCGTTAAGATCGTTCATTTGGTCTTAAGAATCCCCGGTTTTTCAAAAGCTTGTGAGCACTCGCGTTACTTGTTCAAACCGGGGAGTGTCAAGCGGATTAGTTAAAATTCGTTTATGTTAGTCCACAAAGCATGGAAAAGTAACAGCATGACTACAGAGAACCTAACTACCTTGCCATCATCCCCAGCCCAGACGGAATTAGAATTCATAGATTCCCCTGGTTGTCAATCAACAAGTCTGCACGACTCGGATGTACCGGAAGTGGACTTGTTTAGTCCACTGAAAATTCGAGATATCACTCTGCCCGATCGCATAGCGATGTCACCAATGTGTCAATACTCGGCAGAGAATGGATTCGCAAATGATTGGCACTTTGTCCATTTGGGGAGTCGGGCTACTGGAGGTACTCACCTGATTGTAGTGGAAGCTACAGCCGTGACTGCCCAAGGACGAATCACCCCCGGCGATCTTGGTCTTTGGGACGAAATGCACATCGAGCCACTAGCTCGCATTGTCCGCTTCCTTCGTGAACAAGGAGCGATCGCCGGGATTCAATTAGCCCATGCTGGCCGGAAAGCGAGTTGCAATCTTCCCTGGCTGGGTGGTACACCACTAACACCTGAACAAGGCGGTTGGCCGGTAGTCGGCCCCAGCCCAATTCCGTTTCAAGAGGGCGGCCCCGTTCCCATACCCCTCGATGAGGCTGGGATTGAAGAGGTGATTGAAGCCTTCGTTGCCACAGCCGGGCGTGCCCTTGAAGCGGGGTTTCAGATTATCGAAATCCACGCGGCTCATGGATACCTACTGCATTCTTTTCTTTCGCCGCTAAGTAATCAACGAACAGATCGTTACGGAGGTTCGTTGGAAAACCGAATGCGTTTGTTACTGGAAGTGACAAGACGAATCCGAGAGATTCTGCCAAGCGGGATGCCGCTTTTTGTGCGCCTCTCTGCTACCGACTGGGTAGAGGGAGGTTGGGATCTCAAGCAGTCAGTCATATTATCCCGTGAACTAAAGGAATTAGGCGTTGATTTGATCGATGTTTCCACAGGAGGCTTAGTCCCTCATGCCAGGATTCCCGTGCAGACAGGTTATCAAGTGCCTTTTGCTGCCAAAATCCGAGAAGAGGCTGGGATTAGGACAGGGGCTGTGGGGATGATCAAGGAGGCTGAGTATGCCAACCAAGTAATTACTCGTGGGTGTGCAGATTTGGTTCTCATCGGTCGAGAAATGCTCCGCGATCCATATTGGTCGATTCGTGCCCGTTGCCACTTGGATGAGGAACCCAACTGGGCTTTGCCCTACGGGTATGCAGTTAAACCGCACAGACGGGGGAAATAAAATCTAAACGGCAGGTGTTGCGATCGCAATTGACTTGTGTTTCAGCGCAGATGATAATAAAGCGATCGCCTCAAGACAAGCGATCGCTTTATTATGCTTCACTGCGAATCACAGCCTCTCGTGCTTGGGCAAATATCTCTGCAATTCCCGCCTCTTGCCTTACAGCAGTTTTCAATTGCGTAGACTACAGCCAATAGTTTGTTATTAAACATCTGGTGAAATTAATCATGCGTTACCTGAAACCCTTGTAGAGACGTAGCACTGCTACGTCTCTACATTCATTCGGGGCAAAATATCACTAACACCAAGTGTATTGACCCTTAAACCTCAGACATGAGAAATTTTGATATCTCCGCATGTGCCAACACAGCACCAGGTTCGCGCTGGAGAGCGTTGTAATACTTTCTCTCGAAGGTATTGCCCGTCTCTAACGGTACAATCAGCGTGCGGACATCAGCAATCAACTTTTGGAAATCGTCCAGCGCTATCGGTTCATCTGCTTCGAGCATTTCATCAACTTGCACAACCACTTCAGAAATGCGATGTAGCCAAGCAAATTGTTCATGAGCGATGACAAGCTGAAGAAGTTCTCCGCTTGATACTCGTCCACTAACCTGTTCGTAGGCAATGCGTTCTGTCTCCAGCAACATCTTGTGAAGGTGGAGTAATTTGTTTCGTAAATCACGCAGATATTGATGTTGACGTATTCTTTGTAAAAGTATGTTAGAAGTCAATGTTACCCATCCTCTTGTTACAATAGTCTTCGATAACTGAAATAATTTCTGCCTCGATATTGATCACGAATAGACTGTAGCGAAAAACTGGTTTTTGAGTGATCCGCTAGCAAGAAATAGCATATCCAATGGTAGCGTAGACACTCGCTAGAAGGCTTGCTGCCGTTGTCATAACTTCTCCTTCCCTTCTCTTGAAGACGCTCCACCTAGCTTGATTCCCCGTAGTAGTACGGTAGTGCCACTTAAGATAGATCACCATTCCTCACTCTCTTGTGCAAACAGCACCATTAGCCATCTGCCCAACCTCAGTTCATGTATTTGGTTTCCTTGCTAAGAAGCATTATAATCAACATATCTTTTTATAACCGTCATATCTTATATTGGATTAATCATATATTAGCATAAACTTATAAGAAGTACATAGTTTAGAACCGATCGAGAAAATGTCAATTATGGGAAAACTGTCTTCATGTCCCTAGCATATGTAATTCTAGGTCTTCTTCAGCAGCAAGAAATGACGGGCTACGACCTCAAAACGAGCTGCTTTGATCAATGTATTGCCCATTTGTGGCCAGCAGACCAGGCACAAATTTACAGAACTCTCGATAAGCTAGTTGAGCAAGGCTGGATTACCTGTAAGATTGAGATTGGGCGCGATCGCCCCAACCGCAAAGTCTACAGTGTGACGGAGCCAGGGAAAGCCGAATTCGCCCGATGGCTTGGGACTCATCACCCTTTGCCGACTATCCGAGAACCAATGCTAGTCCAGTTGCATTTTGCAGATCAGTTGTCGAATGAAAGCATTATTCACCTACTGGAGCAACAAGTCGCGGCTCGAAGCAAAAAGCTTGCTGAATGTGAAACCATCGATTTGCCATCAATCGCTGATGAGTCTGCCAACCGTCAGCAGGTAATGCAAAGGCTCGTGCTAGAGTTGGTGATCCAAAGAGAACAGACTTATATTGATTGGCTGAAGATAGCGATCGATGTTATCAATCATCAAAAGCCATATGCATCACATTACCAGATTCTTTGACACTCCCTAGCAGCAAAGCTACGGGCATTCCTGTTTCAACCGTCTTCTCTAGAATGATCGATCTACTAAACCAAAAAATTTTAAGAGAAGAACGATGCCTACGGCGATCGCTGCGTAGCTTTGGCTTTTTGGAGTTCTTGAGGTTTAGTAAGTAATCAAGCGGACATGATATAAAACGTTCGCGTAGCGTAGACGCGCTCCGCGAACACTTCGTACCCTACGGGTTCTCCAAAGGAGTACGCTATGACTCTAAATATTTTTGTCCCGCTACTTATTAGAGTCCCTTAAAACTTACTTGTGCTATCCAGCCCAGGATTTTATTCGCAAGCTAACTATGGGTTTAGCGACAATCTGACTGTTACAAAAATGTGGGTAATGACAAAACCTTGTATCTCATTCAAACGAGAAGGTTGATACACCAATATTTCATAGTGTCATTTACCCTTGGATTCAGAAATAAATATTGGGTTGAGCGTCTATTTACTTAGCTCAGAAAATCGCTCCAGTTTCTTTCAAATAAACCCGTGTAAATGGTTCATCTTCAGCCAAAGTATAATCTTCAATCAACCCTTTGCGACGAATAGAAATGTCATTGCCTTTTCTAATTACCACAGTCGAACCATCGAAGACATCCCGCACCAGCATCATCTCACTTTCGGTGGGATTATCCAAAACTACCATATTACTACTCTGGTAAAACATACCCTCTTCATCTAGAATTTCTTCCGCATACTCGGCAATCAGCAAATCAAGTTTGGGATGACGCACCAAAGTTTGGACATTGCTGTTGTAATTTTTGCTTAATACTTTTTTCGAGCGATTCACAAAAACTGCATCACGACAAACAGCGCCTATTGTCCAGTTGGGATGTTGCAAAAGGATATGGTCAATCGTTGCTTGCAGTTCTTCAACTGAGATTTTATTAAAGGTAATAATTGGTATCCTGGCATCTGTACCCGACTCAAAAAAGGTTTCTAAGATATGAGAAGGTACATCAACGCTTTCACCAACAGAAGGTTTAAGATGCATTAAAACGCCTGGTGCAGCATTGATTTCTAGGATAGCAAAGTTACTCGACTTCCAAGATTCTGAGAGACTTTTGGTAATGACATCAATCCCAAGGCAAGTCAGCTGGAAATGTTGGGCAATATCTTGCGCCAAGATAATATTGTCATCATGAACTGTCGGGGTTGCATCAATGCTTATACCTCCGGCTGAAAGATTGGCGACTTTACGCAGGTAAACAGTGCGTCCCTTCTCAATCACGCTCTCTAATGATAAGCGCTGTTCCTCTAGGTAGAGTTCCATCGCTTCATCTATCTGAATTTTACTCATCGGCGAGGTGGGTGAGTCTAAACGTGCAGGTTTGCGGTTCTCTTGGCGGATTAACTCTGCAAGCGTTAAGTAGCCATCACCGACAACCGATGCTGGACGGCGTTCTGTAGCAGCAACAAATCTACCATTGACACACAACAAGCGAAAATCTGATCCGGAAATACTTTTCTCAACAATTATCCGATTTACCTGATCTTCGGGAATCGCTGCCAGTGCCCTATTATAAGCAGATTCCAGTTCTTTTGAGTCCTGGATGTCAGCCGTAACACCAATTCCTTTGTGACCTACCACTGGCTTAACTGCCACCGGGTAGCCAATTTGTCTGGCTGCGGCCAAGGCTTCCTTTTCGGAAAAGACGATATCACCTTCAGGCACTGGGAAACCCAAGGTTTTCAAAAATGCCTTGCAGTCATCTTTGCGGGTGGTGAACTCCGAATCTAGATGGCTATCACAGTTAAATGTTGTTGCTACCCCTCGGACATGTTTTTTTCCGAAGCCGTATTGCATCAATCCTTCTTCCCACAAATAAAAGGCGGGAATACCTTTTTCGTAGGCTGTTCGCAATAGGGCGTAAACCGTCGGGCCACCATAGACAGATGCGCGGAATCTATCTTGCAGCTTCGCTAGCTGCTCATCAAAAGCAAAGTCTTCGTCTTGGGTAATCGCTTCAAACCAATCCCAAACAAAATAAACTACCTCTCTAGTTGTGCGTTCATGTAGCGATTGGACGCTAATCCGCGTGCAATTTGGATATGGCTTGACACTCCAATGGTTAAGGTGCAAATCCATATCCAGCTTTCCGACTTCGGATACAACTTGGGCAAATAGATGGGCATGGGATTCGTAGCTTTGGCTACCCAGCTGTGGATAGCGATGTCTCTCGACAAGCCGCTCCGCTTCTACGCCAATCCTTGCAATATAATCTTCAATGGGCAAAGGCTTTCTAGAGTCAATTAGAGCAAAGTCAAATACTAGCGCCCCTGTATCTAAATAGGGGTTGGGCCCAATATAATGCTTGAAGTTGAAAATATCGAATACGTCCGTTCTTCTAGCATTAATGCGGGCTAAATCACTGCTTTTTTGTAGAACCATTGATTACGAACCTTTGGCTAAAGACCCTGAAATTTAAATGCTGAGTTATGGTTACTCAGACTTGTTAATTGTAGATTGATTTAGATGGATTTTGGAGAGTGATGGCAAAGCCATTGAGCTAATTCAGAACCTACGTTAACTCTATTAGTAAGCATTTTCAACTATCTCAAGGCATAATTAAACCCCCCTTCTTCAGCAAATAATAAAGAACAGTCAATTCATCCTCATGGTTAGCCAAAGATATAACCTTTGAAGGGTGCAACACCGAGCCAAAAACTTGTATAAATAAATATCGGGTATTAAAAAGACAGCAAAGTATGAATAGCACAGAAGCTGCTCTAAGAGATGAAATTCGAGAACTTGCTGAGGAAGCTTTTCACCAAAAGCTGATCTCTGGGCATGGTGATGGCCCAGACACGAATGAGTATCAAATTGTCTACCAAGGCAAACCCAGGCATCTCCCACTAGAACAAGCACGTTTTTTCTTAACTAACTTGCTTTACAGAAGTCACATTCATTAGGACTTGCTATTAGATATCTAATTGCACCCAGCTAGAGTTAATACCAATTACTCACGATCGCACGAGAAATTTCCAATCGGCAATTAGCAAGATAGTCAATAATGCCTCTAGAAAATCTCTCTAGAGGTAGTTGACGCTGTAGCTTTTATTAAGTCAAGGAAAATTAATGAAGATAGTACAGCTATTTTTTATCTAATTTTCCGGAAAAATATTTTGGTCTAATTGCGATGTCTAACGACAAGCCGCAACTCTTCTCTACGAGAGGCTGCGCCAAGGAGATGCTCCGCGAATGCGTCTAGGCAAATATTAATACTACCTTTTATCAAGTAATCTACCAAAGGGATGTTTTGATAGTTTTAATTGTCATGGTTTAGTGAAATTTATTAACTCAAAACAGGGGGCGTCATGTCGGAAAGTAATACCAAAGGGCAGTTGATAATTATTGGGGGAGCTGAAGATAAGGAGGGAGATTGCCTAATTCTGCGGGACTTTGTGCGACGCGCTGGAGGTACGAAGGCATACATTGTAATTATCACGGCGGCGACAGAATTACCAAGAGAAGTGGGAGAAAATTATATTAGAGTATTTGAGCGCCTGGGAGCCGAGAATGTTCGCATTATTGATACAGAAACCCGCGAAGATGCATCTTCATCTACCGCATTGGAAGCAATTAATAAAGCAACTGGGGTATTCTTTACTGGGGGAAACCAGGCTCGCATTACCAGCATCCTCAAGGATACCGCAATTGATGCGGGGATTCATAAACGCTTCTCTGAAGGTATAGTTATCGGAGGCACAAGCGCTGGAGCTGCTGTGATGCCAGACGTAATGATTGTCGAAGGCGACTCAGAAACACATCCTCGGATTGAAACTGTTGAAATGGGCCCCGGTCTAGGCTTCCTACCAGGGGTAGTAATTGACCAGCATTTTTCCCAGCGCGGACGCTTGGGACGCTTAATTTCAGCATTGATACTACAGCCTGCTGTTTTGGGATTTGGTATTGACGAGAATACCGCTATGGTAGTGACAGATAACCAAATTGAAGTGATTGGCCAAGGCGCTGTCACGATTGTTGATGAATCAGATGCTACATACAACAATATGGGCGAAATTTTGAAAGATGAGGCTTTGGCTATTTGCGGAGCAAAGCTTCATATTTTGCCACATGGCTTCAAGTTTGACTTGAAAACCCGCCAGCCTATCCTAAATAATGGCTCTACGGCAAATGTCTCTGTACCTGTTGGTTCAATCAGCACCTAACTTTGAGCAGGTGCGTTTAAATTGAATAAATAATTTAGGACTTACGCAAAAAAGCAGTGAAAGCCTTGATTTACAGTAGGGGCAATTCATGTAGACGCAAAGCGGTGAGGGGGTCGCAGTCTTCTCTACGAGACGCTACGCGTTGGCAAAGCCTCTCGTAGAGAAGGCGGTTTCCGTCGATTGCGCTAGCGCTAGCGGTAGCGACTGTGCGTAGCGTCACCCCCGAACCCGAAGGGCTTCCCGCAGGGTATTGCCCCTACATTTCCTACTTGATGCGTAAGTCCTATAATTAATACTTGTAGATTAGTGACATTAATCTCTTGAATATCCTCCCAAGTACTCTCAGAAATAGGGGACATAGCCCCGCTTTTTCAGGAGGATATGGGGGGATTAATTATTAATATTACCTTCAGCAAACTCCTACAAATAAGTAAGTAGGAAAGGTTTATTTATACTTAGATACCTCACAACTGGTTAGCCAAATCTAAAATTTCTTTATCTGAACAAACCGTGCTGTGGTGGGGCGGGGGGGGTCTGTTGTTGATGTCTCCTGCTAAATCTACGCTGTGGTAAACCAGCCTGATGAAAGATACATTCTGGTTTTGGGAACACTAGATTTAGCACCAGACTTACCAAGAAGGATTTGATGTCTAAAGGCGGATGGAATAAATAACATCTCGAAAAATACAGTTCCCCTGCAATTACCCATAACATACTTAAAACCAGTGAAGCGTAATACAATTACCCATGAATTTGACTCTGGTTGGCAAGGAGAAATACTACCTCCACAGGAAAGTGACGACCATTTCTCAGAAGCGTCCAAGCTACTACGCCAAGGAATTGAACAGCAGCAAGCTGGTGAATTAATCGTGGCGATGAAGTCTTTACAACAATCCTTGGGGCTGTTTCAGGCAGTTGGGGATTTGCAAAAACAGGCACAGGTACTTTCTTTTTTAGGATTGGTAACTTACAGCGCTGGAGACTACAAAGGTGCTATTTCCTACTGCCAACAGTGTCTGTCTTTGAGCGAGGACACCTCAGATTTAGCATTGCAGATGCAAGCACTTTCCCATTTAGGCAATGCATACCGTCATCTGAATGACTATCAAAAGGCAATAGAGTTTCTGGAAAAATGTTTGAAAATAACGCAGCAACTGCAAGATAAACGCAGTCAAGTGGCAGCACTGAATAATTTGGGATTGGTGTATAAAGCTTTAAGTAATTTTACACAGGCAATTGAGTATCAGCAGCAAAGCCTAGAAATTGTCCGGGAACTCAAAGATAACTGGAGCGAGGAACAAGTACTCAAGAATTTGGGTAATGCTTGGTATGCTTTGGACAATTACCCAAAAGCGATCGCCTATTATGAGCAATGTGTAGTAATATCACGCTCCTTAAAAAATGTTCGCAGTGCTTCTCAGGTACTAAAGAATCTGGGAAATGCTTGTTATGCCTTAGGTGATTATGCTAAAGCGATTAAATATTATGAAGAGCGGTTGCAATTAGCCAAAGAAACTCAAGACAAGCGTGGCGAGGAACAGTCTTTAGGTAGTTTAGGAGTTGCTTGTGAAGCTTTGGGTGACTATAACAAAGCAATTACATATTATGAAGAACGTTTGCTGTTAGCTAGGAATATCAAAGACCGTCGCAGTGAAGAACAAGCTCTCGCCAGTCTAAAAGTCGCTTGCTACGCTTTGGGTGATTATGCTAAAGCTATGCAATACCAGCAGGGGACATCTCCAAATAGTTAAACTTGATGTGATACACAGGTCAAGTCTTTGAGCTAGATCGGCTAATCTCAACTTCTGACTACTACCCCTTAATTCTCCAAACCTATGCTGTATTCGCTTCCTAGCTTTTCTCTCTTTTATTAAGAAAGATGTGAGTAATGCATAGCGTAAATTGGCTCAGGTATTGAATGTTGTTACATAATGTTATGAGGGAGTGAAATCTCTTGCCTGAGCAAATCATCATCTTTGACTACGATACCCACTGGCCAATTCTCTTCGAGGAACTACGGGTTTCCGTGGCCGAGGTTCTTGGTGACTTAGCATTGGCCATTGAACACGTAGGCAGCACCTCTGTGCCTGGACTCCCGGCAAAGCCAATCATCGATATGGACGTGGTTGTAGAGACATCTGCCCACATCCCAAAGGTGAGTGAGCTACTCGCTACTCTAGGGTATGTGTATGAAGGTGATAAAGGCATTAGAGGGCGGGAAGCCTATGTTTGGCCACCAAACAAGCCACGCCACCATCTTTATGTCTGCCCACGCGATAGTGAGGCACTCCAACTCCACCTATTATTCCGAGACTATCTTCTTAAACATCCCAATGAAGCGCAAAGATATGGATGCCTAAAACGAGAACTCGCTCTCAAGTTTATAAATGACATTGAAGCCTATACTAATGCTAAAACTACATACATTCAAATGATCGTTGAACGAGCGTTAGAAGATGGCGGCTGGCAATGCTAGCAAGAAACATCTCTTAGAGTTATCAATTTTTCTTTTCTTGGCTGATTTACAAGTGGGATATTCATAATAACACTTCCTTAAAAAACCACACTAGAAATTGCATTTTCTTTCTGCTGCTCAGTGACAACCATAAAACTAGCCCTTTCAAAGTGGGTAAAAATGTTGGCCAATAATTCCTTTTTAACCTATGCAAGTCTGTGTTGTCTGAGTCTGTTGTAGTTAGATAAATTACTTTTAAACCGCAGAGGCACAGAGGAGGACACTTGCATGGGCGGGTTTCCCGACTTGAGCAAAGTGTCCGTAGCGCAGAGGGAAAAAAAGAGATTTTACGAGTCACCTTGAAAGGGCTAGTTCTGAATTCAAAATTCAAAATTACTCGCACAGGTCTATTCCCCTCATTGTCTTTTGTTGCTGGAGATATTCGAGAGCTTCTAATGTATCTACTTGGGGAAATTGGGCGTAAAAATTACTCACACTCCAGAAGGGTTCCGGTGTTTCCAAGACTATTGTGCGATCGCCCCACTGTTCTAACCAGGGTAGCAATTTTTGTGGCGCTACTGGACTACATAACCAAACTGCTGCTGGAGAAAGCATTTTGAGAGCAGTTGCCGCTACCGCTATTGTCATACCTGTAGCAATGCCATCATCAACTAAGATAAGTGTGGCATCCTTTGCATTCACCTGCGGACAAGCCGAAATTAATTGAGCTTCAAGAGACTTAGCTTGGTTTATCGCTTTATTTAAAGCCACTTCCCGCCATCGCGCATCATGTTTAGGGCGAAATAGCTTTTGATCAGCCCAAAGAACATTTCCAAAAGTAGTGACTGCACCAATTGCTAACTCTGGGTTTTCTGGATGGCTAATCTTTTTCGCCACAACGATTGTCAACGGACAATCCAAAAGACGTGCTATTGGTGCTGCTACTGGTACACCCCCTCTTGGCAAAGCATAAACAATTGGTACAGGCTTTACCCCAGAATCAATCGCTTGCTGAGTCAAAACATCATGAATCACTCGCGCCAATTCCTCACCCGCATGGGTGCGATCGGCGAAAAATGGGGTATGTGACATGGTTTCCCCCAGCATTTTAGGACGGCACTGCTTTTATGATGACTGAATTTTGTTTCAAATTAACTGATACAATCAGATTTGTATAAATAATAAGTATTCAGCAAAAGTCTATTTATTCTGATAAATCTCCAACCAGAGCAGTATTTAACTCAGATAAGATAGCTGGCGCTGATGATGTCAAAATCCTGATTTTCATGAGCAGCGAAACCCAACTCAGCCTCTTCGACGACTCAACCTTTAACCAACGAGAACTGATTCCTACAGACGCGAAAATTGCGATCGCTCCGGGAACTTATCCCAGCATAACGGAGTTGACACAGCATTGCGATCGCTGTCACCGTTGTGCATTGGGAGACACTCGTACTCATGCTGTTGTCGGACGCGGTAATCTCAAAGCCCCAATTATGGTTATAGGGGAAGCGCCAGGTCAAAATGAAGATGAAACTGGCTTACCATTTGTGGGCAGATCAGGGCAATTGCTAGAGAAAATTCTGGCATCTGTGAATCTGACTACCGAGCAGGATGTATACATCGCCAATATTAATAAATGTCGCCCACCAGATAATAGAGTTCCCACTCCTGTAGAAGTGGCGGCTTGTCTACCCTATCTATTAGAACAAATTCGCCTAGTTGACCCCAAAATAATTTTGTTAACAGGTGCAACTGCTGTCAAAAGTATCACTGGCGATAAGCGGGGGATTACGAAAATTCGCGGACAGTGGCTGGAATGGGAAGGGCGTTTATGTATGCCAATTTTTCATCCTTCCTACTTACTGCGTAACCCTTCTAAGGAACAAGGTGCGCCTAAATGGTTGATGTGGCAGGATATCCGGGCAGTGCGTGCCAAGTTAGACGAAATCCAAAATAACAGCTAATTTGGTAAACTTGCTGAAAATATCTAGCCAGGCATTGAGTTTGTCGAAAGAATAGTGTATTAGCTCCATTGATAATGGATGTGGAAGTTTTATCAGCTTCAATAGACGACAAACCACTCATCCAGCAGATGATGGAGCTTTACCAATATGACTTTTCAGAGTTTGAAAACAAGCATCTTAATGAGCATGGTTACTTTGGCTATCCATACCTAGATTACTACTGGGTTGAGAGCGAGAGTACTTCGCACACGCTTCGCGATCGCTACCCCTTCATTGTGCGGGTTGGGGGAAAGCTTGTCGGATTCGTTTTGGTGAATCAGTACACTTACATTCCAGGCAGTCAGTATTCAATCGCAGAATTCTTTATCTTACGAAGGTACAGACAACAAGGGATTGGTAAAAATGTCGCCTTTCAAATCTTTGATAGATTCTGCGGGAAATGGGAGATCCATCAGTTGACAACAAATACAGTAGCTCGAAAATTCTGGCGTCGTGTGATTGCAGAGTACACAGCCGGAAAATTCACAGAAACGGTAATGGAGATTGACGATTGGCGAGGAACGATACACTGTTTCGACAATACTGATAGCGTGCAGTAGTGATATGAGCAATTTATTTATCATGCTGTCAATTATTGTATTATACTTGTAGTACAAAAATCACCTGAAGGGGTTCATCGGTGATGGCAGCCGTAGAACTGGAAAATTTATCCAAGAGGTTTACTCTGAGTAGGGGTTGGGGACGCAACCGCACTCACAAAGAGATTGTCGCCGTAGATGGCATTAGTCTGAGCGTTCCAGATGGTCAAGCGATCGCCTTTATCGGCCCCAATGGCGCGGGGAAGTCCACTACAATCAAGATGCTGACAGGCATACTACAGCCCACATCTGGCACAGCACAGTTACTCGGATTAAACCCTTGGCGAAATCGGCGCGAACTGGCTTATCAGATTGGGGTAGTGTTTGGAGTGCGATCGCAGTTATGGTATCACCTACCTCCGCGCGATACCTTCGAGTTACTGGCGCGAATCTATAATCTTAATCGGCAAGAATACATCAAACGTCGTGACCAACTCGTTGAGCGTTTTGACCTCAGCCCGTTCTGGAATACCCCAGTACGTAAATTATCTTTAGGTCAGCGAATGCGGGCAGAAGTAGCAGCCAGCTTACTCCATGCACCTAAAGTACTATTCCTCGACGAACCCACAATTGGACTGGATGTAATTGCTCGTCAGGAATTACGCGACCTGATCCGGGAGTGGAACCGCAATGAGGGGGTAACGGTGTTTCTCACCAGCCACGATGCCGGCGACATTGAACAAGTCGCGCAGCGAGTAGTGGTAATTAATCACGGGCATGTGGTACTTGATGACAAAGTTTCGGCAATGCGCCGCCAATACCTTGGTTCAAAGATTCTCAGCGTGAAATTCCATACCTCCCCCGCCGAAATCAGCCTCCCAGGAGTGACGCAACTCAAAGCCGGTGAATATGGCCTGAAACTGGAGGTTAATACCCGCATCACACCAATTGAAACCGTGATGACTCAAATTCTCCAGGCGGGTTCGGTGGCTGATATTGCGATTGAAGACCCACCGCTAGAAGAGGTAATTGCACACATTTATGCTCAGGCAGCGTCATAATTCAGTGAACAGTCTCAATAAATATACCTGGATTGGCTTGACGGCAGCTCGCTCCAACCTGGCTTATTTGGGAGAAGTTGCTTCCAGAGGAATTTTCCTGTTTGTCATTCTCTACATCTTCCTACAACTGTGGCGGCTCACTTATGCCGAGACGGATGCTGAACAGTTGGGGGGTTTAACACTGGCTCAGATGCTTTGGTATCTGGGTATCACAGAGTCTATTGTCCTCTCCAGTCCCCAGGTTGCTTTAGAGGTGGATGAAGATGTACGGACGGGGGCGCTGGCAGTGCAACTAATACGCCCTCTATCCTACCCTTTGTATCGCCTGTGGACTACTTTGGGAGAGCGGACAGTGCGCTTTGGGTTAAATATAGCGATCGCATCCCTAGTTGCACTAATGTTTGTCGGCACAATTCCTCTAAATTTAGGAGGAATTTTATTATTCATAGTGGCGCTACCACTGGCATTTGTACTAGATTTTTTGGCAACCTTCTTGGTGGGCTTAGGAGCTTTCTGGCTGGAAAACACCACCGGGCTAATGCTGATTTACTCTCGGTTGATGATGATTTTGGGTGGGATGCTGATTCCCTTGGAACTGCTACCAGAAGCTTGGCAGCCAGTACTACAAGCTCTACCCTTTGCCAGTATTTTGTATGGCCCGGCGCGTTTATTTGTGCATCCCGACCTAGCTTTTGCCAGTCAATTGTTAGTGCGCCAGGGAGTTGCTATAGCTGTGCTGGCTTTCTTGGTAGCCCTTGTGTACCGCACGGCAGTTAAACGTATCCACGCACATGGAGGTTGAGATGTTCTGGCGTTTACTTTCCTACCTACAATTAGCTGGCGCTTATATTCGCCTGAATCTGAACGCTCACTTAGAATATCGCGGCGCGTTCCTGACGCAAGTGGTGGCAATGATACTTAATAACCTAGTGTGGGTGACATTTTGGGGGCTGTTTTTTACGCGCTTTCCAGTGCTACGCGGCTGGACGGTGCAGGATGTAGTTACCCTCTGGGCGATCGCCGCAACAGGATTTGGTCTGGCTCATACTATCTGCGGTAACGCTCTGCAACTGACAAGTTTAATTGTCCAAGGACAGTTAGATGTGTGGATGTTGTACCCTCGTGCGCTTTTACCGCACCTACTACTAGGGCGGATGAATGCGACATCTTGGGGAGATATGCTGTTTGGCTATGGGGTTTATGTGTTTTTTGTCAAGCCTGATGCAGTGCATTTGGCGTTATTCACTGGGTTGACAGTTTCAGTGGCGACGTTGTTTGTGGGCTTTAATATTTTGACAGGTAGCCTCAGCTTTTATTTGGGCAATTCCGAAGGACTGACACAACAGTGGCGAAATGCCATGCTTACCTTCAGTACCTATCCAGCCACTTTGTTTGAGGGAACAGTGAAGCTACTGCTGTACACACTTATTCCGGCTGGATTTGTGACTTATTTGCCAATTGAGGCATTGCGATCGCTATCTTTGATTCATGCTGTGCTAGCTGTGGCTGGATCAACTACCGTGCTGTTGGTTGGTGCAGGTGTGTTTTACCACGGTTTGCGTCGCTACTCCTCAGGAAATTTGATGCAGATGCGAGGTTGAGTTCAATATTAGCGACTTTTCTACCCGTTAAACCAAACTGAACGGTTTAGTTTGTAATTTAATTGGTCACAATTTTTGCAATTATCGTATAACCAAAGCTAGTAATCACAACAAAAGTAGCAATGAAAACTGCAATTTCGCTTCCAGATTCAGTTTTTGAAGAGGCAGAAGCACTGGCTAGAGAGTTAGGGGTATCTCGTAGTGAACTTTACACAAAAGCTTTGAAAGCATATTTGCGGAAATACAACCGGAATCAGATGTTGAACCAACTGAATAAAGTTTATGCTGAAGAGTCCTCTGAACTAGATCCAGTATTGGCAAAGTTACAATTTATGTCCTTGCCCTGTGAGGATTGGTAGTGTATCGCGGAGAAATTTGGTGGGCAAATTTACCTGATCCACTCGCTTGGGAACCTGGGTATCGTCGCCCTATTTTGATTGTTCAAGATGATATTTTTACTCAAAGTCGGATCAGCACCGTAATCGTCGTAATCATTACCTCTAACACTCAGTTAGCACAAGCACCAGGCAATGTTTTGTTACCGCATGAAGCTACAGGTTTACCCAGAGATTCTGTAGCTAATGTGTCTCAAATTTTTACTGTTGACAAAACGTTTTTAGTAGAGCGCGTTGGCTCATTACCAGAACATCTACAAGAAGAAATAGACCAAGGACTGCGAACAATTTTGTACCTCTAAGTGAGGATTCAATTTTTTGGAGCAGGAGTTTTTTGATAGTCATAAAGATAGACACCTAAGTTAAGTTACCATTACCTCAAGTCAGTTAGGGAAATTAGCCCATGAGCCTCGTTTTAGAACATGAGACACCCCCTCTTCGAGAAGATGAAACCGGAGCAATTCGAGTTGGCAATTCAAGGGTCTTGCTAGAGGTCGTAATCCGAGCTTTTCAGGATGGCGCATCCCCTGAGTCTATTGTCCAACGGTACTCGACGCTATCATTGTCTGATGTTTATAGCACTATTGGTTACTATCTGCGACATCAAAATACTGTAGAAGCATACCTTAATCACAGAGAAGATTTAGCTGAATCTGTACAGCAACGTTTGTCCAGTGTTCAACCTGATTTGAATCTCATTCGTTCTCGCTTGTTGGCTCAACAACAATATTAAGGTGATGTTGAGCTTTTTAAGCGATGAAAACTTTAATGGTGATATCGTTCGAGGGTTATTTCTGCGTCAACCCAATCTTGATTTACTTCGGGTTCAAGATGTTGATTTACGGGAAGTAGACGATCCAGCGATTCTAGATTGGGCAGCAACCAATGAGCGTATTATTTTAACCCATGACCGTGCAACAATGCCAGACTTTGTTTACGAGCGATTGATAATGGGAAAACCGATGTCAGGATTATTTGTAGTTAATGACCGGATGCCCATTAGACAGGCAATTGATGAATTGCTACTCCTTGTTGATTGTAGTGAGCAAACAGAATGGAAGGGAGTTGTACTCTATTTACCTTTGTGAGTAATTTATCCGAAGTCTTGAATTACTTAGCAGTTTTAGCAGTCTTTTTGATACCTTGCCATCTTTCTCGCAGTCGCTTCAAGTTAGGCTTATTATCACCATAACGCCAACTAACATAGGCTTGGCTAATCTCATCTATTACCTCAGCAGTTGCTGGGGCATGATGCTGGTATGATCCTCTGGCATACTCTAAGGGTGTTTGGGCTGGATGTTTGCCTAAACCTTTTTGGGTTGTCCATTGCAACATTTGTTGATAAAGGCTTTCCATTGCTGGCAATTTCTTTAACCATCGACGGTTGCGCCACTCTCGCCACTGACCCCAACCCAGCCAACCAAAGAAAGCTGCTGTGGTTGCCAAGATTAAGCCAGTCAATACGCCAAACCAACCTTGAGAGAATAAAGCTAAAAACCAAGCGATCGCTCTAATCACCCAACTCAATATTGTCCCAAATACATTATTTAACAAACCTGTCACCGGAGAAGGTAGCCACCCAGCAACCCATTGCCACAACTGGCGCAACACACTAAAAGTCTGAGTGTCTTCAACAGATGGCGGAATCAGGGGATGATTAGGAATAGGGTCAAAGGCAAACCAACCAGATTTAGGAAAATACACTTCCGTCATCGCGTATGCGTCAGTATTACGGACAACATACAGCCCTGTAAATGGATTAAATTCTCCGGCACTAAACCCTGCGACTAACCGCGCTGGGATGCCAATGGAACGCAGCATCACCGTGAGAACTGTCGAGAAGTGGTCTGGATAGCCTCCTTTTTGCTTGAACAAAAATGCTTCTACCAAGTCTTCTTTTTCACTCAAATAAGGCAGTTCTAAGGGATTTTGGGGAACAGAGTAGTGTTGCTTGAGGTATTGAGCTAAGTAGAGAGCCTTTTCATAGGGTGAATCCAGGCTTTTAGAAAACTTGGTGACTCCTTCTTGACTGTAGTTAGCGAGAATTTCTTCGGTGCGTTGCCGGACTTTTTCGGCAATTTCGGGAGGGATTTGCAGATAATACTTTTTAATATGTTTTGGATATTTAGTAGAAGCTTGACCTAATAAAGTGCGATCGCGGTATGGTACTGCGGAAATTACTGTGTAAGTCAGACCTTCTGATAATTCCACAGGCGATCGCAATCCGTCTTCTTGATCAACAGCGATTAGTGGTGTCGGAAAGTAAACTTCTTTGGGATAAGCCATCGCTGGAATTAGGTTAGGCAAATCCGACACCACTGTATAAGTTTGTACTACCTCTTGAGTTTTACCAGTAATCACAGGTGGGTAAAGAAAAATCTGGTAAGACCAAGGCGATCGCTTGACAGTCGTAACATCTTCATTCCGGGAAACCTCCCATCCCTTACCTGTATAACGGTCAAATCCTAGCACTCGCCAAAAACCCTCAACTTGCGATCGCACCCGCATTACAACCTTGGGTTTCATCTCGCCCCGCAGATTTTGGTTAATTTGGCTATTAAAACCGTAATAAAAGTTATTATCTACTTTACCTGGTTCGCCAGTTTTATTTTGTCCCGTACCACCGCTACCACTGCCTTGATTATTACCTTTACCTTGGCGGACATAACCGGGATTAATGATACTACGTCCTGTGAAATTACCTTTTACTTGAATAGCAGAACTTACAGGAAACGTTCGTAATTGATAGCCAGGGAATCTGGGTAAAATAGCAAAAATTGCCAGACCCAGACCGACAATTAGCAAAAAATTCAGAATTAAAAATTTAAAATTAAGAGTTGAATAATTCTTCTGATGGGATTTTTCCTTTTGAGTTTTTAATGGCTGCAAACCCAAGCGTGAGCGATAATCTAATACTAAAGTCGGCAGAGCGATCGCTAAAAATAACAGCAGCACAGGCGCAAATGCTAAAGTCTGACTTAGCGTTGCCGCCACACCCAATAAAATCAATCCGATAACAATCGAATAGCCCAAATCTTTGCGGCGGGGCGTATCAAAGCTGTGTAACACCTGGAGTTGAATCAATAACTCTGCCAAACTCAACCGCGTATCATTCAACTCTGCCACTAATCGCCCAAAGAAAGCACCCAGTGTTACTAACATTCCGATGGCGATGCAGAACTTAACTGCAACATTGGCATCGCGGCGACGATAATAACTCCAAATCGCACCCACTGCACTCAGGGGGAACGCCCAAAAACTGAATGAAGTCTCGGCGGCGATATCCGTCGCCACAATTCCCAAAATAACCAACGCTAGCACCAGCACCCGCAATGAAATTGAATCTTCCACTTCTATCAAAGGCGACCTCTGGGGATTTCGCCGCCAGAAATTACCTACAGGAAGAGGCCAAAACCGATTTATCCTGGATAAGTTAAACATTTGAGCCTAAGCGAAGCAATGGTGTAGATGCAACGGACACAATAGCAAAGACGTAATTGCCTACCCTACTACTGTGTCAAATAAAAAATCATAGATACAAACAGACATGCAGAGGGAACAAGACGCAAAGACGCGGAGAAGTTATCTACTCTCTCCGTGTCCCTGTGTCTGTGTAATAACTGCTTTTCGTAGACGCCCTAATGACCACTTGTTGAAAAATAGAATAAGCTTCAAAACCAGGAAAATCCTCTTAATATATATCGGCGTTGATCAACGTAGTGTGCTAGCGGTGGAAATTTAAACTAAATTGTCGGACTAATGACAAACAACAACGACTGTTGGTCTATTTCTGGAAACTCAACTTCCAGGGTATAAGTTGGGTGAAGTTGTTCGCAGCCTAACTCTACACTTAAGTATCCCGAAGTCGAAGATGTTGTCATTGCTAAGGTGCCACTTCCCCGCAGCGTCAAAGTTCCTTTAACAGGTAACTCAGCCTGAACAAGTAACTTCGTAAGTTTACCTAGAGACTGGTACTCTACTCTGATGTTCAAAGCACCAACACTGGTTAGCCATTGTCTTTCTACCACTGGGCTGGTTGCTGAAAGTGGTAGAGTCAAATTTTCCAGCAGTTGTTTAGCTGCTAGCAACGACAAAGCCATCTGTTGACGCGGTTGTAAATCCGAGTAATCGCTCTGAATACTGGGCATTGTCTCCACAGTATTTACAGACCGATAGGTGCTTCTTAGCACCATTCCAGCTATGTCATTTAGTGCTTGAGACTCATTGGGAAAAAAGTTCTCCACCACTTGAACTAATTTTGCCCCCAACGGCACTGAAGATGTCACCAACGCCTGACACTGTTCTAGCAATTGCTGGAAAACTCTCTCCGGTAAGCGAGTCGGCAGGTTCAACTTCGACTGTTGTACCATCCATCCCCAGCTGGGAACGAGTGTCATTGACGGCTCATCAACAAAATCAGGATAATCGATTAATTGTGTTTCCCAAGGAAACAACGGTGGGTGTTCTTGGACTTGGATTTGTAGCCGACGCTTAAGGACAGCTTGAAAACGATCTTGCACAGTAGGAATTTCTCCCAGTTGAAAGGTCTGGGGCGTTCCTCCCAATTTTGGCTGACTGCTTTTTGAAGCAGTGGCTTGGTTGAGGAGGTTTTCTGCCCCGTCATTTTCCTCACATTCTACCGATTGCTCGTTATTTTTGACATTATCTGTCAATAACCAATCGAGACACTGGTGTTGTAAGGATTCTGAGTCACTATTCATGAGTAGATGCACCTGATCCGGACACTAATGAGTTACGAATTTCCCAAGCTTGTTCAAGAATCTTAAACCATCGTTTTTGAAGTTGTGCCATTGACAGCCCTAAAGTTTTTGCTATTTTTTCATCAGGTTGTCCTTGTTGCTTCAACTCTAATAAAGATCGTTGCTTATTGTCCAGTTGTGCTGTGTATACTTGCCATTGCTGGGGAGTTAAGCCCAAATTGGTGTGCAAAGAAGCTTCCAGCCATTCGTGAACTAATTCCCAACGGTGCAACAAGGCAAACCGAATTAAATGATACTTAAAGCGCTGCTGCAAATAATCTCTCTGACGAGGAGTTAAGCCTAAAACCGACTCAATTTCTTGTGCTGATAAATCCTGGAGGCGCAGGGAAAAGTAATCAGCGCAGTCAGATTGTTGTCGTTGTTCGAGATAATTCATTAATTCGGTAACGACAACGGAACGCAAGGTGTCTTCTTCGGGTTCGGGTTCGGCTTGCGTTGCCATTGTGGAGCGCAATTGGTGAACTGCTGGCTCTTCCCAAGAACCATCACCTTCATTATTGCTACCTTCTGCGGCTTGTTCTATATCTACGCTGGTTTCTGGGGGCTGGTGTTGGGAAAAAGTTTGCGCCCGGAGGATAATTAGCTGCTGCTGACGGCCTGGTAAGGGAATGCGTCGCTTGCCGTAGCGCTCGGTAAATGCCATATACTCGGACAATTCCAAAAGTGTCTGAGGGCGATAAGTGGCATCAAGTTGATTTTCTCGCCGGAAAGCGTTCAACGCCTCTAGATAAAAACTCTGGAGGAAATCTTCAATTATAGTCAGCCGCCCTTGATAGCTCAATTGCTTCTGAGGGGGATTAATGTATCGATAAACAATCGCACTCAGAGTACTGTGTAATTCTACCCTGCCCCGATTTGAACCCAACTGATAGTACCTGAGACACTGTTGCAGCCGATGCCTCGCCAGGGTCATTGCCGAGCTTTCTACAGACCCAGAAGCTTGGATACGTTTGCTTTCATGACAAATCCGGTAGACTTCGGTAGTGATACGTGTTGCGACGTCGTGGCAATTCTGTGCCGAAGCTTTGGTTGATTGTTGAAACTCCCTGGACAGGAGTTGAAAGATCACCTCCACGCCTTTAGAATTTTCTCCCAGAATATTTGCAGATGGAATAGTTACGGTTGCGGCTGAATTCATAGTCTCGGTTTTCAAAAGACCCTAAGTATTTAAATACAACCTGTACGACTGTGGGTATTGGCTTTTTCGGTTTTACGTATAAGCTAAACGCAGACCAATCCTACAACATTGAGAATGTGGCTGATTTTATTATTCCCAACTTCGATGGGATTGTTCACACTTTGATAGATATTATTGCCATTACCCAGGAGCCGTATACAAGTCATTATGGATTTAGAAGCACAAATTCAATTGCTGATTGACAATGCACCCCGCGATGGTATGACACCATATCTTGTTGCAGCAATTGCTCCTGCCCTTAGAGCGATCGCTCAAAAATTACGTTACTCCCAATACTATATTCTCCAAAATTCAGAGGAAAGTTGGGTTTTAACTACATTGAGCAATCGTACTAATCCAGGATTGGAAAAGCGTGTGATTTACGCTTTCCCTACCATACAAGATGTCTCTCTAATTTCCCCTGCTGGGCTTGACCCTCAAATGCTAGCTAAAATTGTTCCCGTCACCCATATTTTGTTCCAAATGGTGGCATTGGAACCCGTAGATAGTATCGTTTTTTTGGAAACGCCGGGTCAGACCACTCATACCGTTGAAGTTCGGCGAACTGAACTAGAAAAACTCATACAGAAACAGTTGCGACAACAGCGATCGCCTAAACAGGTACCCCCTGATATTGCATAGAAAAATTTTGGATGTAGGATTTTTTAGATACAATCCCACATCCAAAATTTTAAATCTCACATTCCTTTAAAAAAATTTTCTAAATCAGGCAGAAAAGAAATTTTTTCTTTCCCTAACACCACCCGACTAACTAAACTCTCGGTTAAACCTAAAATTCTTTAAAAAACAGTTATCAGTGAACATTTTTCCATTTTAAAGTTTTAGTTTCTCACTTAACCAGAGTTTCACACTTAAGAACTTCCAAATAAAAAATATTAAACCTCTCTCCTAAAAGGAGAGAGGCTTTGAATTTTCTTTCCTCACGCCAATGCTGAAGCTTGGGGTTTGGCAAAAATCATCCGTCCTGCTGTAGTTTGTAAAGCACTGGTGACTACTACCCGCAGTTCACCGCCCACATAATTGCTACCTTCTTCAACAACAACCATTGTGCCGTCATCTAGGTAGCCAATGCCTTGGCTGGGTTCTTTACCTTCTTTGAGAATTTTCAAATCAAGGTTGTCACCAGGTAAATAACTGGGACGGACGGCATTCACTAAATCATTTACATTCAAAACAGGTACTTTTTGAACACTGGCAACTTTAGACAAGTTGTAGTCGTTAGTTAGCAGTGTGCCGCTAATTTCTTGGGCAAAGCGCACTAACTTGGCATCCACTGTGGGAATATCTTCGTAGTCAATTGTATTAATCAGGATGCGATCGGGGTAATCTTCCTTAATCCGGTTGAGAATTTCTAGCCCTCGTCTTCCCCGCACTCGCTTTTGGTCTTTGCTAGCATCGGCTACTTGTTGCAGTTCTTGCAAGACAAACTGCGGCACGAGAATTTGCCCTTCTAAAAACCCTGTTTCTAGTAAGGCTTCAATGCGACCATCGATAATGCAACTGGTGTCTAAAACTTTGGTATTGGCGGGTTTTAGCGTTCCTTCCACTACCATCGATTCGACGGTGTTGGGATTAATGAACCGCAGTAAGCCTCGCCCGTGGGTGTCTGCCAAATTCATGCCAGTGACGGAGAGGATAATACTGCCGACAACTGCCACCAGTGGCTTAATAAATCCAAAATCTGCCGGGATAGGTAGCAAAAATAGTGGGGCTAGCATCAGGTTAGCTAGTAATAGCCCAATCACTAAGCCAATGGCACGAGTTAAGATCACTTCCAGAGGCATTTCTTTGATTTGTGATTCTAGGCGACGATATGTCGTCTGGAAACTCAGCCCGATCGCACCACCAATAATAGCGGCAAAGACGGCAACAATTAAGCGTAAAGCTTCAATGTTTGTTACCTGATCCAGCGTGCTATTGGGTAGTAGTTCAATGCTGTAGAACCCTATTCCCGACGCTGCTAGGATAAATGAGAAAATAATAATGGCGTCAAGCATGGTTGTCTTGTTTTCCTGCAACTGTGTTAACCGATAAAGTTAAGTATTTTTTATTTCATCGGTAAGATAAACTAATCAATATTGACTTACACTAAGGGTTTAGTAAGGCAATATCTGCAATTATTATAACGAAAGGCTTTTATCTTAATATTTTTCATTATTTCGTTGTAAAACGACAAAAACCTGTAAATAAACGGCTCATTTTCATTATCTCTAATTCGCAGTTAGCTTAACTTAAAACTTTTCTCAAAATGAGTCAAAAATTTAGTATTTCTGGAATTGCGAGTTCTGCTTATGTGCATATTCCCTTTTGCAGACGGCGGTGTTTTTATTGTGATTTCCCGGTGTCTGTTGTGGGCGATCGCTTGCGGGGCGAAACATCTGGTACTATCTCCCAATATGTTGAGGTGCTATGTGAAGAAATTGCGATTACACCAGCATTTGGTCAACCCCTGAAGACAATTTTCTTCGGTGGTGGTACTCCTTCGCTGCTATCAATAGAGCAGTTACAACGTATAGTAGCAAAGCTAGAGAAGCATTTTGGGATTGCGTCTGGGGCAGAAATTTCTATGGAAATCGACCCGGGCACCTTTGATTTAGCACATATAGCAGGCTATCGCAGTGCAGGTGTGAACCGGGTAAGTTTGGGTGTACAAGCCTTTCAGGAAGAATTATTGCAAACGGCGGGGCGATCGCACTCAGTTGAAGATATCTTTGCGGCGGTAAAACTAATCCACCAAGTCGAGATTCCCGAATTTAGCTTAGACCTAATTTCTGGGTTGCCGCATCAGTCTTTGGTTCAATGGCAAGATTCTCTCGAAAAAGCGGTAGCGATCGCACCGACTCACATTTCCATCTATGATCTTACCATTGAGCCAGGTACAGCCTTTGGTCGTTACTACAAACCCGGTGATACTCCTTTGCCCACGGATGAAGCCACAGTCAAAATGTACCAGATGGGGCAGCAGGTTTTGACTAGCGCAGGTTATGAGCATTATGAAATTTCCAATTATGCTCAACCGGGTCATCAATGTCGGCATAATCGAGTTTATTGGCAAAACCGCCCTTATTATGGCTTTGGTATGGGTGCCGCGAGTTATCTTGAAGGGAAGCGCTTCACTCGTCCGCGTAAAACTAAAGAGTATTACCAGTGGGTACAAGCTGGCGGTGTGATTGATTGTGATGTGACTCCCCCAAAGGAAGTATTGTTAGAAACGTTAATGTTGGGATTGCGTTTGGCAGAGGGTGTAAGTTTGGCGACGTTGGCGGAAGCTTATGGGGAAGAGAAGGTAGAGGAAATTTGCAGGTGTTTGCAACTGTACATTGATAAAGGTTGGGTGGAAGTTGGTGGGGGAAGGTTGCGTTTGATTGATCCACAAGGTTTTTTGTTTTCTAATGTGGTGTTGGCAAAGTTGTTTGAGAAGTTGGGGTGACGAATTGCTTATGCAGAAAAATAAAGTTAGAAAAGCTGTGATTCCGGTAGCTGGTTTCGGGACTCGGTTGTTTCCAGCTACCAAAGTTGTGAAAAAAGAACTTTTCCCGATTATTGATCGAGATGGTAGGGCAAAACCTGTGATTTTAGCAATTATTGAAGAGGCAATTAGTGCTGGAATTGCCGAAGTAGCGATCGTGGTACAGCCGGATGACAAAGAAATATTTGAAGATTTATTGAAAAACCCACCTAAAAAAGAACTTTTCGATAAACTTTCACCGCAAAATCAAGAATATAGCCGATATCTCGAAGATTTAGGAAGCAGAATTACTATTTTATTGCAAGAGGAGCAATTAGGCTATGGTCATGCGGTATTTTGTGCCCAGGATTGGGTGCAAAATGAGCCGTTTTTGCTAATGTTGGGCGACCACATTTATGCATCTGATATTGAAAAATCTTGTGCTAGTCAAGTTTTAGATGTTTACGAACAAGTTAATCAAAGCGTTGTGAGTTTAACTACAATGCCAGCAGAGATTATTGATAAAGCTGGGTGTGTAACAGGAGCTTGGCAAGAGTTAAACTCGATTTTGAAAGTTACACAACTCTATGAAAAGCCTACCATTGATTATGCACAGCAGCATTTGCGTGTAGAGGGAATGGCAGAAAATGAGTTTTTATGTATATTTGGTTTGTATTTACTAACGCCGAAGATTTTTGACTTTCTCGCAGAACACATCAACCAAAATTTCCGAGAACGAGGCGAATTTCAGTTAACATCTTGTCTTGATAGATTGTGTCAGGAAGAGGGAATGACAGGATATGTTGTTAAAGGTAAGTGTTTTGATACAGGTTTGCCAGATACTTATCGTCAAACAATGATTGATTTTAGAAGCGTTTCCTAGCTCGAATCAACGGTTGGAAGGCTTACAGAAAACTTTTCGGTCTAAAGAAATCGGAGGTTAAATCATGGTTTGGAAAATAACTACTTTCGATAAGTAAGTCGGCGAGAAAAATTCAATCTATATGAAGAAATAGAAATTTCAATGTAGGATGCGTTATGCCGTAGACTAACGCATCCTACATTGAAATTTTTTAACATAGCTTGAAATCTTAACGCCGACTTATTTAGATTAATTTCAGTTCAATTCATTTGCCTGGGAGCATCTCACTTTTTAAGGTGGCTCAAGCAGACAGCAATTCGTAAGCAGAGCGATCAGCTTTGTGGGAAGTTGAAAAGAAAACTAAATCAATCATAAAACTACCTCAAAACTAGCGGTAGTTAGAGCCGGAAAATAGGTAGCACCCAATTGGGCAAATTTACCCCCCAAATTAATATCAGTATCAGCAAAACCATCCGCCGAACCATTGGGGTTATAAAAGAGACTACCATTTACGCTGTTATAAACAATCACCGCACTACTAGCTGCTGCGAAACTATCGTTCGTGACTGTGGCAAAGTCTGCGGAATCTAATGTAGTTGGGAAGGCCGAGTTAGTTAGAGCAGTAAAAGTATATTTCGATAGTTGGATCTGGTCTTGATCAGGAGTGAAGTCATTAATAATATCAACTCCGAGTTCCCTAATATCAAACTTTGATCCTGTTGCAAATGCAAACTTATCTGAATCGGCGCCTCCTGTTAAGATGTCGTCCCCGCTATCTCCTTGTAGGTAATCGTTGCCGTTGTCCCCGCTCAGAATATCTTTTCCACTACTACCAAAGAGAGTATCATCACCGTTGCGCCCCACAAGGTTGTCGTCATCACTACCCCCATCTATTCTGTCCGCACCAGAACCACCAAAAAGGATGTCATCACCGCTCCCCCCATCGATGTAATGGTTGCCAGCAACACCAGAAAGCGAAATACTGTCATCACCGCCCCCAGCAAAAATAACCTGATCGCTAGGCGAAAAATCCCCCCGACTAAAGGTATCATCTCCATTTGTTGTAGCAACATCATTACTTATCACATTTCTGGATCGAGCAATTGCCTCTTTTATGGCATCAGCAACATTCTCACTTTGAGAACCAAAAGTCACTACACCACCTCGACCAAGCTTGGCAACTAGTCCCTCGTAATCGACTACAACATCACTCGTAGCTAGAAAAATTGGAATAATGTTATTTGCTTCCAGCGCAGTTTTTACTTGTTCTATCTCTGGATAATCTTCATTAGGATCAATTGCACTATCTCCATTATTGGCAATAGTATCACTTGGACTAACTGCTGCACGATCTCCGGCAACGTGATAAATACTATCGGTGGCTAGGAAAACAATGCGAAATGAACCTACTCTATAACCGAGACTGCCACCGCTATCTAAAGCTGCATACAAGAGTGCGTCTAATTGTGATTCGGAATCATCATTGCCCCCAAAAGCTTTAAAGCCAAAATCTTTGTCTTTAACTGTTGTGACATCATTTGTCAAAGGGACTTCTGCTTGATATACATAGTCAGCATAACCTCCAAAAGGCGGAATTGGCTTATCCTTAAAAGAGGCAATACCAAATTTCAGGTCATTACCAAAGATACTCGCTAAAATCGGATTGGTTAACCGATTTACCATTGCAGGAAGTACGGCTTTTAGCTCGCCCAATTGGTAATCATTTGACGCTGTTAAGTCTTCTAGCAGAATAATATCAGATACTAAAGTCATATTTTATCCCTCTGAGTATTTTGCTTAATGGGTTGTATTACAAAGTGGCTAAACACTATTTCAGCTTGATATTAGCAGTGTTAATTGATTTAAGATAGTACTTAAACTGATGAAATATAATCTCTTTCAAAAAATATTTGCTGTGTCCTGACTCAGCCTTAATTACGTTTGTCTGGGGCAAGTTATGCTGAGTTACTTAATTTCGTTGTACCCTACTAAGGTCATGGTCGCAGACTTAACGAGAGAGAATGTCATAAGATATGAGTTAGGCTAAAGTGCGTCAATGGGCCAGCAGTGAAGACAATGCTTTGGATTAGAGGATGAATCAGTATTTTGCAACGGTTGCTCGCGGATTAGAAACCCTCGCGGCTCAGGAGTTAGAGCAACTCGGTGCCCATTCCGTAGAGCCAGGGTTTTGCGGTGTCGCCTTTGAAGGCGATCGCACTCTGCTTTATCGCGTCAACCTCTGGGCTAGGCTGCCATTCCGAATCTTGGTGAATATCCATGAGTTTCCTTGCCTTGATGCCAAGGATCTCTATCGCGGCATCCAGACTATCGATTGGCTAAACTATCTCACGCCAGACATGACGTTGGCGGTGAATACCACAGGGAAAAACGATCACCTCAACCACAGCCACTTCACCTCTCTCCAAGTCAAAAATGCGATCGTTGACCAGCAACAGGAAAATCTGGGTGAGCGTTCAAATGTAGAACTTCATGAACCAGATGTGCGGATCAATGTTCATATTGAACGCGACTTTTGTACCGTTAAACTCGACAGTTCTGGAAATAGTCTGCACCGCCGAGGCTACCGTCCTGCGGTTGGATCAGCCCCTCTAAAGGAATCTCTAGCTGCTGCCCTGATTCAACTTTCGGGTTGGCAGCCAGACCAAATGTTCTATGATCCTCTGTGTGGATCTGGCACTTTACCCCTGGAAGCTAGCTTAAAGGCGCTGAACATAGCACCAGGGCTGTTTCGTGAGTGCTTTGGATTTGAAAATTGGCTCGATTTTGATCTGTCCCTTTTAGAAAAGCTGCTCCAAGAAGCTAAGGACAGCCAACTCGATACCCTGACCGCGCCTATTTGGGGAAGCGATCGCGATGAAAATGTGATTGAACAGGCGATTAACAATGCTCAAAACTGCGGCGTTGATAACCATGTATGGTTTTCTCAAATGGAGCTTGCCGATGTTGTCGCCCCCGCAGACAGTGGGGTTTTATTCTGCAATCCACCCTATGGCGAACGACTGGGGCGAGATAGTGATTTAGGGGCGTTCTATAAACTTTTGGGCGATGTCCTAAAACAACGCTTCAAAGGCTGGACTGCGTTTGTGCTGAGTGGCAACAAGGAACTATCTCAATCCATTGGACTAAAATCATCCCAGAGGATTGCGGTGTTCAATGGAACGTTGCCCTGTCAGTTAATGAAATATGAGCTGTACTAAGGGAATCCGAAAAAATAAATTCTTCGATATTAGAGACTGACAAATAACAATTCACGCATTCACGCATTCACGCATTAAAGGCATTTTGCCTACGGCACGCTATAGCCAACAGACTCTTATTTAAACCCTTTAATTTACGATAAAAAAATACCCCACAAAATTGGATAATTTATTTGTTGGAAATTCCTTAGTAGGGTGGATTGTCGCTTACTAAATCGCTGGATTTAGATTCCCGACTTCTTGAAGAAGTCGGCGATCTGGGCAGCAACTTTTGCTTAAGTAAGTACCATTCCACCCTACACCTAAATCTTTGCTTTCTACCTGAGAACTGATAACTGATTTAATAGAGGCGACTCAATGTGTACTCAGCTATGTTAATCAATGCCTGGTGGGATTCTGAGGGTGGGAGAACTGCAAGATGTTCAATTGCTAACTTAGCATGGTGAGCAGCTAACTCTTGAGCCTGCTGTATACCTTGACTATCTTGAATTAGTTCCAGTGCTTGCTCTAAATCCCCTTCTTGGGCAAACTCTCGATCAATCAGCGCTTCCAAGGATGGTTTTTGGGCTAAAGCAAATAAAACGGGTGCAGTCAGATTACCACTTTTGAGATCCGACCCCACTGGTTTACCCAAGGCATCTGTTGTACTGGTGAAATCTAGAATGTCATCAACAATTTGAAATGCTATACCAAAATGACGACCGTAGCTATACATATGCTCAACAGTTTCTCGTGAGACTTCACTGAGTAACCCAGCAGCTTTAGAACTGTTGGCGATTAACGAAGCTGTTTTGTAATAACTCTTCTGGAGGTAAGTTTCAATAGAGATACCAATATCAAAACGATTCAGCCCCTGCTGGATCTCCCCAGTAGCCAGATCCATAATCACTTCTGAGAGCAGTTTCACCACCTCCAAATTGTCCAAGTTTGCTAAATACCACGACGATTGGGCAAAGAGAAAATCTCCTGCTAATATGGCAATGCGGTTACCGAACAAACTATGAACCGTGGGAACGCCTCGCCGCACGTCTGATTCATCTAGCACATCGTCATGTACCAAGCTTGCTGTGTGAATCATTTCCGTAATCTCAGCTAGGCGGCGGTGACGGGGCGTAATGTCTTGTTCTAACATTGTTGCCCGCGATATTAACAGGACAATTGCTGGTCTGATACGCTTTCCCCCAGCTCCGAATAAATGTTCGGCTGCTGCAAACAAAATGGGGTGGCGATTTCCAACTAGCTGTTTTAGGTTATCTGCTAGTAGTCGCAGGTCTGCTTCCACAGGGGTAAACAGGGAGGTGGCTGGGGTCATGGATGGGCGGACTCTGACTTAGGTTACGAAAGTTTACATATCCTATACTCATTTTAAGATAACCATGTGCCAGCGCAAAGTTTTCATAAAGTAATCCCATATTCATCAGTCTATGGGTGATAATTAAGCTTAATAGTGGTTATGTCAATAAGCAATTATGCTTAATTTTTCCAAATTCCGGTTTTAAAATCACTTAAAACATGAATTCTCAGTAGACGGGAATAAATATAAGCTTAAATTGTCTTAGGTAGTTCCCCTGTCCACGTTTCTCGCCACAGTTAAAAAGATATTCTAAGCAATATTACTTAGTGACAAAATGGATACGATTTAAATTTGTTGCCAATGAGTAAGACTAAATTTCCCCAAGACTCAAGTGCAGCTATTCAAAAAATTTGAAATTTAGCAGCCGAGTGGGCTTAAAATTCAGGGTCGTTGTGTTAGGCTAAAATATAGGAATTTTAAATTTTTCAGATATTCACATCCCAAAAGTAAGTCATCTACTAGTTGATTTTACTGGCTTGGTGATGTGAGTCTAAAATAACTAGTCGTAGCTTAGATTAAAGGAATAATTCCTTTTATTTTTCCTCCGATAAGCGAAACTCCTGGTTTGGAGCTATGCGATATCCCCTATGGGAAGCCGCTACACGTTTTCAGCGCACGTTGAGCGCAAGCATTGCTCTTTTCACAGCAGTTTGACCAAAAATAAAGCAGATAAAGTAGACCGGTGAGAATCGTAGTTTTAGATTGCCAAACGACAAGCTAGCTACTGTGGGATCTATGGTCTGCAAGAAGTCGCATTAGATAATAAATTCTTTGTCCGGAGATAATTTTATCTCTATAGGTAATTTTACCATAGTCAGATACAGCCATCAAGAATGCACTTGGTTGGCTGAGGTTTTACTAATTTTATGGAATTTTATATTTGTTTGAAAAGGTGCTAGTAGAACAATGATTTACGGAAGTATGTCTATGATGATTTTTATTTTAGCGTCTGGATATTTGTTTACAGTCTACCTGTTATTAGCACTGGCGAAGCGAACGGGCACAAAGACTGTTCCTACAAGTTTGCCTTCATCTGCCAAAGGGAAACACAAGCAGGAGATGTCAGTAAGGGCAAAGGTGACTCAAGCAGTAAATAGTCAATAGTCATTTGTCCTTTATCCTTGGTCATTTGTTTTCATTAAAGGGCTAAGGATAAGGACAAATTAGTTTTATTAGAGTTGGGAAATAGCGGTATTAGTGAAGCAAACCTCTTCAACGACTGGGGTATAGCCTAGCCACTGCACTCCTGACTGGGAAAATTGTTGCGGACAACCGCTAACGGCGAAGCGAGTTGGCAGTGGGAGGTGGGTATTTCTTAAGCCTAGTAACTCTAGCTCTTGGGCACAAGCTGCCACAACATGAACAGCTGGATCAATCAACTGGACTTGAGAGGGGAGGAGCGATCGCAGTATTGGCGTGAGGTGAGGATAATGGGTACAGCCGTGAACTAAGGTGTCAATTTCCTGCTCTAATAGAGGCTCTAGGTAGGCTCGTGCTACTTCAGCAGTGTAGGGGTCGTGAATGCGGTTTTGCTCGATGAGTGGCACAAACTCTGGACATCCAACTTGCCAGACTTGGACATTAGGATTTATTTCGAGTATGGCGTGCTTATAAGCATTACTCTTAGCCGTAGCTGGAGTGGCAATTACACCAATGCGTTTTCCTTGCTGCACCGCAGCTTTTGCACCCGGTAGAATTACTCCCAAAATGGGTATGCTGAATTCTTGACGCACGGTTTCTAGGGCGAGGGCAGAACTGGTGTTGCAAGCCATAATCACCATTTTTACCTGCTGCTGTTGTAGCCAGGTAATAATTTCACGCGTAAATTGTAAAATTTCTGTTTGTGAACGAATTCCGTAAGGAAGTCGATCTGTATCCCCAAAGTAAATAATTGATTCATTGGGGAGTTGCCGATATAGTTGTCGCAGTACAGTCAGTCCACCCACACCACTATCAAAGATGCCAATTGGTGCGCGCTGGGGTTCTTGATCACAAAAATCGTCAAGATTTCCTTCAAAGATTGAAGATGAATACACAGGCAGATGTTGATTTAGGTTTTTGGATTTAGAATACAGAATTTAGCAGACAATCTCCAAATTGACCACTAAATTCTGCACGTAAAAGAAGTTTAAATACTACTTCTTTTATTAGTAATTTGTACTATATTACCTCTGCTTTAAGTATTTAAGGATGCCACGAGCGATCGCTTCTGCCATCCGATTTTGATACTCTGGTGTTCCCAATCTGGGATTATCCTCGTAACCAGTCATATAGCCTGTTTCCACTAAAATCGAGGGCATAGAGCTTTTCCTGAGAACGTAGAATCTGGCTTTGCGGGTTCCCCGGTTTTTGATAGTACCGATGTCCTGGAGGATGGTATTGCGAACTACTTCAGCCAGAGCATAACCACTGTCATAATAATAGACTTCTAACCCATTGACATCAGGGCGATTATCAACCGAATTAGCGTGAATGCTGACAAACAAAGTCGCATTAACTCGTTTAGCAATCTCTACCCGTCCCTGAAGTTCTACAAAAAAGTCAGCATCCCGCGTTAGTACCGCTTGTACACCATTTTGCTCTAAGATTGCTCCTACCCTTTTACCAATAGGCAGGATTACATCCTTTTCTAAAAGTCCGCCCAGACCTGGAGCACCTGAATCTTTTCCACCATGTCCTGGGTCAATAACTACTAGCAATTTCCCTCTGGGAACGGAGGCGTGTGTCCGTGGCTGAGAGATTGGACGGGGATTATCTGTGGGGTTTGGGAATTGTCCTGAGTTTACTGATGGTAGGGGAGGTAAAGTAATGGGGGGTGTGATGATGCTACCAGAGCGTTTTAATTCTAGAGCTAAAAGCTGATCGCCAACCTGGTTGAGTTCCCCAATTTGCACATCGGCTGCTGGTTGAACCAAGACGATGACAGTATTGGATTCTTGTGGTTGCAGGCGTACCCGCAGGATAGGGCTATTAGCACTAAAGGCAGGGCCTATAACTTTGGGAGCTAATTTAGCATTGTTAATAGTGATGCGGAACAGACCAGAAGTTCTATCCCAGCCGCCTGTAGCAGATAAAGTTTGGTCGGCTCTAATCAACAGTTGTGTGCCATTATTAGCCAGTTCCACAGACTGAATCCTAGCAAGTGAGCTATTAGCAGGTTGTATAGGGCGTGGATTATTACCTCCAGACAACTGGGCAACGCCACGATTGGGTAGAACCACAAAACCACCACCACTGCTAGTGGTTGCTCGCCAATTTGGACTATTTTCGTCTACCCGTAAAGTCAGGCGAACAACAGATGGGCTTGTTTGCAGTTGGGTGAACTGGATACGGCTGACACCATAGCGATTAATCGACAAATCTCGCTGCTCTAGATTTGGTGATAAAGTTGCGCCAGCAATGTCGATGTTGATTGCTTTTTGATCGTTGCTACGATTTACCTGAACCTGAGGATTACCACCACTTGTACTGATGAAAAACCCATCGCCTGTTACCCGTAAGTTCTCAATTTGAGTAACTCTGGCGACAACCATTCTGTTGTTAAGTGGATTGACAGTGCCAGTTCTCACTACATTGTAAATATTCCTTGGGGAGAACGTTGGTGTAGATGTTTTCGGTGAAGTTTCTCTGGCTATAACTTCTCCTTGCTGCCCCTCAGTATTTTTTGAGGGGACATTTTCGGCTTCTGGCGTAGGTAACTGCACTGTCCAGCGATCGCCAGTTGTGCCCACAAATTGCACTCCTTTGGGGTCAAGAGTATAGCCAGCAGTCAATTCAACGACTATGCGCGTTGTTTGTTCGTCAAACTGCCCAACCCTGATCGAACGAATTCCACCGCCCACTTGCTGGGTTAGCTGCGGACGCCCAAATGTGGTTCCTGGCAAATCAATTACCAAACGAGTCGGGTTAAAAATTAATTGTGCTTGGGGTTGAACATCCCCTAAAGTATTAATTTCCAGCTTATTTTGATTGGCATCAAAACGCCAAGATTCGAGTTTCGCGGCCATTGCCGGCGACGATAGCATGAAGATAGTTCCAATAGTACTGGATAGTAACCAGTGTAATTTCACAGTCCTTTCTCCTGATTCACATTCATGGCAGCGGTCAACATCTCAACATATTGGTTGGCAAATCCTCACACCATCACCGCACACACTTGAGTTTTGTGCTTTTATTAAGACACAGCTAATGGCGTAAAACATAGCACGCTCTTCTGATTTTGCCATGCCATTAGCCTATATAAATTTGACTGCCAATTTTAGATTTTAGATTCCCGATTGAAGAAAAACCGATAGCGCCACTAAGAGCGAGTCAGACGCTACGTACAGTCGCGAACGCTGGAGGAGCGTCTTTTAGGTTTATGCCGGACGTTAGTCCCGCTACACTAACACCCCTTGGGGGTGACACAAATCCAAAATTTAAAATCTCAAATCTCAAATCTCAAATCCAAAATCTGCTGACTTGCAAGCTATCAGATGACAATAGCAAAGAAACTACTCTTGCCCCGCAGCAAGAATACTTAAATTGTTTTACTACTAAATTGCATAAAAATGGTAAAGATTAGATGTATTTACTAAATAATTTCGACTAAATTATTTATCTTCTCTTTAGATATTGAAGGATACCACGAGCGATCGCTTCTGCCATTCGATTTTGGTAAGCTGAGGTTCTCAGCCTAGCCATATCCTCTCGACCAGTCATATAACCAGTTTCCACAAGGATGGAGGGCATAGAACTTTTTCTGAGGACATAAAATCTGGCTCGTCGCACTCCCCTGTCTTTGAGAGTACCAATACTTTGGAGAATACTACTGCGGACAATGCGAGCTAGACCTAAACCACTGTCGTAATAATAGACTTCCAAGCCATTAACATCTGGACGACTCGCACCTGCTGAATTAGCGTGGATGCTAACAAATACATCAGCGTTAGCTCGCTCTGCTAATTGCACTCGTCCCGGAAGAGTAACAAAATAGTCAGAATCCCGCGTCAGAATTACTTGTATGCCATTTTGCTGCAAAATCTGAGCCAGTTTCCTACCAATAGGCAAGATAACATCCTTTTCGCGTGCCCCCCCAAGTCCAAGCGCTCCAGAGTCTTTACCGCCATGTCCTGGGTCAACAATAACTACCACTCGCCCATTGGTAACTCGGCGCTGTGGTTGAAATAGGGGCTGGGGATTGGGATTATTTGAGTCTGGGAATGGCCCCCGGTTTGGCGGTGGTAGCCCAGGTAAAGCAAAGGGGGGTCTTCCAGGGAGGGCGACAACACGCCGAGAGCTTTGTATGGGTAGAGACAAAAGCTGGCCGCCGATTTGCTTGGGTTGCCCAATTTGCACTCCGGCTGCTGGTTGAACTAAGACAATGACAGTGTTGGGTTTTTGGGGTTGCAGACGTACCCGGAGAATGGGGCTATTGGCAGCAAAGGTAGGGCCTGTGACTCTCTTAGCTAGGTTAGCATTGAGAATTGTGACACGGAACAGACCAGAGGCTCTATCCCAGACTCCCGTAGCAGATAAAGGTTGATCGCCTCTAATTAGCAGTTGTCTGCCATTATCAGCTAGTTGCACAGACTCAATTGTTGCTGGCGAGTTGTTGGCAGATAGTCTGCTGCCAAAGGAAATGGGTTCTGACTGATTGGCCGGTAGGTTGTTTAAATTACTACTTCCAGGCAATCTGACAACGCGACTAGGTAGAACTACCAAACCACTGCCGTTACTATTAGTTATTTGCCAGTCTGGGCTATTTTTATCTACCCGCAAAGCCAGGCGGACGCCAGGAGGTTGGGTTTGTAATGAGGTAAATTCAACGCGGCTAACACCATATTTGTTAACGGGTATATTATTCTGTTGCGCCAGACGTGGTGATAAAGATGCGTCAGAGATATCCATGAAGATGGTAGCGCGATCGCGGCTGCGAATTACCTGAATCCGAGGATTACCACCACTGGTGCGAATGAACAACCCATCGCCTGTTACTTGTAAGTTCTCAAGTTGAGTCGCCCCTCGTGTAGTAGTGGCAACCCTTGAAATACCAGGTTGAGGCTCAGAGTTTGGAGTAACAACACTGTAAGCACTTCTGGGAAATGAGGCAACTTTATCGACTTCTGGCTTAGGTAATTGCACCGTCCAGCGTTCAGGAACTGTCCCCGCAGGGGATTCGCCTGTACCAACAAATTGGACTCGTTTGGGGTCAAGAGTATAACCAGGAGTCAGTTCGATGACTATACGTGTTGTATCTGTATCAAACTGCCCAACACGGATCGAGCGAATTCCACCGCCCACCTGTTGGGTTAGCTGCGGACGCCCAAATGTGGTTCCTGGCAAATCAATTACCAGCCGAGTCGGGTTGAAAATTAGCTGTGCCTGGGGTTGAACTGTTCCCACAGTATTAATTTCCAGCCTGTTTTGATTGGCATCAAAGCGCCAAGATTCAAGTCTCGCAGCCATTGCTGGCGACGATAGCATGAAGATAGTTCCAATAGTGCTGGCTAGTAACCAGTGTAATTTCACAGTCCTTTCTCCTAATTCACGTTCATGGCAGCCGTCAATATCTCAACTTATTGGTAAATCATCCACACTGTCACCACCTCAACTTGACCTTTGATGCCTTTTTTGATTTTTAAGCTGTTATTACAGTACTTTTCAAGTAATTGAACTACACCACTCCCCACTCCCGTCTCAGTAGTAGTCTAAATACTTGAAAACTGCTGTAAGTAGACACTTAAATCAGTTATCAAGTTTCATATTGGGTCTAAATCCCCATGTGAAACCTTCCACCTGTAGAGGTGGGGGACTTTGACTCCCAATAAAGCTAGAAAACTGATAACTGATAGCCGTTCACTGATAAGTATTTGTTCTTTGTTGCCATTGATGCACTGAGTAAATTATTCCCATTACTGTCAGATGATCTAGCAAAATTTACGGGTGTTACTCCCAATTACCTAGAAAATATTCAGATAAAGTTCCACAAGCCGAGGACTGACAACTGAAACGGAAATAAGTAACATTCTGAATGCTGGTAGAAATTACAAACAAACGATTATTCTACAATCACACGGGACGGAGATTTGGGGAGAGAAGTTTCCACTGCACAATGGCAGCATCCCAAGGCACTTGAGATAGCCTTTGGGAGATGGGGGAGAATGAGAATTTTAGAATTTAGATTTTGCGAACGCGAAGAGCGTGTCGGAGACAAAAGTTGCGTGCGGGGGTTCCCCCCGTTGAGCAAACTTTTTAAGACGGATTTTGGATTAAAGAATTGAAATTTAATCCAAGCTCTCTACGAACGCGAATAGCGTGTCGCAGACAGACGCTCTTGCTAGCTTGTCCTCCGCAGGAGTACGCGGACTCGCTCTCCGTGGCGCTATCGTCAATCCCTTCGGGTTCAGCAGTCGCTCATGGGGGAAACCCCCAAGACCGCGCTGCTTCACCAAAATCCTTGCATTGAATTGCCCTGTTTGCCCAATGATTAACGATCGCCAGAATCTGGGGTTACTTCCAAATTGCCGCTGTCATTTGATGCTGGCACCCTCGACGGAGGTGGTTCAATTACTAACGATGTCCCAGAGGAACCATCTAAAATTAGTTGCTCTGAGCCTCCGTCTACGGTTTTTGGGTCTGGAAATACAAATCGTAACAAAGGAGGAGCTAAAAAGGTTGTCAAGATAACCATCATGATAATTGCTGCCCCTAATGGTTTCGAGAGAGCGCCACTGGCAGCGCCGACACCAGCAAACACTAACCCGACTTCGCCTCTAGGTATCATCCCTACACCGATCGCTAAACGGTTGATTTCCGGTTGACCAAACACGCTTAAACCTGTGATTACTTTACCGAGAATGGCTACTGTGATCAGGAAAGTTGCCATAATTAGACCTTCACGATTGTCGGGAATTGCTGGGTTTAATACTCCCAAATCGGTTTTTGCCCCAACAGTCACAAAGAAAATTGGCACTAACATATCGGCAATGGGACAGACTTGCGTTTGCAGTTCTTTACGCTTATCTGTCTCTTCTAGGACTAAACCTGCCGCAAAAGCTCCTAGAATTGCTTCTAAGTGGATGATGGCGGCAAGGTATGCCATTGCAAAAGCGAAGATGAATGCTGGTATTACCAGTCCACCGCGTGTTTTGAGTTGATCAGCGATCGCCACAAAGGACTTATTGAAAACATTCCCCAGTAAGATTGCTCCCAAGATAAAACCAGTGGCGCTGATAATCAAATAAATAACTTTACTTACATCCACCACGCCATCTTTAGCTAGGCTGGCAACTACCGCTAAAACGATGATTCCTAACACATCGTCAATTACGGCAGCACCTAAAATAATCTGCCCTTCTTTAGAATTGAGTCGCCCCAACTCTGACAGCACCTTGGAAGTCATCCCAATACTAGTGGCAGTCAAAGCCGCCCCAGCAAAAATTGCGGGTATAGCATCGATACCAAACAAAGTCATCAGTCCCACAGTCCCAGCTGCAAAGGGTACTACTACCCCCACTACTGCGACGACGGTAGCTTGGATACCAACTGCCATTAAGTCTTTTAAGTTCGACTCCAAGCCGATTTCAAATAGCAGAATGATCACACCCAATTCTGCCAAAACCGAAATCACCTCGGATTGCGCTGCAAACACGGCTGGAGTGGCTTCAGGGGTTAAACCAGCAGTGATTTGAAGGAAGGACATGATCAAAGAGTTAGAACTGTCTGTGCCGCCTTCTGGAAACACCAAAAGGTGGAAAACAGAGATGCCAACTACCACACCACCTACGAGTTCGCCTAAGACAGGCGGCAAACCCACTTGGTTTGATAACTCTCCACCAACTTTGCTAGCAAGATAAATGACTACTAAGCTTAGTAGCACTGCTGCGACTACCATTGAACTGTCTGCGGCTTGTGTTGCGCTGGCCAGCAGAGGAAAAGTGAAGCTGATTGGATCTAACAAATGCATGGGTTCTGTGAAAATCCTTCTCTTTGATTCTGACGCGTTTCTGAAAAACATCTATCTGTGCCAATGGAGAGGTGATTGGCAATAGTCAAAGCTAATGCTGTGGCAGTAACGGTAGGACTACGATCGCTTAAGCCGTAATGCACCCTAGTTTTATCTATCAAAATTTAAACCTTTGCAACAAATGCTCTTCCATATATAAGAAACCCTTAAGCATTTCTTGCAAATCTATAAGCAGTTGCCGCAAACGCTTAATACTTTGCAACAAATGCTCTTCCATATATAAGAAACCCTTAAGCATTTCTTACAAATCTATAAGCAGTTGCTGCAAATGGTTAATACTTTGCAACAAATCCTCTTCCATGTATAAGAAACGCTTAAATGATTGCAGCAATTGTTGTAATGAGCTTATGAATTAATTTACTACCGGAAATTTCAGAATAATCCAGGTGAAATTAAGTAAATTTTTTTGAATGCGATGTCTACGATGGTCACTGAGCTTGCCTGCCTTGAGCAAGGACTTTCTTACTAATAACTAATGACTCTCGCGTTGCGGTTTGATTTTGTATTAGTCCACGGAGGTGGACTTCTCTGCCAGACGCTGTTCGCGTTCGTTTGTATAGCCGCGAATTCTATTCGCCAAGGCTTAAGTTGACACCAATGTTTATGAATTGTCCCATTGTTTTTTTAACCTGGTATTAATTTGTACCATTTGTCAACTCAATCAAGGGCTGCCAGTAGACTTCCCCAACCGGGACTACAGACAGTCTCGGAAGTCGCAGCAAATCAAAGTCTGTGAATTTACCATCCTGTTTGATTTGGGCTAGGGTAACGGGTTGGTGTACTCTTCGTAATGCCCGTACATCTACAACTGCCCGTTTGCTGTCATTGAGTGCTGGATCGATATAGGGTTGACTAACTATCTCTGCTAAACCGATGACTTGCCGTTCTTTGCCTGTGTGATAAATTAACGCCAAGTCGAGGACACTTGCGTGCGGGGGTTCCCCCCGTTGAGCAAAGTGTCCGTCACCAAGAAGCATGGTACGTAGATGTTTTAGCGCTAGAGAATTGTTGACTCCATCCCAAACTGTACTGCCCTCCCGTTCCAAATCAAAGTAAGAATAATTTTCCGGCTCAGTTTTCAGCAGCCAATACGCCACGGCAAAATCTCCAAAAAGGCTAGTGTAATTTTTTGAGTTTCCAAAAATGTAACCATTTCAGCATTTGACGATCGCAGTGTCAAAGTAAGAACATACAAATCGGATAAGTGCGATCGCACTTAAGTTGTGAAAAACTTGGGGTAGCCGTTGACTCTCAACGGCCACTGCAAGATTGTTACATACGCTTGTTAAAAACATCTGTGAATACTTTGAGGAGTGCAAATCTGATGACTAGAGCCGCTTTACCCGGTTTTCAGTTTCCAAATGGGAACTTGTGGAAAATACTGCCTTTAGCAATGCTTTTATGTGCAACTTTTGTACTACCTGCGTTGGCACAAGAAAAGGAGAAATTGTGGCGAACCCTTAGTGTCAGTGGTCGCGGAGTGGAAACAACTCCTGCAACCCTGGCGCAAGTAAGTTTAGGAGTGGAGATTCAAGGGAAAACAGCACAGGAGGTACAGCAAGAAGCCGCCCGGAGGTCATCTGCTGTAGTTGCGTTTCTCAAAAGCAAAAATGTCGAAAAATTACAAACTACTGGTATCAGTCTCAACCCAGTTTACAGCTACACCAATAATGTGCAGAGGATTACAGGCTATGCTGCCAATAACACCGTGAGTTTTCGTATTCCTACCGAGCAAGCTGGTACATTATTGGATGATGCAGTGAAAGCCGGTGCAACACAAATTAACGGCATTAGTTTTGTTGCGAATGATCAAGCGATCGCGGCTGCTCAAAAGCAAGCATTAAAAGAAGCTACTCAAGACGCGCGGCAGCAAGCTGATGCTGTTTTCAGTGCCTTGGGTTTCAAATCCAAAGAAATAGTGAGCATTCAAGTTAATAATCCGACTCCACCTCGACCACCCATGTTTTTACGGGCTGAGGCTGCCAAGTCAGCTGATGCTTCCACCCCTGTAATTGGCGGTGAACAGGAAGTAGAAGCATCGGTGACGTTGCAAATTAGTTATTAGTCATTAGTCATTGGTCATTGGTCATTAGCATTACTAAGAACTAATGACCAATGATAAATTAGAAATGTTCTGAAGACGTATCTGCTGTACCGCCTTCTCCGTCGCGCTTAGAGCCTAATAAATCTAGTTGATCTACTTGGATAACTGGAGAGGATCGGTTTGCTCCTGTTTGGCGATCGCTCCATGTGTCAAACTTTAAGGAACCTTTGACAGCAATTTGTCTGCCTTTGCGTACATAATTACCTGCTACCTCCGCCGTTTTTCCCCATAGTTCTAAATTAAACCAGTCGGTATGTTCGCCTTCTTTAGTGCGACGATTAACAGCTAGTGTCAATCTACACTTAACACTACCTGATTCAAAATATTTTATATCAGGGTCGCTACCTACACGACCAACAAGGGTGACAATATTGATACTCATATGCGTTACCTCTTAGTACAGGAGTACTGATTAATTCCGACTTTTATCATAGCGAATTGTGAAACTCTTGAAAATAATGTGTTAAACAGTTAACAATATAGTTTAATTGAAAAATTATACATACTACTTGGAGAAACACATAAAAGTATACGGATATACTTAGTTAACCAGAGAATATCAAAAAATTGAAGCTTGAGAGATAGTAAATATTCCTGGGAATCATCTAAAAATATAGTCTAGTTTACTCAACTCAGGATAAAAACTTCATCAAATCCGGCACGATTAACTCTTTCCGTTGTAGTCAAAAAGTATCGCACATAGGGGGCTTAGAGACGCGTGGGTATTTTTAGGAACTTTCGCACATCATGGGATATGGGTATCGACCTCGGTACCGCTAACACCCTGGTTTATGTATCTGGTAAAGGTATTGTACTGCAAGAACCTTCTGTAGTTGCGATCGATGTCAACGAAAAGGTAGCACTAGCAGTGGGAGAAGAAGCCAAAAAAATGCTCGGTCGCACACCTGGAAATGTGATTGCCCTCCGCCCCTTGCGTGATGGTGTAATCGCTGATTTCGATATAGCCGAGCTGATGCTGAAAAGCTTTATTCAGCGTGTAAATGAAGGCAGATCCCTAATTTTACCCCGGATTGTCATTGGTATTCCCAGTGGCGTCACAGGAGTAGAAAGGCGAGCTGTGATGGATGCAGCTCATCAAGCAGGAGCAAGAAAAGTATATTTAATCGATGAACCTATAGCTGCGGCAATTGGTGCAGGACTACCTGTTGCTGAACCGACTGGCAACATGATCATCGATATTGGTGGTGGTACAACAGAAGTTGCGGTGCTAAGTCTTCAGGGTACGGTAATCAGCGAATCAGTACGCATTGCTGGAGATGAACTGACTGAAGCGATCATTCAGTATATTAAAAAAGTTCATAACTTAGTCATTGGTGAACGTACTGCCGAAGACATCAAGATTCGGCTTGGTTCTGCCTATCCTACTAATGATGATAATGAAGCCATGATGGAAGTCCGAGGCTTACACCTGCTTTCTGGTCTACCGCGAACTGTAACAATCAAAGCCCCAGAAATCCGTGAAAGCATGTTGGAACCACTATCAGTAATTATAGAAGCTGTGAAGCGGACACTGGAACGCACACCTCCAGAACTGGCAGCAGATATTATTGACAGAGGTATTATGTTAGCTGGTGGCGGTGCTTTGCTCAAAGGCATAGATACCCTGATTAGCCATGAAACAGGAATTATTACCCACATTGCTGCCGATCCTTTGTGCTGTGTTGTGCTGGGAACAGGCCGTGTGTTAGAAAACTTCAAACAGTTGGAACGAGTTGTCACCGAAAGCTCTCGCAATATGTAGCAAAAGAAAATATCATATTTGAGTTCTATTTGAGTTCTATTTGGGTTCTATATAAATAGAATCCAAGTAGAACTTAATTTGTATAAGTATACAAAGGTATATATGGTTACAATACGGCGTTGGTGGGATCGTAAAGGGTTACAAATCGGGTTGTTAGCTCTAGTAGTTGGTAGTGCTTGGATATTGCGACAGACTCAAGGTGAACTGGTGTTTGAAACATACCAGGCAATTACCCGTCCGTTAGAGATGTTGCAGTCAGGGCCAACTCCAGAAGAAGGTATTAGAGATGCCCGGATATTAGAATTGCAAACCCGTATAGTAGATTTGGAAAGTCAAAAGACAAAGCTACAAGATTTATTGGGCTATGTGGAAAAAGAGCCACTGGCATCACGGCCAATTCCAGCACGGGTGATAGGACGTAGTGCTGACCAGTGGTGGCAACAAGTTACCCTGAATCGCGGTGCGAATGTGGGGATTGGTGAAGGCTTCATAGTCAAGGCAGATGGCGGATTGGTCGGTCTAGTGGAGAGTGTAACTCCCAATACTAGCCGCGTGTTGTTAATCAGTGACCTCAAGAGTCAAGTGGGTGTATCAGTTAGCCGCACGGCAGCTAAAGGCGTTTTGCGAGGAGATTCTTCTGCAGAAGCTGTGCTGGAGTTTTATGAAAAAGTCCCAAATGTCAAAGTAGGAGATTTAGTTTCCACATCTACTTATAGTCAGAAATTTCCATCTGGCTTGGCTGTAGGACGAATTAAATCGCTGGATTTAAAGAAACTTCCCGCATCAGTGGCGAAAATTGAGCTGTTTCCGCCAATCAACTCTCTCGATTGGGTAGCTGTTTATCCAAAGCCAGAAAACCAAGAGTCGGAAAATCAAGCGCCGCAAAAGTCTAAGTAAATTTTTTGAGCAAATCTATAGAAAAATGAAGATTCCTGCATTTGGTAACAGCAGGCAGAGAAAGCCAAAATCGTCAGAGCGAAAATCGAAATTCCAAATCCCGCCGCTTTCTCGTTGGCATCCCGGTATACGTCAGTTGTTGGGTTGGATAGTGACGGTTGGATCTGTACTGTTATGTTTATTATTATTGCCAACCCGCCTGCCAGGGATGGAATTATTGGGAATTGGCCCTAATTGGCTGTTAATTTGGGTGGTGGCTTGGAGTGTGAAGCGCCCAGTGTTTTCTGGAGCATTGGCAGGTATAGTTCTGGGGCTACTTCAAGATTCAATGACATCACTTAACCCTACTCATGCCCTTAGTTTAGGTATAGTGGGAATTTTAACTAGTCTGCTCCAGAAACAGCGTTTTATCGAAGAAGATTTTATTTCGATTGCAGTAATTGTCTTTGGTATGGCAGTTTTGGCAGAAACTATCTTTGGGTTGCAATTAACTTTGCTCGGCGATCAGCGCAAAATAACAGATATTTGGACATATTACCAGCGTGTCGCCCTAGCTTCTGCCATTCTTAGTAGTCTGTGGGCACCTGTAGTCTATTATCCCCTAAATCGTTGGTGGCAGAGGATAAAATTGTTGGAACAATTAGTAAAGGGAGTTAGGGGTTAACAAGGGGATAGGGGATAGGTTAATTGACACTCCCGCAGCTGTTAAACTATCGCTTGTCTTACGACACGCTACCGCGTTCGCTCAGTTTAACTAAAAGCCGTGGGATTCTTGCGTCTTTGGAATTCCAATGAATTTACCTGTGCTAACGCGCCGCTACGGGAACAACAAGCATCTTAACCGTCTGCCTGACAGATGCACATCCTCTGATGAGGACGACTTGTGCGGCTGCAACGTCTCTATCTGTTGTCTAGCCGCAATTCTGGCAATATGGATTCAAGCGACAGCGAATCAAACAACACCGTATCATGGTAGTTAGTAGCATTCATGTCTGATGCTTTCTTTTTTGCCTTAAAAGAATATTAGGTAAGTCATATCCTGATTTCCTGACGGTACAATATGGAAGCTTTGACTGATTAACCTAGTTGGAGAACGCTGATGTCGAAAGAAAGAAAAAGTAATAAAGAAGTTAAAAAACCTAAAAAAGATCCCAAAGACAAAAAGGAGAAAAACGACCCAAACAAATAGGACGAATTAGGTAGATAGCTCTAGCGAAGACCAAGAGTTGCATTTCTTTAAATTGACAATACTTCGTCCACTAGCATTGAGTAGGAGAAGTTGTTGTCAAAAGTTTATTCACCCTTGGTCAAGCGCCAAAATCTGATAATTTAGGTTAGTGCGTGCGATGTGTTGACGACAGGCTACGCCGAAGCAACTAAATTAGGCAGGAACAAACTTCAGCGAAACACCGTTCATGCAGTAGCGCTTACCAGTGGGTGCAGGGCCGTCATCAAAAACATGACCCAGATGACCACCACAGCGACTACAATGCACTTCAGTTCTGGTCATAAACAACGACTTATCTACAGTTAGAGCGATCGCACCTTCAATTGGATTAAAAAAGCTGGGCCAGCCAGTACCACTGTTAAATTTTGTATCAGATGTAAACAGTGGCTGTTCACACGCGGCACAAAAATAAGTCCCATTGTCGTATTCTTTATCCAATGGGCTAGTGTGAGGGCGTTCAGTCCCATGCTTACGCAATACACTAAACTGTTCTGGCGTTAAAATCGTGCGCCACTCTGACTCTGGTTTGGTAATTTCAAATCCACTATTAGAAGTTGTCATCGCTTCTGACTCCCAATTGATATACCTTGATAACAATGCTGTGCCGACTATTACTGCACTAGCCTGTAAAAAATAGCGTTTGTCCATATATCTATTATTTTCTATTTTCCCCTTAACTGGGCAATCAACTTCAGTACGGGATTCACTACATTCATAACTATAATCAGCGATCGCCCTGAATTAGCCCTGATAAACTGATTAAAATTAGCTAAGAAACAACAAATTATTTATGAACTACCCAGACCTACTTCGTTGATATCTCAGGGTAAGCGCATCTTGTCAATAAGAGTAGATCAATGTCAATAAAGCTTAAACCAATTCGCAATTACGTTTTGTAATGGGGATTTTAATTAGGCATCAAAACGTGATGGCTGTAGAGGGTGATTCAACGTGGATAGTTGCGTTATTGGGTTCGGGGTCAACTTGATGGCTGGTTTAGCTGCTTAGACTTATTTGCCTGAAAAACCCTTACTTGATATTTATCCCAAAGACTTACCTGCCCTTCCTTGTGCCGTTTTTTAGTTGATCAAACTCACGTTAGTTTAACCTGCCGCAATGCGTTCAAGAAAATACTGAACGGGAATCCGATCAACTTGACCTGATTTTGGACAGTACACCTGGATGTGTGTTAGATGTCGTGCATAGATGTAGGGGAAGCAGGGGAGAGACGAAGAAATAACTAATACCCAATGCCCGATACCCAATTTTTCCGATCGCCAGCCGATTGAACACGGCTTAATATACATTGGTCTGATAGAGATACCGTAGTTTTCTGAAAACTTCTTGCTTAATTAAGTAGAATATGTGCTACTTTCAGAACTATAAACAAAACACGGTATTTCTATCGACTTATCGTAGTTTAAAAGGACAAGACTCATGCAGCTACTATGGTTCATCCCAACCCACGGCGACGGACGTTACCTTGCAACTGCTACAGGCGGACGGGCAGTAAGCTTTCCTTATCTGCGGCAGATAGCCCAAGCGGTGGATGACCTTGGTTATACAGGGGCATTGCTGCCCACGGGACGTTCTTGCGAAGATGCTTGGATTGTAGCGTCAACGCTGGTATCACTGACGCGACAGATGCGTTTTTTGGTGGCGATTCGTCCCGGCTTGGTATCACCTGGGGTAGCAGCGCGGATGGCGGCGACTTTTGATCGCCTCTCTGGAGGACGGTTGCTAATTAATGTGGTGACAGGGGGCGATCCTGTGGAGTTAGCGGGAGATGGCTTGCATTTGGATCACGATCAGCGCTATGAATTAACAGATGAATTTTTGACAGTATGGCGAGCGATCGCTAGTGGTGAACAAGCCAATCTTCAGGGCGACTATTTCAACATTCAGGATGGTAAACTGCTGTTTCCACCCGTTCAGAAGCCATATCCGCCCTTGTGGTTTGGCGGTTCTTCTGCGGTTGCTCAAAAAATTGCTGCCAAGCATGTAGATGTCTATCTAACTTGGGGCGAACCACCACAGCAAGTAGCCGAGAAGATTGCATCAGTTCGCAGACTTGCTTTATTAGAAGGGCGGACTTTGCGGTTTGGGATTCGCCTACATGTGATTGTACGGGAAACCGAGAGTGAAGCTTGGGATGCGGCGAATGACTTAATTCGGTATGTGGATGACGAAGCGATCGCTAAAGCTCAAAAAGCTTATGCCCGCATGGATTCAGAAGGACAACGGCGGATGACTCAATTACACCACGGTAATCGTGAGGCATTAGAAATAAGCCCGAACCTGTGGGCGGGAGTTGGTTTGGTGCGGGGTGGTGCGGGAACGGCCTTAGTAGGCGATCCCCAAACCGTAGCTGCCAGGATGTTGGAATATGCTGCTTTGGGTATTGAGTCCTTTATCCTCTCTGGCTATCCCCACCTAGAGGAAGCTTATCGAGTCGCAGAACTTCTATTTCCCCATCTGCCATTAGAAAATCTGCCGCCAGTGGAGAAACAACATGTCTTGAGTCCATTTGGCGAGATTGTGGCAAATGAAGATTTCCCTAAGCAGCAGCCTCAACAAAGAGCAACGTCCATATCCTAGTAATTAAGAACTAGTAGATTACCAGCCATGTTGCACCAAGAAATTGACCAAAAAATCTCAGAAAAAGAAGCGTGGGCATTGCGTCGTCAGTTGGGGATACCTAACAATAAACGCTTGTGGGTGCTAGCTTGCATGGACGAACGTTTACCTGTGGAGAAAGTATTAGGAATTGGTGAAGGAGATGCTCATATTTTCCGTAATGCCGGGGGGTTAGTTACAGATGATGCTATTCGGTCAGCGATGTTAACTACACAGTTTTTTGGCACAAAAGAAATCATCGTTATTAATCATACCGAATGTGGCATGATGACAGCATCAGGAGACTTTCTCAGTGAGGTATTGCGAAATCAAGGTATTGACGTGGATCAAGTTAGTGTCGATCCTGCTTTGCCAGAGTTGAAGCTACCAAAAGGCGTTTTTTCCAAATGGATCAAAACGTTTACCGATGTGGATGAAATCTGCACACAGCAGGTTGAATTGCTGCGTAATTCTGCTTTAATTCCCCAGGATGTAGTTATTCATGGCTACATCTGGGAAGTAGAGAGTATGAGTTTGCGCCGTCCCTACAAACGTCTGAGTGAGAAGGTTAATACAGCATCAGCTATGAAGACCAAAACCACGAAACATACTGAACCCGTTTTAGAAATTGGGAGTTTAATTGAATGACTCATATTTTAGCGATCGCTGGTAGTCCAACCCATCCATCTAGAACCTATGGTGTTGTCGAATACACTGCCAAGCTTTTACAACAAGAAGGCTTGCATGTAGACATTATTTCAGTTCGGGATTTGCCTGCTGAAGATTTAATTTTTGGACGATATGACAGCCCTGCTTTAGAACAGCCAAAAGCTTTATTAGCAAAAGCAGATGGTGTGATTATTGCCACCCCAATTTACAAAGCTGCTTATACAGGAGTGCTGAAAACATTTCTAGATTTGCTGCCCCAAAAATCATTGACAGGTAAACCCGTGTTACCAATTGCCCTTGGTGGGACGATCGCTCACTTATTGGCAATTGAATATGCTCTTAAACCTGTCTTATCTGAATTAGGAGCGCGGCATATCCTAGCTACTATTTATGCGGTAGACAAACAAATTCAACGACAAGCTGATAACAGCGTCCTGTTAGATGAGGAAATTGAGCAAAGACTCAAAGATGTTCTCAAGGAATTTGTTAAAGCTGTAGAATATGATGCCGCAGCGCCTCAAGAATTGGTTCATGCCAATTAAATAGTCAAGTTTATACCTCCGTTTGCTGGTAGCAGAGGGGTAAAAATTACCCCTGTGCTACCTTTTTTTTAAAAGTTAATCAGAGCAACATAAAATTATTCTCGAAATCTAGACTTTTATAGCGATATTCATTTGAATATCCCGCTTCTCATCTCAGTCCAATAGAAACCTAACCCCCAACCCCAACCCTTGTAGCGTTGGGGAGTAAGATTCAAACCTCCTCTTTTAATAAAAGAGAGGCCAAGAGTGTATTGCATACAAATGATAAGCGCTATAGACTACCCCAAGACCTGTCTCCAAACCTTTCTAGTTTATTTAAATACACCGCTATAATTTCTGATTTTTCCCATACAAGATGTTATAAATATGCAAATTGTCTCCTAACTCTACCTGTAGTAGATGAGTGAAATTTACTCATCTACTACTTTTCCTCTGAAAGTTTAAAATGGCAATCATGATATAAGAGAGTGTTTTTAATTTTGCTATTACCTAATAAATCTCAACTTGTATGAATCCGAAATCTGATTTTCTATCGGAACTGTGCGATTTTCTATATCCTCGTAGTTCATATTATGGGCAGTTTAAGCCAGAGTATTTGGTATTCAACGCTAATCTCCAAGAGTTTGCTCAACGTGTGAACTACATCTGTAACCTACAAACTGGTGGCAAACTTTCTCCAGAAGAAGCTTACAAACAAATTCATATTCTCTGGAAACAGTTGAAACATGCCAAAAAGGCATTAGAAATTGAGTGAATTATCTTTTACAGCAATTTTCAGGTATTTAGACCACGACTCACACGGGGAGTAGGGAGTCACTCCCACACCCCATGACTCAATTTACGTTGCTACTCGCTAGACAACTCAGCTACTAGCATAAGCCTTGGAAACGAGTTAACTTCCTGCGTTGAGCTAATTTTACTGTGATTATATTTTACCAAAAAACGTATGCTACTATCACAGCAATTAAAATTGCTGTTCCGATTTCCTCCACTGTCTAAGCGAGCGTGGTTTCCATCCGTTTTGGGTATTTTCTTATGATTACTACTGACGCCGAAGCGATCGCTAAGGAACTAGCAGATTAATCCCCTACAATCGCGCTGTTTTCTGATTACTATAGCGGTTCCTGCTTGAGTACAATACAGTATGGGATGATGGAGTATATTAACG
>NZ_JABXKP010000059.1 GCF_017114985.1 Nostoc sp. JL33 | reverse complement strand
GGAGTTAGGAGTTGGGAGTTAGGAGTTAGGAGTTAGGAGTTAGGAGTTAGGAGTTAGGAGTTAGGAGTTGGGAGTTAGGAGTTGGGAGTTAGGAGTTAGGAGTAAAATTCATAACTTATATAACGTTTCCTAATCACATGAGGTACATCTTAGCCCCCTCCTCGCTTGCGGGGAGGGGGTTGGGGGTGGGGTTCTTGTACCTACCTCACTCAACCGAGAACCGTTATAACTCCTAACTGATAATTATTCACTCTTTGACCAACACTCCATTCAGGAAAATATCAGCAAGTCCTTCAGCCATTTGCAGCATTTGTTCGGGGGAAGCGTCAGGTTCTATGATCGTGTTGTTAGAAAAACCTGCGATCGCAAACATTCCTAAAAAAACTTTGGCAATCAGCTTCGCATCCATTTGCCGATAAATACCTTTATCCATCGCTGTTTGAAAGAAGGCTTCGCCCACATCGGTCATTTTGGTAATCACTTCTAATTGAATGCGATCGCGCAAATCAGGGTGAAACTGCACCTCCATAAAACAAATACGCATCAAATCAGCATTTTTTTGGAAGTTCCAGATCCGGCGGCGCATCACCTGGGCTATGGCTTTATAGCTACCCATTTCACTTAATTCTGTGAGTAAATCTGTCAGAATCTCCACCCAGCCACTAGTAGCGACTTCCACCAAAATTGCCTTTTTATTAGGAAAATAACGAAATAGAGTGCCTTCAGCTACACCTGCTGTTTGTGCTAAATCACGCGTAGTAGTGCCGTCAAATCCTTTAGAGGCAAACAACCGTTGTGCAGCTTCTAAAATCCGGGTGCGCGTCTGAGCCTCTGAAGGTGGGGAAGAATTAAAAATTCGCATAAAAGTTATGGTGAGATATCTGGAACAGGATTTGTAGCATTATTGTCTAACGTCAAGTAGAAAAAACCCTGAAAACTTAATAGAAGATTAACGCTCTTTTCCTAAGTATCCTGTTTTTTAGTTAGTGTAACTTTATCTTAACTTTTGCTTATGAATCAGATCAGTCGGTCAATTTGGGATTTTAAATTTGGGATTTTGGATTGGTCAAATCAAGTATCTGTCACATTGCGACGGTTATTTATCACTTTGTTAACTTTGATCATCCTTTGGTGCGGATTGCTGCCAGAAATTGCTCTGGCTCAAACTCAGACGGCACCTCCTCCCCAAGCAGTCAAAACTCCACCAGTTGAAAGTTCGATCCAACCTTATCTGGATCGAGTCATCAAACAGTTAACGGAATTTCGCCTCGACAATGGTTTAAAATTCATTGTCTTGGAACGACATCAAGCACCTATAGTTTCTTTTCTTACCTATGCGGATGTTGGTGGTGTGGATGAGCCAGATGGCAAAACTGGTGTAGCTCACTTTCTGGAACATTTGGCGTTTAAAGGCACGACACGCATTGGTACACAAGATTACAAAGCAGAAAAACCTCTATTAGAAACCTTAGAACGATTGGATGGCCAAATTAAAACAGCGAAAGCCGATGGCAAAAAAGATGAGGTTGCTCGGTTAGAAACTGAGTTTAAGCAAGTGGAATCACAAGCAGGTAAGCTTGTCAAGCCAAATGAATTGGGGCAAATTGTCGAACAAGCCGGAGGCGTGGGTTTAAATGCCAATACTTCAACCGAAGCCACCCGTTATTTGTACAGCTTTCCTGCTAATAAGCTGGAACTTTGGATGTCGTTGGAGTCGGAGCGATTTCTCGATCCTGTAATTCGTCGTGAGTTTTATAAAGAGAAAGATGTAATTTTAGAAGAACGACGGATGCGGGTGGAAAATTCACCCATCGGAATGATGCTGGAGAAATTTATTGATACTGCTTACAAAGTCCATCCTTACAGACGTCCAGTGATTGGTTATGACAAAGATATCCGCAATCTGACACCAGATGATGTGCAAAAGTTTTTTGATACTCACTACGTACCAAGTAATTTAGCGATCGCCATTGTCGGAGATGTTAACGCGGCTAAGGTAAAAAAACTGGCGCAAACTTATTTTGGCCGCTATCAACCAAAAACCAAAGCTGTTGAAGAAATCCCGGTGGAACCGCCACAACAACAAACGCGCGAAGTTACTTTACAGCTACCTTCTCAACCCTGGTATTTAGAAGGTTATCATCGTCCGGCAATTACCCATCCAGATAATGCAGTCTATGAAATCATTGGCAGCTTATTAAGTGATGGGCGCACGTCGCGGTTGTATAAGTCTTTGGTAGAAAAGCAGCGTTTGGCGCTAAATGCTCAAGGTTACAGTGGATTTCCTGGAGATAAGTACTCAAATCTCATATTTTTCTATGCTCTCACGGCTCCTGGTCATACAGTTGATGAGTTGGCGGTGGGTTTGCGCCAAGAAATTGACAAATTAAAAACTGAGCCGGTAGCTAAGGCTGATTTGCAACGGGTGAAAACCCAAGCACGGGCGGGTTTGTTACGTAGCCTCGATTCAAATATGGGGATGGCTGAACAATTGTTGGAATATGAGGTGAAAACTGGCTCTTGGCGGAATTTGTTTAAGCACTTGGATAACATTTCGGCGGTGACGACGGCTGATATTGAGCGGGTGGCTAAGGAGACGTTTACGGCTAAGAATCGCACGATTGGTAAGCTGTTGTCGAAAGAAGCTTAAGAGAAACGAACCGCAGAGGCGCAGAGGGCGCAAAGGAAGAAAGTATGCAGAGGTTTAAGGTGAAGGGTAAACAATTCAAAATTCAAAATCTAAGTTGCGCTGGAAGCGCACCTTTGGTGCGACTTAAAATCCAAAATTGGCAGGGGCTGATTTATGTTTTGCTTGCTGTTTTTACGTGTTTACTTTTAACTTGTAATTTTTCTCTGGCGGCGACGGCTGAAGCAAAGCATTACACAGAGTTGCAGTTGCCACCGCTACCTGAAATTAAGTTACCCAAGTATGAGCGGTTTGTGCTTCAAAACGGCTTGGTTGTCTATTTGATGGAGGATCATGAGTTACCGTTGGTGAATGGTACGGCGTTTGTGCGGACAGGGAATCGCTTGGAACCACAACAGAAAATCGGTTTAGCTGGTTTTACAGGCGCGGTGATGCGAACTGGGGGAACTAAGAAGCATTCGGCTGATGAACTCAACGAGATATTGGAACAACGGGCGGCGGCTGTAGAAACTAGTATTGGTGAAGCTTCTGGTAGTGCTAGCTTTGACGGACTCAGTGAAGATTTAGAAACGGTGTTTGCGCTGTTTGTTGAGGTGCTGCGATCGCCAGTATTTGCTCAAGAAAAGCTAGACTTGGCTAAGACACAAGCTAAGGGTGGCATTGCCCGTCGCAATGACAATCCAGATGGGATTGCTAGTCGAGAATTTAAGAAATTGATCTATGGGAAAGATAGTCCCTATGCCCGCACGATAGAGTATGCAACGGTGGATCAGGTTGAGCGTGAGGATTTGCTCAAGTTCTATCAGCAATATTTTCACCCGAATAATATGATTTTGGGGATTGTGGGGGATTTTGACTCCAAGAAAATGCGATCGCTCGTTGAAGCTAAGTTTGGCAACTGGAACCGCAACCCAGGTATTGCTAAACCCAAATTACCAAATGTTTCGCCAGCTAATACAGGCGGAGTCTTTTTTGTCAATCAGCCACAACTAACCCAAAGTAGTGTGCTTATCGGCCATTTAGGTGGACGGTTCGATAATCCCGATTATGCAGCGCTGGATGTATTGAATGGGGTATTAAATGGATTTGGTGGACGCTTATTTAATGAAGTGCGATCGCGTCAAGGTTTAGCTTACTCTGTCTATGGCCAGTGGAGTCCCCGCTACGATTATCCTGGGATGTTTATTGCTGGTGGACAAACGCGATCGGATGCTACCGTCCAGTTTGTCAAAGCCTTACAATCTGAAATCAAACGCATCCAAACTCAAAGAGTCACAGCAAAAGAACTGGCTTTTGCCAAAGAGTCTACACTCAACTCCTTTGTATTCAACTTTCAAGACCCCAGCCAAACCTTATCACGGTTAATGCGATACGAATATTACGGCTATCCTGCTGATTTTCTGTTTCGCTATCAAAAAGCCGTCGCCGCCACCACAGCCGCCGATGTGCAACGGGTAGCACGAGAATACCTCAAGCCCGAAAAGATCGTGACTCTAGTAGTGGGGAATCAAACCGCCATTCAACCACCATTAACGCAATTAGCAGCACAGGTGACACCAATAGATGTAACGATTCCTGGTTCGCAGCCACAGGCAAAGAATTAAGCTAAACCACATCTAGTTTGCATATCTAAAATTGATATAACTCTTGTGGGGTGGGTATCTTACCCGCCGTAATTATGCAATTTAAATGTGGAAGAGCGTTAATAGCGTAATACAAATAAAATCGCAAGGCTCAGATCCCCGACTTCTCTAAGAAGTCAGGGATCTCCTTGTTCAAATAACTTCCTTCAAAATCGGGAAATAGCTGACGACAAATTGTAGTAACCAGTAGAAACTAAATCAGGAACCAAAACCTCTGGGAACTCCAGAGGTTTTTTCTTCACTTTAAACAATTGTAGTGATGAAGCAGCAAAAATTGTCGCCGCGCATTAGTCAACTAGAGTAAGCTAAATTTAGGTTTAAGCTACTGGGAGTGGAGATGATGTTGTTGGAATTAAAGCGCATCCATGTTCCACCAGGACAAAGAGTGCTACTGCAAGATGTAACCTGGCAGGAATTGGAAGCAATTCTAGAGGATTTAGGGGAACATCGCGCTGCACGAATTGCTTATGACAGGGGAATACTGGAGATTATGGCACCACTGCCAGAACATGAATATGACAAAGAAATTATTAGCGATTTAGTCAAAGCTCTTTTGGAAGAATTAGATATTGAGTTTAGATGTCTTGGTTCAACCACTTTCAAAAACCAAGTAATGGCTCAAGGTATAGAACCTGATCAGTGTTTCTATATAAAGAATGAATCCAAGATTCGCGGCAAGAAGCGACTAGATTTAACAGTAGATCCGCCTCCAGATTTAGCGCTAGAAATTGATATTACTTCTCGTACTCATCCTAATATTTATGAAGCCCTAAAAGTGCCTGAGCTTTGGCGTTTTGATAAAGGAAAGCTCCAAATAAATGTTCTGCGAGACGGACATTATATAGAATCACAGCAAAGCCTAAATTTTCCTCTATTGCCACTAATTGAGACGATTCCCCAATATCTGGAGCAAAGTACAACAGCAGGTAGAAATGCAACGCTCAAAGCTTTTCGTCTTTGGATACAAAAGCAGATACAACAGCAATGACTGAATAATTCGTAATTCGTAATTCGTAATTTAAGAAATTAATTATTAATTAATTTTATATTGGGTAAGATAGTTTGATTTATTCTTACCCACTTACTTTTTTCAAGATGTAATGTAATAAGCATTAGGGTAGCACAGCTAGCTGTGCTACCCTACCAATCACCTGTATTCCACCTGACGAAAGTCTCAGGTTATGAAATCTACATTACTTAGTAATGATTCAGGTTAATGCCAGCTTCTTTTGCCATTGCTTCTAACCCTTTGCTTGCTATGGTTTTGATTGCTTTAGTAGACAGCTTTAATCTCACCCAGCGATTTCCGGCTTCCCACCAAACACGCTTGCTTTGCAGATTGGCCTGCTGAAGGCGTTTAGTACGGCGGTGAGAGTGGGAAACAGCAAAGGCGTTATTTGCCTTCTTACCAGTTAGTTCACAGCGACGGGACATAGAAAGTATCTCCAGATTGTTATTTGAATACAGCCTTTCCATTTTAGGTCTTAGGCAACAGAAGTAGGAGAAGTAGGAGAGGAGGAAAAGAGGAGGGAGAAATAACTCCTAACTCTTAACTCCTAACTCAGCACTACTTACTTGCTTGTTCCGTCAGCTTGGTAAGTACCTCATTCGATCGCTCCACGAAGGATTTCATTCCTTCAGCGTCAAATCCTTTTTGAGACATCAGCGCTAAATCGTAGACGTGTTGGCAAATCAAGTTCACTAAATGATCTGTAGGCGATTGACCGTCACCTTGAATAATACTACCTTGGTTAAGATTTGCCAGATTTTGAATCAGTGGGTGAGCAGTATTCACCAGCAAAATGTGATCTTCGGGAAACTCTGCTGACTGCTGCTGCATCATGGCGTTCATTTCTCGCATACGCCGGAGAATCTCAGGTAAAAGCACGATCGCAGGTGGTGTACCTTGAGGATCATCTGATTTCAACGCTTCGGTACGGATGTTGAGTTTGGGTTTGTTGAGAGATTTCTCAAATAACTCTTTGATCGTCTGACTCCGAGTTTTATTCGTCTTAGGATCAACAATTTCCGTAGCTTTGTCTTGTTCTAGCAGGGTATTATCTAAATCTGAGTCCACCCGTGTAAATTTGACATCCTGATATTCCCGCTCTAGGAAGTTGATAAAGTGGGTGTCAATGAAGGAGTCCATAAATAGGACTTCCAAGCCTTGATTTTTGTGCAGTTCTATGTATGTAGCTTGGGTTGCTCCATCAGTGCTGTAGAAAACCCGATTTTCGTTACGTTCTTTGTTGCGTTCTAAATACTCCTTGAGCGTGGTATAAGGAGCGCTGGGTGCTGAAAAATCAGAACTGGGTGAAGGAGTGACATCTTGCCAAGCATCCCCCTCTGAAGACTGTACCTCAACTGCTGGAGCTTCAGCAGCAGGTTTTTCTGTCAGCTTGGCGGTGGTGCGGAAGACGATAATATCTTCGATTTGTTTTTTGAATTTCTCGTCGTTGAGAACGCCGAATTTTACAAAAGTACCAAGATCCTTCCAGGCGCTAATGTATTCTTCACGATTATCGCGGAAAAGTTCTTTGAGGCGATCGCCTACTTTTTTGGCAATGTAATCACCAATTCTCCGCACGGTGCGATCGCCTTGCAAGGCACTGCGCGATACATTCAGAGGAATATCGGTGCTATCAATCACACCCCGCATTGGAGTCAGAAATTGCGGGATAATTTCTTCGCAGTTGTCGCTAACAAAAACTTGATTGCAAAATAGCTTGATCTGCCCTTTAGTAACATCTACATCCGGCCTCATTTTGGGAAAATACAAAATCCCGTTGATGATAAAGGGATAGTCTGTATTTAGATGTACCCACAATAGCGGTTCTTCCTGAAAAGGATACAGGTAGCGGTAAAACTCTAAATAATCTTCTTGACTCAGATTACTCGGAGACTCTCGCCACGGTGCTTTTTGCTTATTTAATACTTCGCCATCAAGTTTAATTGGTACTGGTAAGAAGTCGCAGTACGTCTTGACAAGATTCTTAATCCGTGATGATTCGAGAAATTCTTCCTCTTCTCCTTGCAGGGTGAGAGTAATAGTAGTGCCGCGAGTTGTCCGGGGCGAATCTTCTAGGGTGAAAGCTGGAGAACCATCACAACTCCAGTGAACCGCCTGCGCTCCTTCTTGGTATGACAGTGTATCAATCTCTACCTTTTGCGCCACCATGAAGGAAGAGTAGAAACCAAGACCGAAGTGACCAATAATCGGTTGATCTGACTTGTCTTCATACTTATGAATAAATTCTTCAGCACTAGAGAAGGCAACCTGATTGATATATTTCTTAACTTCATCTGCGGTCATCCCGATACCATTATCGGAGATAGATAGAGTTTTCTGATCTTTGTCAATGGCAATTTCAATTTCTGGTTCGCCGATATCTCCAGCGTAGTCTCCGGCGCGGGATACCATTTTCAGCTTTTGGATAGCGTCTACAGCGTTGGATACCAGTTCCCGCAAGAAGATTTGGTGATCTGAGTAAAGCGACTTCTTAATGATCGGGAAAATATTCTCAGTATGAATACTGATAGTGCCTTGTTCTAACATAATTGGTAATTTTCGATGTTCGTATCTGAAATGATGATAGTGGCTAATACAGGCTAGCCCTCTGTTTTCCAGGATAAACCCGGAGAACACAGGAGGGCATCAAGCAATTAAGATTTTAAAAGCATAGCTTAGGCGAACGCTCGTTTTTTGAGCATTGTTTGCCCCCATTTTTTGATTCGGATTTCCCTACTCCCGATTTTTAACGCAAGACTATTAGCCTAGTACCGCAAGGCGGAAGTCAAAAGTATTATGGAATGGGCTTTTTAGGGATTTTGAATGGTTGTTCTATTTACGCCGTGACGTACTAGTTGAGACTGCTGTCTAAGTATTGCTGGAATTTTTTTCCAACACCAAAAAATAGTGGTATGGATAAGTGGGATCGATAAATTCTTGCTTGACAGTTAACCCAGCTTTGGCAACAGAGTTTAAAATCCGCTTTTTGGGATATCCTTTCAAACTCATTTCCCAGTAGTGTTCGTCACAGACTTGCTTTGTACTCCAAAATTTTGGCACATTGAGTAATAAATGCCTTGGTCTGCCTGAGAAAGAGGTTTTGATCTCAAATGCTAAGTATTGGTGCAATAGGGAATCGAAATCACCAAAAATTTCTTTGTTGCAATGCCAAGTTTTTTCAGGGCTTGTTCTGACTCAGGGTAAGGTAAGTGTTCCAGCACTTGAAACAGGACGATCGCATCAAATTTATCTTTCGGTAATGAAAAATCTGTTGTCAGATCCAAAATCATTTGTCTATAATCTCCATTATTATGGGCAACATTGCAATATTTTTTACCTATGGTTAATAGTTCTGACTTACTTGCAAACCTCTACAATGCCTTTAACCCCTTTGAACCCTTACCCGCAGGTGATCTCATCGTCTAACTACAAACAGTAAAATACAATTTTTTGCGCCCGATTTATCGCGGATGAATTAAGCCCAGCTTATCAGTCAAAGAAAAATACCATTTTTTTAGGCGTGATTCGTCAGGTTTATTTAATTGGGGTGAAAAAGCGTCAGGGTTTCACGGAGTAATCACTATTTAGGAGAATAATAACTGTCAGGAAAATGTCTCAAAACCCCAAAAAGTTTGAGTCTTTTGATTGGGACTGGTGAGCCAATAGATTAGGTTCTAACTTAGATTTGATAGCTTACTTAGTATAAATACTAAGGTATAAGTAAAATTTTTAATTAATAATACAAGTAATATATTCCTCAAGTTGACTATCACTATTAAATATTAAAGGGGATTAAACAATGCCTTTTTATTATTTCTATCAAAATAAAATATGCTCGATGTAAAAACTTCTTATGGTATGCAGTTTTCTAGGAAATCGCTATGGATTTCCTTTATTTGCTTAACAGCAATTTTATTTGTACTGACTGGCTTGGTACAGTTTTCTTGTTACCCAATGATAACTGGAGGAAATTTACCTAAATTTTGTCAAAGTCAGGAGACTAGGCTCGAAATTATCAAGGATCGCAGAACGCATGGAAACGTCTTATTGAATTTAGCATCAAATCCTGAATCCGATGAAAGCGTACTAAGAGCTTTGACTTCTTCCCTTGATAGCCCAAAGGTTGCTGGCAATTTCAAGAAACTTCAAAGTGCGCTAGGGTTTAATCCCAACACGCCTATAGATGTTTTAGATGCGTTCGTAAAATCCGAAGATGTGGACATACTTGAAAATATTTCTAAGCGATTAGATGCTACTCCTGAACTTCTTAGGAAAGTAGCTAACAATCCTCATGCAGATGCAAAAAAACTTCAAAAACTTCTGGTTGAAAATCCTCGAACTCCTGAAGATGTATTACAAAAATTGGCAAATTCAAAAGAACCAGAAATTTTGTGGGAAATAGCAAGACTCAAACAAGCTTCTTCGAGTGTTTTAAGAGAAATATATAATAACCCTGTTGCCAGCCTTATCGAAATTCAGAGGAAACTTGCTAGCAATAAAAACATTCCTGAAGACATACTAAAAAAATTGGCGAACTCAATAGATTCCAGGGTTTTGTCGTATGTAATCAACCATCCATCTGCATATACTTCAGTCCTAGAAAGAGTAGGAGAAAACGCTATTATTTGGGACGACTCCAAGATTGGTTTTCAAAGAACGCTAGCTGAGAAGCCCAATATTTCACGGAAGCTCATAGAAAAATTAGCCTCCTCTAATGATAGAAAAGTTCTGGAGTCCTTATACCACGATAATCCGACTGTACCTCCAGATATCAAAGAGGAGTGCCGTAAAAAATTAGGGATTACACAACCTCCCGATGTAGAAATATTTCCACCCACACTTCCTTCACTACCTGATATTTCAAAGAACCCATTTTCCGAAAATAACAAGTCAAACTGTACGGGCAAGCATGTTCGGAATAACTTGATAGGAGGTGCTGCTAGTGTATTGGGATTCTTATTCGGCGGGCCTGTTGGAGCAGTTGCTGCTTATGGTGCGATGACTGTTTCACTAGAAACTGCGACAAGTGTTTCAGGATGTCAGATATAGTGTGAGTGGCAAATCTTGATGATTTTTTAATAACTATAACTGGAGGTATTAATTATGCAGAGCCAAAATTCAAACTTGAAAACAATTTCTGATCAGTCACTTACAAAGTGGATAGTTGCCGCTTCATTGGTTACTTTTTTACTTATTACCACGTTTCTATTCATTGGTTTAAAAAGCCAGTACATTGAAGTAAATTTTTGTATTGCTACTGTTAATTGTTCTCAAGCTCCAGAACAAGTTACAGATAAGGCTCAGACATTTGATATGACAGAAGATTCCCTAGAAGATCCGACTTCACCGTCCAAGCCAATAAAAATAACTGTCAAACCATTAGGAGCAGCAATTGTTGCTGGAGTAACATCAACTGCTGCAATGGCGGCACTGATGGCATTGGGAATTGTTGGTCTTCCAATCGAATTAGTCTTGGCTATAGGATCTTTAATTGGCACTGGAACTTATTTCGCTCTGAAAACTTTGTATTAATCTAGCTGTTTGCGAGTCGGGGCTTTTTGGTTGCGGGTCGCAACAGCTAGCTCAAATTATCCAACCATTAAAATTCACTACAGAGTAAAGTACAACATGAATGTAATTGAATTGCAAAATATCAACTATGTTAGAGATGGTATGAACCATCCCTTGCAAGATATACAGCTTACAGTCAGACAGGGAGAGCTAGTATATTTAAAGGGTGAAAATGGTGAAGGTAAATCTACTCTGATTGATTTTATTTTAGGTATCAGAGAACCTGATAGTGGAGAAGTAACAGTTTGGGGGTATCCTCCTGGTGAGCTTAAATCAAGATTTCTTACGGGAGTGATACTACAAAAACTTAACTCTCCAATCAGGAATGCTCAATTAGGTAGTTTAATTGATTTGATTGAAAGTCATTATCCTGAAGCACAGGGCAGAGTAACATCTATTTTCAAAGATTTTGATTTTCATCCTTTAAGAGATAAGAATAAGAAATGTCTTCTTTCTGTTGGAGAAGAGAAACTTCTCTTCATTGCCTTTGCACAAGCTGTTTCTCCTAAGCTTTTAATTCTGGATGAGCCGACGACGGGTCTTGATGCACAAGATAGAGAAGAGAAAAAGTCTAGACGAACAATATTCAGAGATCAAATCAAGAATTTCGTCGAGCGAGGGAACACAGTCCTACTTGTTAGCCAAGATCCCGATGCAGACACTTTTTTTCACCCAACGAGAACTCTTCTATTGAAAAATGGAAGAATAAATGAAGCCACTGAAAATAATGTATCATCTCCTGAAATGTCTGGAACAGATAAGTTAGACTTGATTTCTTTTAACAAAGTAGGCATATCTCACTGGATTTACCTGCTTTTCAAACACGTATGCTTTAATATTCAACAGACCTTCCAATCTGACCAAAAATACATATTGCTTACATTCATAGCCAGTGTTTTGTGGGCAATTTGCATTTCTTTTGCCGCTAAGATGGGAAGCAGTGAAGATTCTAGCAATTTATCCACGATAGCTAATGCTTACTCTTTCTATCTAGCAATGACTGCGGCTAATAGCACTGGGAATATTATTGCGGAGGAACGCCAAAATGAAATCTTGGTAAAACTTCTGAAGATTCTTCCGCTACCCCCAATTATTTATCTATCTGCAAAAGTAATTGCATCTTTGTTAATCACTTCTTTGCTTGTATTAACAATGCTAGTTACAACACTTATTTGCAATGTACTTTCCCCATCTATTTTTCCTTCATTATCAATGGGTTTAATATTGGGAAGCATTCCATATTTATTTTTAGGATTAGCATTAGGTTACTTCCTAGAAAAACCCAAAACTATTCAGATAGCAGCTTTAATGTGTTCACTTACTCTCGCAATTCCTGTTTTTGCAAGACCTATGTTGAAAGTTATAGCAAGTGTATTTGCAATACCTGGCAAACTAGACATAGCAGCGTTGGTAGGAGATAATATCGCTGCTCACTCTCCTATTTATCATTACATCCAGCTAATACTGTGCTTGGGAAAAGCACCTGAGTGTGACCAGTACCACTTGCTTCATTTTATTTGGCTAGCATGGTTCACTTTTATTTCTTCAATTGTAGCGTTATGGGCATACTCGCGTACTATCAAAAAAGAAGCTAAAGCATGATAACTGACCTTTAGCAACGTCATCACCTAAATTTTTATCTAACAATTCTTTGGCTGCTGCCTATAGCGCAAAACTTAGCGTGATTAGTACCTATTTACAACATATGATTGCAAAATTTAAAAAATAATTAAAGCTAGTTAAAAGGATGGTAAAAGCCATCCTTTTGATTTTAGTAGTTGATATATTGTTGAGCCTTTTAATCCATAAGCCTTCTCCAAAGCCAGTAAGCACCACAACCTACTGCTGCTGCGGCTGCAACTGGTGCGGCGGCGGCAACAACAATGCCTCCTACCATTGTTCCCCCTCCGATCGCAGCTAAACCAGAAGTTATTCCTGCTGCACTCAAACCCGCAACACTACCGGAGACTGAAACTGCACCAATTGTCCCGGCTGTACAAGCTACCGCACCTGCGGCAGCACCTACAGCACCTGCCCCTAATGCTCCGTTATCTTCCATATTTATTGTTACCTTTCATACAGGTAAAAAAATTAGCAGCAATTCAGCTAGTAGAAGGCATTGACATTGCTGCAAATGGCTTCTCTAGTTTTATGCTTATATTATTATTGCAATAAAAAAACTAAATACATAGAGCAAACGTTAGAATTTACACACTTTTTACACAACTTAGAATTTTATTTTAAATTCGCTTTTAGAGTAATAATCCAACTACTCTTCAATATGACCATTGATTGGCTGGTTGTCTTACGTCATTTTTGCTTACCAAATCCCTAAGTTTAATATTGTGTCCCTTTGAACTAGGAGCAATCGCTATTCCATTGGATCGTCTTGCCAAATCCCTGGAGGTCACAATCCCATATACCAACAAGTATGAAATTTGTATATAAGACCTCAATTTTAAGTAGTTTAAATTAAAAGCGATCACTGCTGAAAAGTATGTGGCGAAATAATTCACTACTACACAAGTGAAGTCAGCCTAGCCTGCGGCTTCTGCAAAGCATTACGCGGACTAAAAAAAATAAACCCACGCAGGTGGGTTTTATCTGTGTAGCCGCGATTTCTAATCGCCTTCTCAGACTATGTAGCAATCTGTGGTACTGACACCTTCACCAGCGCTTTTTTGCTAAAAGACAGACCGTTTTCATTTTTATCAATGATAATCGTGTCTCCAGAGATAAAAGTATTTTCCAATAACTTGGTGGCGAGGGGGTTTTCTACTTCTCGCTGAATTGCCCGTTTGAGTGGGCGGGCACCGTAAACTGGGTCATAGCCTGATTCGACTAGGTGATCGCAAGCTGCTTGGGATATCTCAAAGAAGATTTTTTGCTCACGCAGGAGATTTTCTACCCGCTTGAGTTGAATACGGATGATATGCCGCATTTCCGTGCGATTTAAGGTATGGAAGAGAATAATATCATCGACGCGGTTGAGAAATTCCGGGCGGAAATGCGATCGCAAGTTTTCCATTACTCGCTTCCGCATCGTTTCATACTCGGAATCATCACCAGATACATCCAAGATATGTTCGCTACCAATGTTACTGGTCATCACAATAACGCTGTTGCGAAAATCTACCGTTCTCCCCTGAGAGTCAGTAATTCTCCCATCATCTAACACCTGCAATAAAATATTGAACACATCGGGGTGCGCCTTTTCGACTTCATCCAACAGCACCACTGAGTAAGGACGGCGGCGAACTGCCTCGGAAAGTTGACCGCCTTCTTCATAGCCTACGTATCCTGGAGGCGCTCCCACTAAGCGAGAAACTGAGTGTTTTTCCATATACTCAGACATATCCAAGCGCACCAAGGCATCATCAGAATCAAAGAGAAACTGAGCTAAAGCACGCGCGAGTTCGGTTTTGCCCACGCCTGTGGGGCCCATGAACAAAAATGAACCAATGGGACGAGAGGGATCTTTCATTCCCGCACGGGCGCGACGAATTGCGGCTGCTACTGCTTCTACAGCCTCATCTTGCCCAATGACTCGTTGATGTAAATGACTTTCTAGTTGCAGCAATTTTTGCCGTTCTGATTCCAATAGGCGATTGACGGGAATTCCTGTCCATTTGGCGACGATTTCCGCAATATCGGCTTCGGTGACTTGTTCTCGCAGCAACGTGGAACCTTGGTTTTGAATTTCTAAAAGGCTCGCTTCTTTGGCTTCGCGCTCGTGCTGCACTCCCTCCAATTTGCCATACTTTAATTGGGCAGCTTTATTGAGATCATAAGCACGTTCCGCCTGTTCAATTTGCACTCGCAGCGCATCTTCTTCTTTCTTTAAGGCGCTGATCGCCTCCAATATCTGCTTTTCACCTTGCCATTGTTCATTAAATATTTGCTGCTTTTCCGTTAGATTGGCAATTTCTTGCTCAATGCGCTCTAAACGTTCTCTAGTTTGAGGAGTACTCTTTTCTTCGCCAGCTAATGACAGCTTTTCCATTTCTAACTGCATCAGGCGGCGATCAATGGTTTCCAATTCTGCTGGTTTGGAGGTAATCTCCATTTTCAACTGTGCTGCTGCCTCATCCACCAAATCAATGGCTTTATCTGGCAAAAAGCGATCGCTAATGTAACGCGCTGACAGAGTTGCTGCTGCTACCAAAGCCGAATCAGAAATTTTGACGTTGTGATGAACTTCATAACGTTCTTTCAATCCCCGCAGAATGGAAATAGTATTTTCCACACTTGGCTGATCGACAAATACTTGTTGAAAGCGGCGTTCTAGGGCGGCATCTTTCTCAATGTGTTTGCGGAACTCGTCGAGGGTAGTGGCACCAATACAACGCAGTTCTCCCCGCGCCAGCATTGGTTTGAGCAGATTTCCGGCATCCATTGCCCCTTGTTGATTGGAACCTGTACCGACTACGGTATGCAATTCGTCAATAAACAGCACAATGTCACCGTTAGATTCTGTAACTTCCTTGAGAACTGCTTTTAGGCGTTCTTCAAATTCACCTCGTAATTTTGCCCCAGCAATCAAACTACCAATATCTAAGGAGATCAACTTGCGGTTTTTCAGAGATTCGGGAACGTCACCGTTTACCATTCGCTGTGCCAAAGCTTCAGCGATCGCTGTTTTACCTACCCCAGGTTCACCAATTAAGACGGGGTTATTTTTGCTACGACGAGACAAGACTTGAATTACCCGCCGAATTTCGTCATCCCGTCCAATCACCGGATCGAGTTTTCCAGCTTTTGCCTGTTCTGTCAAATCTCTACCAAATTTTTGTAAGGCTTCATAGCGGGATTCTGGGGTTTGATCTGTCACCTTTTGGCTACCGCGAATGGTTTTGATCGCAGCTTCTAGTTTAGCTGCATCCGCACTAAAGCCTTTGAGTATCTTTCGTCCAATGCGATCGTCTTCGGCAAATGCCAAGAGCATGTGTTCCACAGAAATGTAGGAATCTTTCATCCTAGTTCTAGCTTCCTCAGCTCGGTCTAGTAAAACATCTAAACTGCGGCTAAGATAAAGCTGATCGCTTTTACCAACTTTCGGCTGACGTTGGGTAAAAGCTTCTAACTGCTGTTGGAACCGGATTGGATCGACCTCAGATCGAGCCAGGATACGTATTGCTAGACTAGTGGGTTCTTCTAACAGGGCAATAATTAAATGTTCAACATCTAGTTGCTGTTGTTGATAAGCACGGACTATATCCTGAGATTTAACAATCGCTTCCCAGGCTTTATCAGTAAATTTATTCGGATCTGTAGGTTGCATGTTTAAAATTTTGGAATTTGGATTTTTAGTTTAGGGATTGGGTATTGGGGATTAGGAACAGAATTAGTCCCTACTCCCTAATCTCCAATTATCCAAACATTCTGGGCGTATATCCGCGTGTATCTCCGGTGGCAATTTGGGATTGGTAATTGGTGATAGTTTAATCGACTAGCTATTTTCTAATTTAAAACGAAAATACTGTTCTGAGCGGACTTTGCCAAATGGTGCTATTGGAGCGTTGACGTTCGCGGGCTGTTAGGTGACGCTATTAGTGTTGTTCCAATACGGTTCGCATAAGACTCGATCCCTCCAACCCCCCTTCATAAGGCTTGCTCACAATCGCTCTATTTCCCCCAATTTATCGGGGAACTAAGGGGGTTTAGACTGTGCATCTTCTTAACCGAACCATATTGAGTGTTGTTCATCAACGACAGTATCAGGATAATACTAATAAAATTTACGCAGAGGAGATCCCCAAAACAGCCTAAAAAGGGGAGGCAAAAAGCGAAAAGTCTCACACATCTGGGTTTACCTGCATGAGATGCCAGTATGCCGGAATAATCAATCTCCCCGTATCTAGCTGAACTTTTCAAGACATCAGTGGGAATTTTGCGATCGCTCTTAAGGGAACTCCAAGAAATAATTGAATATTTTTTTATTTGGAAGTCCCTAAGCAAACCTTGCTGCCCATATCCCCGCCTTCTTCAAGAAGTCGGGGATCTAAATCCAGCGATTTAGGAAGTGACATTTCACCCTAACGGATAATTTTTTTGGAAATCCCTTATAACAATTACTGACTTACAAGTTGCTCTTGTGATTCCTGTTTGACTGCTGACCCTTGAGTTCCCAGTTGAATCAGTTCAATTTTATACCCATCTGGATCTTCTACAAAAGCAATTACTGTCGAACCATGTTTCATCGGGCCTGGTTCGCGCACAACTTTGCCGCCCTGATTGCGGATTTCTTCACACGTAGCGTAAATATCATCAACGCCAAGGGCAATGTGACCATAAGCATTACCCAATTCGTATTTTTCCACACCCCAATTGTAAGTTAGTTCGATCACCGAGTTGTCGCTTTCGTCACCATAGCCGACAAAAGCCAGGGTAAATTCTCCCGATGGAAAATCTTTTCGGCGCAGTAATTTCATTCCCAGAACTTGACAGTAGAACTTTAAGGACTCTTCAAGGTTGCCCACCCGCAGCATTGTGTGTAGTAATCGCATATTGACCTTTTCTCTGTAATTGATTTAGTGTTATTCTCTGCAAATATTATTTTACCTAGCTCAAAGTCTGAAGGTAAAAATGCGATCAAGGTAAAGGAGAGGATAAACAATTACCCATTCTTGGCATTGATCCCCATCGATATAATGAAAATCTTCTTTAATCTCAGCCGAGAAAGCCTCTTAACCACCTATGCTAACGATTGGGTTAGGCAACTGGACTTATGCGTAACACACTCGAATAAAGGATAAAGTACAGATGAGTAAATTTCTAGATACTGCCATTGAGGCGATCGCAGCCCGTGAAATTCTTGATTCACGCGGTAGACCGACAATTGAAGCCGAAGTACATTTAGCCAACGGTGTTGTCGGACTAGCGCAAGTTCCCAGTGGTGCCTCTACTGGCACTTTTGAAGCCCACGAACTGCGTGATGGCGATAAAAGCCGTTATGGGGGCAAAGGAGTACTCAAGGCAGTACAAAACGTCAAAGAAGCACTTGCACCCCAATTGTTAGGCTTGGATGCCCTCAACCAAGAACTGCTAGACCGGACAATGATCGCTATAGATGGTTCTCCTAACAAATCCAATTTGGGGGCTAATGCGATTTTGGGGGTTTCCCTAGCAGCAGCCAAAGCTGGTGCTGAATCTTTAGAAATTCCTCTGTATCGCTATTTGGGTGGCCCTTTAGCGAATTTGCTCCCAGTGCCGTTAATGAACGTGATTAACGGTGGGGCACACGCCTCAAATAACGTGGATTTTCAAGAGTTTATGATTGTCCCAATTGGCGCAACTTCCTTCCGGGAAGCATTGCGCTGGGGTGCAGAGGTGTTTGCCACCCTCAGTCAGGTATTGGATGAAAAGGGTTTGCTCACTGGTGTTGGCGATGAAGGCGGTTTTGCCCCTAACCTAGAGTCTAATCAGGTGGCTTTGGAATTGCTGGTTGCTGCCATTGAGAAAGCTGGTTATAAGCCAGGAGAAGAAGTAGCTTTGGCGTTGGATGTGGCGGCTAGTGAGTTTTACAAGAATGGGCAGTATGTCTATGATGGTAAACCTCACGCTCCTACGGTGTTTATTGATTACCTTGCTCAATTGGTTGATCAATATCCAATTGTATCAATTGAGGATGGCTTGCATGAAGAAGATTGGCAAAGTTGGCAATTGCTGACCCAGAAGTTAGGTTCACGGGTGCAATTGGTGGGAGATGACTTATTTGTAACTAATGCTACCCGCTTGCAAAGAGGCATCCAGGAAAAAGCTGCTAATGCCATTTTAATTAAACTCAATCAAATTGGTTCTCTCACCGAAACCTTGGAAACGATTGATTTAGCAACTCGCAACAGTATCCGTTCAGTAATTAGCCATCGTTCTGGTGAAACAGAAGACACAACCATCGCTGATTTAGCCGTAGCAACCCGTGCCGGTCAAATCAAAACAGGTTCTCTGTGTCGTAGCGAACGCGTAGCAAAATATAATCGCTTGCTGCGAATTGAAGATGAACTAGGCGATCGCGCCGTTTATGCTGGTGCTGTGGGTTTAGGGCCTAAATAGAGTTAGGAGTTGAGAGTTAGGAGTTAGGAGTTTTTAATTCATAACTAATCACTCATCACTCCTAACTCCTAACTGATTTTCACTCCTAACTGATTTAGGGATAAAACCCCAACTTGGGCAACCCCAAGGTTTCATCCCAGCCCATCATCAGGTTTAGGCACTGAATAGCTTGTCCCGCCTGTCCTTTAATTAGATTGTCAATTGCTGACATGACAATCACGCGACCTGTGCGCGGGTCAACTTCTACACCGATGTAACAAAGATTGCTGCCGCTTGCCCACTTGGTTTGGGGGTAAATGCCGCTACCGCAGACTCTCACCCAAGGAGAGTTGCGGTAGAAGGCTGAGAAAATTGTGATTAAGTCATCTCGCACTAGACCAGGATCGCTCATTTTGGCATATACCGTTGCCAAAATACCGCGCACCATTGGGATAAGGTGGGGTGTAAATTGGATCATGAGTTCGTGGCCAGCTAGGTCACTGCAAATTTGCTCAATTTCTGGGGTATGACGGTGACGGCCGACATTGTAAGCTGCTATGGAGTTGTCTGCTTCAGCTAGTAATAAGTTAGTTTGAGGTTGGCGTCCACTGCTAGATGTACCAGACTTGGCATCAATAATAGCTGTTTCTGGTACGATTAAACCTTGCTTTAAGAGTGGCGAAAGTGCAAGGAGACTAGCAGTGGGATAGGAACCAGGACAGCCAATGAGTTGAGCTTCGGCAATGCGATCGCGATAAAGTTCTGGTAATCCATAAACTGCTGTAGCTGCAATAGTGCGATCGCTTCTCTGTGTACCATACCAATTTGTATAAGTTGTCAAATTACTGAACCGATAATCTGCACTCAAATCTAGTACTTTACATCCTTTTTCTAATAGTTTGGGCACGATTTGGCAAGCCAGACCATTTGGTAAAGACAGGAAAACTACTTCACAGCGATGAGCAATTATTTCTGGTTCTACCGCCTCTATTAGCAGGTTAGTTGCATGAGCCAGATGCGGGTACAGATCCCCAAAGGATTTTCCGATACTGCTCTCACCGCCTAAATAAACCAGTTCGACTTCTGGATGATCCATCAGTAGCCGTACTAACTGTACTCCGCCATAGCCCGACGCGCCAACAATCCCAACGGGTACGCGTCTAAATTTGCCCATGATCTGAAATCCTTATCCCATGAATGGTGAATTCGTTCTCAGCTATCAACAATATCAGCGACCAGACGCGCAGCGTACAAAACAGCTCAAACCCCTCTACTTTTTTCAAACGCCAGGAAGGAGTGACGCAGCGAAATTATCAAATATTTTATTTGCCTCCCTTGTCTTTGTTGTCTCCCTTGTCGTGTTCATCCTTGATTGTCGTTGCACTCTTTTACTAAACCCAATTTTAATCGCAAAAATTTTTGCCACTTATCAAATCATTGCTAGTCTACTTCTCTGCCTTATAAAGGAGCTACAATCTAAAAGAAGAAATTGTAAAAAAAATTTACGTTGGTAGCTGGAAATCTTTCTGTGTCACAGCCTAATACTACCCAAGCTTTTAAATTTGATTCGATTGATGCCGCTTTAGCAGACCTAAAATCTGGTCGTGTCATTGTAGTGGTAGATGATGAAAATAGGGAAAATGAAGGCGACTTAATCTGTGCCGCCCAATTTGCCACACCCGACATGATTAATTTTATGGCGGTGGAAGCTAGAGGGCTAATTTGTTTGGCAATGACAGGCGATCGCCTAGACGAGCTAGACTTACCCTTGATGGTCAGCAACATTACAGATACTAACCAAACTGCCTTCACTGTTAGTATTGATGCCGGGCCAGAATTGGGCGTTAGCACAGGCATCTCAGCAGAAGACCGCGCCCGCACTATCCAGGTTACTCTCAACCCAGCCACAAAACCTACTGATTTACGTCGTCCTGGTCACATTTTCCCGATTCGGGCTAAGGAAGGAGGCGTACTCAAACGCGCCGGACATACAGAAGCGGCTGTGGACTTATCTCGACTCGCAGGGCTATACCCAGCCGGGGTAATTTGTGAAATTCAAAACTCTGATGGTTCAATGGCGCGGTTGCAGCAGTTATTTGAATATGCTAAACGTCACAATTTAAAAATTATTAGTATTGCGGATTTAATCAGTTATCGCCTACAGCACGATCGCCTAGTGTATCGTGAGGTGATTACCAAGCTGCCTAGTCAATTCGGTCAGTTTGAAATTTACGCCTACCGCCATACTCTGGATAATACAGAACACGTTGCAATTGTCAAGGGCGATCCAGCTAACTTCAAAGATGAGCCTGTGATGGTGCGGATGCACTCAGAATGCTTAACTGGTGATGCTTTGGGTTCTTTGCGTTGCGACTGTCGGATGCAGTTAGAAGCCGCACTGAAAATGATTGAGGCTGCTGGTCAAGGTGTAGTTGTATACCTGCGCCAAGAAGGGCGGGGAATCGGCTTAATTAACAAGCTGAAAGCCTACTCATTGCAGGATATGGGACTGGATACAGTCGAGGCAAATGAGCGCTTGGGATTTCCCGCCGACTTGCGAGACTACGGCATGGGGGCACAAATGCTCATGGACTTGGGCATCAAAAAGATTCGCCTGATTACGAATAATCCCCGTAAAATTGCTGGAGTCAAGGGCTATGGGTTGGAAGTAGTCGATCGCTTACCGTTATTGATTGAGGCAACCGACTACAATTCCTATTACCTGGCGACAAAGGCGAAAAAGCTCGGTCATATGCTGTTACAGACTTATCTGGTGACAGTAGCAATCCACTGGCAAGATGACCCGGAAGCTGTGACAGAACGTTATGAACGGTTAGAGAAACTGCGGCATTTAGCGAGAACTAATGATTTATTATTGCAGGAAGAAGCGCGTCCCTTAGCGATCGCTATATTTGACGAGCCATCTTTGACAGTACACTTGGGTTTTGATCAGCCAAAAGTTGCTAGCTGTGATTGGTATAGCCAAAGTGGTCATCCTTATATACAGGCTATCTTCCAAATTCTAGACAACCTCGCAACTTTGCCTTACATCCAGAAACTAGAATTTCTGATTTCTTCTGGTTGCGATCCTTTGAGTAATTTACAAGTCCAACTAGATCGACAGACATTCCCGGATGGTACACTGCCTTCATCGATTAGCGATCGCCTGGAAAAGCAGCAAATTTATAGCTTTACCAAATAGCTTCGTTAACTCCCTTGAATTTTGAGTGGGGAGTGGGGAAACTAAGCCGCTTAACATCGGGCGGGGTTTCAACCTACCTTGGAAAATAGGGATTTTTTCGCTTCACATCCGGCGAGGCTTAAAACCAAGTTTTCTATCTCTAGTTTTCTCTTTTGTTCCCCACTCCCTACTCCCCACTCCCCACTCCCTACTCCCGCCCCGAAGGGGGTTGTTAATTACTCACCCTATAGATTGGTCTGACCTGACGATAAGTATTAAGTAAGTTCAGAAATTTATTACCATCAAAATTAATCGGGTCAACTTTTTTACCAGAACGGTCTACGAGATGGTGGGTAGTGATGCGATCGTCTCTGACTTGACTTTGAGCAATTAACCAAGCAAGAGAATGATATTGAGCCTCCGTGTAACCGCTATGAGTTTGTTGGCTGCTACTGTCATAACTATCTGGCGGTGTCTCCAAAGAAACGTGATAAGCAAAATTATTCACAGACGGAGGCAAATGTGGATTAGTCTGCACAGTTTCCACTCCCTCTGAACTCTCAAATACTGAGTTAGCTGCACCAAAAGCCCGCTTCTCTGGCGGTACTAGATAAACCACCGTTCCGTCTAACTTGATTAAAGCGTGGTAACTTGCTTGCACATTTTCATCATTATGGGCTACTTGAAAGAAATTAACGGCACTGGAAGCAGAATAACCAGTTTCATGGAGGACGATAATTGGTTGATTGTTGACAGGAACGCCGTTAACATCTTGGGCGTACCGTTCTCCATAGTTACTTGCATCAACCGAAGCAACTTGATAATTAGGTCTGTAACGTGCAAAAGCTTGAGTAGTTACGTATCTTGCTACAGCCTTGTTAGTCTTAACTGGGGACTTGATAACAACTTGAGATTTCTTTTCTGGGTATTTCGCTGATTGGAATTGCGCCTGTGGATATTGACTCCAGGCTGTAACCTGTGGATATGATGTATGGGATATTGTCGGATTATGTTGTAATTTTGTTGCTCGTCCAATTAGCAGCACTACAATTAAAGCCATGAACATCAGCGAGATTAGTAGCACCCTAGTCGCCCAGTCTGTAAACCTCATTTTTCTAATACCAGTAAAACGGTAGATATTAACTTACGCGATGTGCAACTTATTCCTCTTCCCCACAGGAAGCTACGGTGTACACACAAGTTATCCGATTACCCAAAAGTCCTCCAAAACCTCAAAGAGTCCTATCAGACATCCCTCTCCTTACTAAAGAGAGGGACAGGTTTTGCGTAGCAGAACCAGGGTGAGGTTTCTTTGGGCTATTCGAGAAAGCGTCAATTGCGTCTCAATAGACTTGTGTGTACACCGTAGCCCACAGTCCGAGAGGCTTTGATTCTTCCTCCCCAACGCTGGTAGAGAAGGGGTTCGAGGTTAGGTTTGAAAGAAAGTTGCACACGGCGTTAACTTATAGCTAAACTGGCGTGTCCCTGGTAGAGGCGCACTTTTGTAAACCCCTACCGTAGATGGTATTCAAACAATAATCGCTATAATACCTTAATTCTAGTCAAATATACCTTTATAATCTCTGCAATAGTGCTGTTACGAGCCATTTAATAAGGATGTTTTACCTACACCTCCTTCACCAACTACTAGCAGCTTAGAAAGATATTATCCTTTAGCTTCTAACCTGGCTCGAAGATAGGTCAAAATTGCCTCCGTTCCCTGCTTGACAATTTCAGGCGGTGGCGAACTTAATTGTGGATTGTCAGAGAGAGATAGTGTTGTCAAGTTGGAGAGTTGGCTGATTTCTGGCGGTAGGCTGCTAAGTTGATTGTTATCGAGGTATAGCTCAGTCAAGTTTGAGAGTTGGCTAATTTCTGGGGGCAAGCTACTGAGTTGATTGTTAGAGAGGTCTAGCTCAACCAAGTTGGAGAGTTGGCTGATTTCTGGCGGCAGGCTGCTAAGTTGATTGTGATTCAGGGATAGCTCAGTCAAGTTTGAGAGTTGGCAGATTTCTGGCGGCAGGCTAATGAATTGATTGTGATTCAAGGATAGCCATGTCAAGGTGGAGAATTGGCTGAATTCTGGTGGCAGACTGCTGAGTTGATTATCAGAGAGGTGTAGCGTTATCAAGTTGGAGAATTGGCTGAATTCTGGTGGTAAGCTACTGAGTTGATTGTGATTCAGGGATAGCCATGTCAAGTTGGAAAATTGGCTGAATTCTGGCGGCAGGCTGCTGAGTTGATTGTGATTCAGGGCTAGCGTTGTCAAGTTTGAGAGTTGGCTGAATTCTGGCGGCAGGCTGCTAAGTCGGTTGTGATTCAGGTATAGCTCAGTCAATTTGGAGAGTTGGCTGAATTCTGACGGCAGGCTGCTGAGTTGATTGTTAAAGAGGGATAGCCATTTCAAGTTAGAGAGTTGGCTGATTTCTGGCGGCAGGTTGCTGAGTCGATTGTTATTGAGGTCTAGCGATATCAAGTTGGAGAGTTGGCTGATTTCTGGCGGCAGGCTGCTAAGTCGGTTGTGATCGAGGCGTAGCGATATCAAGTTTGAGAGTTGGCTGATTTCTGGTGGCAGGCTGCTGAGTTGATTGTTATAGAGGGATAACCATGTCAAGTTTGAGAGTTGGCTGATTTCTGGCGGCAGGCTGCTTAGTTGATTGTTATTGAGGGATAGATGCGTTGCCTTTTCCCTGGCAGCTTTTTCAATAATTTGCAACAGTTCTTCGTTTGTCATCAGCAAACCTCACCAACTCTGTAGCAATATTTACCAGATTAGTGTATCGCAGGTTATGGGGAATGGGGCTAGATTAATGTGTTCTATCTGCGTAGAAAGGGCTGTAATGTTTAAATTAGCTGGGTGCGTAGGACGCAGTACTTGACGTAGGCATCCCTAACCTTGCAATAATATTCACTGATTCACAAAGCTCTAAGGTGCATTCACAAAGCTCTAAGGTTCATCGACGAAGCTAAAAGACTCGGGGACTTCCAAGAAATAAATTATCCATCTTGTGGGGTGGGACGAAAAGCCATTGGTGTCAACTTAAGCCAAAACCCTTTTAAAACCTCGTTTCCAGCCTCTGGCTGGAAATGCGTCTCATTGCGGCTCTGCCGCAAGTCTTGAGGCGGAGCCTCTCGGAATGCATTCCCAGTCTCCGACTGGGAACGAGGCACGAGGCAAAATGCATTAGTTATTTTCCCCACTCCCCACTCCCCACTCCCCACTAGCTATTAACTCTTAAACTGGGCAGTGGAGATGATTGATGCTGCTTAAAATCGGCAAACTCACAGATGGAGTTAAATGGACAAAAGCGGCAGTGAGAGCCAGGGTTGGGAGGGAAAATTTTACTGAAATTACTAGTTTCATCCTGATATTTTTGCAAATCGTGCTGGTGCTTGTGAGCAACATTAGCTAACTCAAATTTTAAGGATTCTAACTCACTATTATTAATACTAATTAACTCAGATTTTTTAGATATTTCCAAATTATAAAATGATGCAACAGCTTTTCGTCCAGGGTAAAGATAACGAGCAGCTAACAAATAAACTAATGCCTGTCGTCGGTCAAAAGCCGATTTACCAGTTTTGAAATCTAAAATATGTAAAGTGCTATCAGATTCAATGAAAACGCAATCCATAGCCGCATATAAGCGAAAGCAATAATCTTCTTGTTCAATTAAAATCGCTTTAGGGAAGCCTTCATCACCCGGAGTTAATTGGATAATATCTTTATCCAAAAGCAACGGAGCATCGTGATATTTTTTCAAAATTTGCAGCACGCGTTGCTGGACTTGCTCGCTGGAGTTAGCTAATTTAAGTAGCTGTGCAACTCTTTCCACACCATCTGATTGCTTTAACAGATGCCTGTGATGATGAAACTCATAAATGCCTTTTTGGGCAAGTATGCCAATTCGCTGGGGTGCGGTGGCTTGCGCTAAAAGCGCTTTGACTTGTGGTTCGTGTTGCCGCGCTTTGATAAACCCCCGTCTCATCTGGCAATGCCAGCGTTCTTGCCCGATCGCTGGGGCAACTAGAGACCAAAGGTGATAACTGGCAAAAGGTCGATCGGGGGTTGACATTGCTCAGAAACAGTGAGAAAAAATATGGTGGGAAGAAGTTTCAGCTAAGGCTTGCTTAGAAAAGAACTTCCGGGGATACTTGCTGCTACACAGGCTTTGCGCCAAGCTTTTATAGTACTAATAATGTACGGGATAATGTACGGGAGCAAGTCGCAAAAATGTCCAGCAAGATAAAATTTGGCACTGATGGATGGCGAGGGATTATTGCCGATGACTTTACTTTCCCTAATGTGCGGAAAGTAACAAGGGCGATCGCCACTTATCTAGAAACAGCCTACACGAAAGCCAGACCAGTACTTATTGCCTACGATACTCGCTTTTTAGCTGACGAGTTTGCCCAAACAGCAGCTAAAGTACTGGCAGACTTGGGTTGGACTGTCAAAATTACTGATCGAGATTGCCCCACACCAGTAATTGCCTACAACGCCCGTCACCTAAATTCGGCTGGGGCGTTGATGTTTACTGCTAGCCATAATCCAGCACCCTACTGTGGAATTAAATATATACCCGATTATGCTGGGCCTGCCACTCCAGAGATTACTGATACTATTGTGGCAAATATAGAAAGTGCATCGGATGAGTTGCCTGGGAACAGCCCATCAGGTTCAATTTCAATTTTCGATCCGAAACCAGATTATCTGCAATTTATCTACACTCTACTTGATATAGAAAAGATCAAAAGCGCTAATTTAAAGGTAAAGTACGATGCTCTGTATTCTACCTCTCGCGGCTATTTAGATGAAGTTTTGCAACTTAGTGGGGTTCAGTTAGAAAGTTTCCACGATTGGCGGGATGTTTTATTTGGCGGTGGAATGCCAGAACCCAAAGGAGAACAATTAGTTGAGTTAGTAGAAGCAGTAGTTCGCGATCGCGCTGATTTGGGTTTGGCGACTGATGGAGATGGCGATCGCTTTGGTATCGTTGATGAACAAGGAACCGTCCTCACTCCCAATACTGTACTGTTAGTTCTAGCAGGTCATTTAATCAAAAACAAAGGTAAAACTGGCGCGATAGTTCGCACTGTGGCTACAACCCACCTGCTGGATAATTTCGCTGCTAAAAATGGACTGCAAATTTATGAAACACCAGTAGGTTTTAAATACATCGGCGAAAAAATGCGCGAAACTGCTGTATTAATTGGTGGAGAAGAATCAGGCGGTTTGAGTATTATTGGGCATATTCCCGAAAAAGACGGAGTATTAGCCGATATGCTCGTGGCAGAAGCGATCGCCTATGAAGGCAAACCTTTGAGTCAACTTGTCAAAGAAGCGATCGCCGAAGCCGATGGCCCACTTTACAATAACCGCCTAGACTTACACCTCACAGAAGCGCACAAAACCGCCGTCATCGACTCTTTTACTAAAAATCCGCCTACAGAGGTAGCAGGAATTAAAGTCAAGGAAGTGGGGCGTAAAGACGGTATTAAGCTCTATTTAGAAGAAGGTAGCTGGGTTTTACTGCGTCCTTCCGGTACAGAACCACTAGTGCGCGTTTACCTAGAAACCAACACTCCCGAAAAACTCATCCAAATCGCCCAAGAGTTACAGAGTACCATTGCTAAACTAGAGGCATAAGAATTACGAATTAAGAGTTAAGAGTTAAGAGTTAAGAGTTAAGATTTGTTAATTTACAATTCTTAACTTATGGCTCCTATTAAGAGTTATGAGTTCTAATTTAATAATATCGTGTCCGGGTAATTACTTGTGATTCCCATAGTCATTGCACCCCACCCCGCCAAAGCTGCGCTTTGTCTCCCCTCACCGCCTGCGGGGAGGGGATTAAGGGGTGGGGTTCTTCGGGTTTAATAAGTAATCAAGCGGACATGATATAACCCCTAACTACTAACTTTTATTAAGATATGAAAACTTTCGCTCCTTTTTTGACAGCTCTAGTTGTAGCGGTTTGGGTAATAGCGATCGCAATTATTTCAGTCCAAAATGCTACACCCGTATCGTTAAAATTCTTAACATTCCAATCGATTCAGATACCAATGGGTTTAGTGCTAGCTTTTAGTGCCGGTGTAGGGTTAATTGGCATGGCACTGCTGCAACCTCTGTGGGGACTTGCTGGTATTGGCCAGCGTAATTCTCGATTAGAAGACGATGCGGAATTTTTTGTTGATGATGAAGATTTTTGAGGTTTGAGAAAAACATACACAAGTACACCAGTCAAGTACTCTTCGTCTTCTAATATGCACGAATGTGCATACAATATATTTAGATGGCGTATCAGTGGGATACGGATAAGGCAGCAGCCAATCTTCGCAAGCATGGCGTTGACTTTGCTGATGCAGTAACCGTATTTTCTGACGATTTAGCAATTACGATCACAGATGAACGTTTTGATGAAGAGAGATTTATCACTATTGGGATAGATGCTTTCGGTCGAGTTTTAGTAGTTGTGTATACATGGCGCAATGATCAGATTCGATTGATTTCTGCCCGCAAAGAAAGCTACGCGCTATGAACAAAAGCAGTATGAGGATGGATAAGTGATGGAAACTGAGTATGATTTTAGCCAGGGCAAGCGGGGAGCGATTGAATCAACACCAACAGGCAAAACTCGAATTACAATTCGCCTAGATGATGAAGTACTAGCATGGTTTCGTGACCAAGTTCACGCAGCAGGTGGGGGAAATTACCAAACTTTGATTAACGATGCCTTGCGTGAGTATATTCAGCAGCGCCGTGAACCGTTAGAAGAGACATTACGGCGAGTATTGCGAGAGGAACTTGAGCGCATCGGAAAATGAGAATATTTTGGCTTGCCTAAGATCGATAAAGGTTATGAACGGAACTTATAAAACAGATTTTAATTTGTGGATTGAACAGACAGCCCAACTATTGCGATCGCATCGTTGGCAAGAAGTTGATGTAAAATATCTGATTGAAGAGGTTGAAGGCTTGGGCAAAAGTGAACGGCGGGCGATTGCCAGTCAACTAATTCGCTTGCTGTTGCATCTGCTCAAGTGGCAATATCAACCCCAGCGTCGCTCAGATAGTTGGCTGGATTCTATCACCGATTCTCGCACCCAAATTGAGTTAGCCATAGAAGATAGTCCTAGTCTTAAGAGCTATCCTACAGAGCAACTTGAGGAAAGTTATCAAAGGGCGCGTCGCCAAGCAGCCAAGCAAACGGGGATACTTGTATCCGTGTTTCCAGAAGAGTGCCCATATTCTGTAGATTTAGTGTTGAATGAAGACTGGCTACCGGAAGCAAGCGATATTTGATAAGTGTAGTTGTGACTGTGTGGGTAGTGGCGATCGCTATTTTCTCAAAGCGTTTGTAGCCTGTAAGCCTGCGCTACAAAAAAAAGCCTGACAATACAGACTTTTTAGAAAGTTTTGGGAGAGCGATCGCACTGTTATAAAATCAAAATGTCCATTCGTGATCTGGATCATCCAGGGCGGCGCGAACAGAAGCTAAATTTGCAAGGTCTTTGAAGGGGCTAGATTTAGCTATTTCTGTAATTGAGTTTAAAGTAAGGGCTAGTTGGTCATTATTGCCAGATGCGATCGCATTATCAACGACAGAAAACAAAGCGCGAAAGTTTTCTGCACGTTCATCAAAAGAGCGATCTAGATACGCCATCAGCAACTCTCGCTGGGCCTTAATCTTGGTAATTGTTTGTTTTTCCCAAGCCTCAATGTCTCGTCTCTTTGTCTGTTCCTGTTCGGCAACCTTCAGGTAATCGGTGTAAGTTAAAACCATTTGCTGTAGGTATTCAGCAGGATTGATAAATTCATTGACTACGGTGGTAACTTTTTTGACTGACATTCCTAATTACCTTCCAAAGTACGATACTTGGCTTGTATAGTCGCAGTAACAGGATTCAACTGCCCTTCACTATCTAAAACAGGAGTTTTCATGATTTCTGCAAGTGCTTTAACAAAAAGTGCGACTTTTTGAAACTTACTAGCGTCTCTGTTTTTGTTGAATGATGGTAAAGATTCAAGTTCTTGAAGACCTAAAATAGAAGATTTATTCAGACATTCAAATACACTCTGTAACTCAGTAATCCGCCGTCTTACTTGTTGCATAAAGTCTTTTGCTGCTTCAATTTTAGTGATCGCAGTGTTGACTTGAGCGTTGTACTCCCGTGCCTTTGTCAATGCTTTTTCGCCTTCACCAGCAAGCACAAAGCCTCCAATAAGGACAGCAGGGCCAACGGTGATACCACCTAAGACAAGAGAACCAAGAGCCATACCTCCGCCACCGGTAACTAATGAGCCACCGCCCAGCCATGCTAGAGTCGCATTCCAGGCTGCTGCACCGCTAAGTCCTCCTATTAGTGTCCCAGTACTGGCTACTCCTACAGAGGTAGCAAGACTCATTGCACCACCGTATCCTGCTGCTGCTGCCCCAATCGCCTTAGTGCCACCTTTGAAAAACTGTTCAGCTTCTACTGCGGCAGCTTTGTACTCCTTGATCTGCTGAACTGAAATTCCTTCCAGTCCTTCTAAAAACTTTTTCTCGCTTTGTTTTGCTTTACCGATATTTAGTTCGATAAAGTCAACAAAGCGCCCAATTGTACTCATCATCACATCAAGCTGAAGCTGGCCATATTCTTCTGCAAGCTTGTTAGTTGCCTCCCAATCTGCTTTCAACTCCCTGACTGCATCTGAGTGACGCTTTTCGGCACGTTCACCAATTTCCTTTGCCTCATTCATATTGCCAACACCTTCAGCACCTTTTACTGCTCCGAAAGCAGCGCTTGCTAAAGCAATAGCACCCAAAATCAGTGGAATCATGAAATACTCCTGATTGTGATTAGTATTTGGTTAGTACTTGTCTACGGGTTAAACATAAAAACAAGGCATCTCCTTATACTTATATTTCCCAGAGACACTAACTAATGAACATTCAGAAGGTATAAATTTGATGCTGCGATGAATGCAGTTGTCAATCCTTTTCGTGTTGAGTGCGATCGCACAGAGGCTAAAATCTCAATGCAATGGACAAGCGATGTCTACGACGGGCTATTCGGCGTCGCACTCGGCTTGCCGCAGGCATCGCAACTGTTTAGATAGATGACAGGAGGATTAATTATGTCCAATACTGCCCAAGAGATATACAGCCAAGTTGTTTCTAACTTGTCAGCGACTGAGCGGCTACGCTTGGCAACCCTGATTCTAAATGAGCTAGTCGAGCAAAACTTGTCGATCACCGAGCAAAGTGATACTTGGACTGAGCAAGATCAGGTTGATTTAGCATCCTTCTCCTTACAGTACGCAGCTTCAATTTTTCCTGAAAGTGAGCAGACAGTTTAGTGACATTCAATCCCGGTGATGTAGTCACAGTTGATTTTTCCGGTGTCACTGGTATATTGAGTCCATGAAGTTTGAGTGGGATGAGCGTAAAAACCAAAGCAATATTACAAAGCATGGTTTAGACTTTGCTGATGCTTTTCGCGTGTTTAATCTACCCATGCTTGTCTACCTAGATGAACGAGAAGACTATGGAGAGGATCGGTATCTCAGTATTGGACTACTTGATGGTCGAATTGTAGTAGTTATTTACACCGAGCCAGGTGAAGAAATGGTTCGGATCATCTCATTAAGAAAGGCACTGTCTCACGAACGAAAACGCTATGAACAATACCTCAAGAACCGATTGGGTTAGAGTCGATGCAATGAATGACGAAGACATCGACACCTCAGATATTCCACCCTTGTCAGAAGAATTTTTTGCTAAAGCACAATTGCGAATGCCCAAGTCAGCTGTAACAATAACAGTTAAGGTAGATCCTGAAACTTTTGCTTGGTTCAAAGAGCAGGGAGAGACTGCCGAACAGCAGATGGCTGTAGCATTAAAGATTTACGCAGAAGCACACAAAGCTTATCCAGCGTCTGAGGCGAAGTCAACCTAATACAATACTAAAACTGAGCATCAATCCAAATTTTCATGCTCTCAATCGAGGAAAGTCTGTTCGCCGTGCTGCAAACAATAGATAGGGTTGGATATCTTCGAGTTCAAGATCGGGAAAATCCTCTAAAATCTCAGAAACACTGACATTCTCAGCCAACATTTCTAAAATGTCACTCACACGAATTCTCATACCTCGAATACAAGGACGACCACCACACTGACCAGGAGTTTGAGTAATGCGAGTCAACAAATCAGCCCTTGGGTTCATGCAAGTATTTTAATATCAGGTATTTTATCTAACTCTATCCTACAGTTAGCGATCGCACTAATTCCGTGCTTGCCCTGATCTCCAACAAAAACTTCAATGCAACGGATTAGCGATGTCTACGACGGGCTATTCGGTGACGCACATCACTGTAGATTGATTTGAAGTAAGGAAACCCAGCACGGCTTACCGCAGGCATCGCAACTGTTAGGATAACGAACAGGAGGGTTTATTATGTCCAATAATGAGTCTGTGAAAAGTTTTCCTAATTTAAAATCCCCCCACATCTTTGTAGATGCAGGGGGAATTATCAAATAACCCACAACTTGGATTATTGATCAAGTCCATCTCAAAACTATTCAGATGTTTTGTTATTAGCTCTATTGGCACGCGCTTCAGCTGAAGCCATCACCTCATCAAAATTCTCTAGCACTTCGCCAGGGAAGTTTTCCAAAACTCTGGTAGAAAGAGCAACCCGCCCTTTACCCTCATCCAAGTCAATAATTACAGCTTTAATGGGCTGACCAACTTTAAATACCTTTTCTAGAGATTCAATGAATTTTTGGCTTACCTGCTTGATATGAAGCAAAGCGCCCATCCCATTTAAATCGACAAATACACCAAAAGGTTTGATGCCAGTAACTTTGCCTTCCACCAACTGACCTAGTTCTAATAAGCTGAAGTTGCTAGAACGAGTTGCTAAACGCTGCGAAAGGATGAGCTTGTTGGTGTTACGATTAATTTCCAAAAAACCCACAGTTAGATTTTGACCTTTGAGTGCTTCTAAATTATCACGCTCGGCCAGGTGCGATCGCGGAATAAATCCCCGCAAAGAAAGAATATCGACAGTGACACCACCTTTATTCACACCCATAACCCGTACTTGCACAGTTTGGGCATTCTCCTGCATTTCGGTCAGTCGTTGCCAGATTTGCTGAATTTCTAACTGCTTTCGAGAAAGAGTGACTTGACCTTCTGCATCCTGATCTCGGATAATCAAAAACTCCAGATCCTCTTGCAATGGCAGCACCTCCGATAAATCGGTAACTGCTCTCAAAGAAGCCTCATCGCGCGGCAGAAAAGCTGACGACTTACCACCAATATCGACATAAGCTCCATCATGGTCAAGTTGGAACACTTTGCCATGTACAACTTGTCCCTTTTGAAACTGGTAGTCGTGTTTTTCTAGTGCTTTAGCAAAATCGTCCATTGTAAACGACGAATTGGCTGTTTGAGAAAGTTTCGATTCGGAATTCATGACTTTTGAAGATTAATTGTTATTTGAGATGATGCAACTGGAGTTTAGATTGTCATTTGTCCTTTGTCCTTTGTCCTTTGTCTGTGGTTACGCGATATGCAACTTAATATTCTGACCTCTCTTCTAAAAGGAGAGAGGCTTTGAATTTTCCTCTTTTCCTTCATAGGAAAGGGGCCTGGGGGCTTAGGCTTGAGTAAAAATGGCACACGGCGTTGTGGTTATTACTAATGACAAATGACAAATGACAAAAAACGAACTTGGCTGCATAGACTTCAGTTCAGTTGACTAAAGAGTTGTTTTACTTGCTCCCAAGCATCGGCAGCAGCTTTAGGATTATAACTGCCACGATGGTCACAGAAAAATCCGTGATCAGCTCCATCGTAGCGAAACACACGATGAGGAATTTTATATTTTTCTAACTCTGCTTCAATCTCATCTACTTGTTCGGCTGGGATGCTAGCATCTTCTCTCCCAGAGAAGGCATACAGAGTACCCGTTATTTCTCTGGTGCGGGTGACACTAGGAGCGCCACCTCCCGGTGTGCGGGTGGTAATTCCAGCACCGTAGAAGGAAGCCGTAGCTTTAATATCTGGTAAGGTAGCTGCAAGATATGCGACGTGACCGCCAAAGCAGAAGCCAATACAGCCAAAACCATCTTTTTTCACTTGAGGCAGATTTTTCAGGTAGTCAATTGCTAGTTGAATATCGCTCAATAACTCTGATGCTTGAGTTTGCATAGCGTAGCTTCTGCCAGTTTCAATATCTTCGGGTGTATATCCGGTTTCAAAACCAGGAGCAATACGTTGAAAAAGTGCAGGTGCAATTGCTACATACCCAAGTTTGGCAATCCGTTCTGTAACTTCCCGAATGTGAACGTTGACACCAAAAATCTCCTGTAATACTACAACTCCAGGGTAAGATCCAGATTCTTTTGGCTCTGCCAGATAAGCAGACACTTGAACATTATCTTGCAAAAGATTAACTGTTGTGGTAATTATTGCTTGCTCTGCCATAATAATTTTTACTAGTGCTATATGATTAACCGTGTGTTTATTTGATATAACTATGCCAGTATGTCCAGGTTTTTTGCAATTAAATTATTAATTACCAATAATGAGCACATTAAAAATTTCTACGAGAAAAACTTTATCTGTAAACCAAATATTTGATATGTAGCAAATGCAGCTGGTCACTAAAAGAGTGCTGAGTTAAAAGTGCTGTTAGTGGATAGCTAAGGTTTAGCCCGTGCTGAAGTAGGAAAGCAGCACTTAATACTCCCCATTACCCCTTATCCCCAGAGGGGGCCCCACCTTTCCCACTCCCAAATTCAGCACTTAGTATTCAAGAGGTTTGCTGATGATTCAATTTCGTATTCAGCCAGACAGCGAAATTCCCGCATCAACCCAGCTGTTTAATCAAATCCGGTTTGCGATCGCTTCCCGGCAATATCCCCCTGCTTACAAATTGCCAAGTACACGGGCGCTGGCAATGCAAACTGGATTACACCGTAATACCATTAGCAAAGTTTACCGTCAACTGGAGGAAGACGGATTTGTTGAAAGTATGGCTGGTTCAGGAATTTATGTTCGTCCCCAAGGTCATGAAGGCGGTAGTAGGCTGCAATCACCAATTCTCAAACAAAATCCTAATGCATATCAAGTTGTCCAGAAAGCACTTGATGATCTGCTCTCTCAAGGATGTTCACTCAATCAAGCCAGAGAGCTATTTTTAGCGGAAATTGACTGGCGCTTGCGTTGTAGTGCGCGAGTGCTGGTTGCAGTTCCATCTTATGACATGGGTGCTGGTGAGTTGATGGTATATGAATTAGAACGATCTTTGAAAATCCCAGTCCAGTTGGTAGCAATGGAAGAATTAACAGCTGTGTTAGATAAAACTACCTCTGCAACAGTAGTCACAAGTCGTTATTTTATCAGTAACGTGGAAGCGATCGCAGCTCCAAAAGCTGCACGGGTAATTCCTCTAGATATCTACGACTACAGCAAAGAACTTAGCCTCTTGAAAACCCTACCAAAAGAAAACTGTGTAGGCATAGTTAGCCTCAGTTCCGGGATTGCACGAGCAGCAGAAGTTATCCTCCACGGTCTACGAGGGGATGAACTACTGGTGATGACTTCGCAACCAAAAGATGGTTATAAACTTCAAGCAATGGTTAAACGGGCTGAGGTAATCATAACCGATCAAGCCAGTTTTGCCGCAGTGCAAGCAGCCGTGCAAGCATTTGATGAAGATATTATTCGGCGACCAAAGCTGATTAAGGTTGAAAATTATATCGGCACTAACTCGATTAACTTGCTAAAACGAGAACTGGGTTTGGGTTAATCTCAAGATAATTAAGAGAGGGGAAGAATTGCATAGGCGGACACACCTAACAAATAACTCAGGATTTTAAGCTTCCCCGCCATAAATGGACGGGGATTTCTGAAAGCCATTTAGCAACATTGCCAAAGAAACTTTGCCCGTTGTTGACATACTAAACACACAAAGCCATATCCAGAACCCGCATCCCCAAACTGGATTTCGGCGCTGTATTGCAACTGAAATACAAACCTCATCCTAGCTCCACAACTACAGATAGGAGTTTCATCCGCTTGAATCCACAATGGTTCACCACCAATTTTGCCGCATACTTGGTTTTGAGATTGGTTTAAAATTTGACAATAAGTGTCAGCCGAATCATCACAGTGATCCAGACTTAATAATGTTTCTTCTAACAGAAATTCTTCTTTGTCACAAGGTGCTTCAAGACTTGTCAGGTTAGTTTTAGAAACCAATATCGCTGCATTGCCTCCTAAATCAGCATCCCACTCATCACACGATCCAGGATTATTAGTACACATAAATATGAGGAGTAACTGTTTGCGTTTACTAACCTCTTTTATTGCTGTTTCTTCTAAGTCAATTTGACCAATGAACTGCATCCACCCACCACATACGCTACAACTCCCCCATTGAGTATTTGAAGGCGCAAGGGGTTTCCCGCCCATCTTTGTCAACTGATGAAGGGAAATTTGATTAGATTCGCGTATTAATAAAGCCATTAGTTTATCGATCTAAAAGTTAGCTTCAAATCTAACATTAACAATTTATTGGGATGAGAAAGCGGTTGCCAACGACAATCGCTTTCTCAACCTTAAAATGATTATCATTTTAATTCCTGTATATTTTATTCTCTGGAAGTCCCTTAGATTTAGTTTAAACTTAGAACCTAACCTACATGGATATTAAGTTGTCATTAATAAAGGATTAAAGTGTGAACTCAGCCCAGTTAGGGTTACTCTACTGAGTTTTAATTTGCAAAAACTCTTGTACCCGTTGCAAGTAAGTTGACGCATCTTCCAACATCGGGAAATGAGCTGTGTTACGAATCATCACAAATTCCACTTTGTCACTCAGTGCGGCTGCTTGACTCCCCATCTCGGCTGGAATAATTTTGTCATACTCCCCTGCCACTAGCAAAGTTGGCACTGTCAGCTTGGCAAACTCTTGCGGCATCAATTCAGCTTGAGCCTTACTGACTGAAGTAAAAATTGTCCCTAAAGCCGCATCGTAATCTGCTTCGAGAAAATCTTGCAAAAAAGCTTGACGCTCAGAATGTGGTATGGAACTATGCAAAAATCTCGCCATAAACATCTGGTCAACAAATGGGATTTTGCTTAACCACTTGGGACGGAATTTTACTACATAGCCACCAAATTTATGAAAGGCACTAAAGGATTTTTCGTCGTACTCAAAAACGCCGCTACAGGTTAAAATTCCTCGTTCCACTCGTTGGGGGTAGCGGTTAAAAAATAAAGTGGCAACAGACGCGCCCATTGAATGAGCATTAATATAGACACGCTGAAGATGCAACCCATCTAACAAAGCTGCCAGATCATCAGCGTATTCCTCTAATTCATAGGTTAAGTCTGTGATTGCCTGTTGTGATTCTTTCTGGGGGGACTCAGATTCGGCAACAGCTTCACTTACTTCGGCTATGGTTGGCTTCCCACCAGAACGGCCAAATCCCCGCATATCGTAGAGTAAACAATCAAATTGCTCCGATAAAGCATTAGCGGTATTTTCCCAATATCTAGCCGAACCAGCCCAACCGTGCATGAAAATCATCACTGGTTTCACTAAAGAACCAGATGGTTTTTTCACCCATTCGTAGTAATGCTCAACGCCACGAACATTAATATAAGGCATTTTTGAGAGTTAGGAGTTAGGAGTTAGAAGTTAAGAGTTAGGAGTTTTGAATTCGGAGTTTTAAGTTAATTACTCACTCCCCACTCTTGACTCCTAACTTTACTCAGCACTGATTTACGCTGATTCTGGCTTTGGAAGTGAAGATGGATGTATTATCAGTTCGGCAGTCGATCGCTTCTCGACCATTTCCCGTGTTACTGTACAGCGTGTCACATCCTTACGAGATGGTAACTCGTACATTACATCCAGCATCAGTTCTTCGACAATACCCCGCAGCGCTCTAGCACCAGTTTTACGGCGGTAGGCTTCTTGAGCGATCGCTCGCAAAGCATCTGGTTTAAAATCTAACTGGACATTATCCATCTTCAGCAGCTTTTGGTACTGCTTGACTAAGGCGCTGCGTGGTTGGGTGAGAATCGCCATCAGCGTTTCTTCATCTAGCGGATCTACTACTGCTACCATTGGCACGCGCCCAATAAATTCTGGAATCATGCCAAATTTTACTAAATCATCCGGTTCTAGACTGCGAAGAGTGTCTGCGGCTCGTTTCTCCTTCGATTGTCCTTCTCCCGGTTGCACAAAGCCGATTGCTTTTTTGCCAACTCTCTGATCTACAATCTTTTCTAAGCCCACGAAGGCACCACCACAGACGAACAAGATATTACTTGTATCAATCTGGATACAGTCTTGATAAGGATGTTTGCGCCCTCCTTGGGGTGGTACATTGGCGATCGTTCCCTCTAGCATTTTCAGCAAAGCTTGCTGCACACCTTCCCCAGAAACATCGCGGGTAATTGATGGATTCTCGCTTTTACGCGCAATTTTATCAATTTCGTCAATGTAAATAATTCCCCGTTGTGCCTCCTCTATATCCAAATCTGCCACCTGCAACAGTCGCAGCAAGATATTTTCTACATCTTCTCCCACATACCCCGCTTCCGTCAGCGTCGTGGCATCGGCGACGGCAAAGGGTACATCCAAGATTTTTGCTAGGGTTTGCGCCAATAGAGTTTTGCCGCAACCAGTCGGGCCAATTAACAAAATGTTGGACTTTTGCAGTTCTATTGCATCATCCGCCCCACCTTTGCCACTGGCTTTAGACTGAATGACCGCCAGCCGCTTGTAGTGATTGTAAACAGCTACTGACAGCACTTTCTTCGCTTCGTCTTGACCAATGACGTGTTCGTCTAGATACTTTTTAATCTCTCTTGGCTTGGGTATTTGATTAAACGAAATACTAGAAGAGCGAGTACGCCGTTTTTCAGGTGGTTCTACTCTTGGTGCTGGTTGTGCTGCTGCACCATTGGTATCGAGTAACTCCTCGTCTAGTATTTCATTACACAAATCAACGCATTCATCGCAGATGTAGACTCCCGGCCCTGCGATTAATTTACGCACCTGCTCTTGAGACTTGCCACAGAATGAACACTTTAAATGGGAGTCGTACTTAGACATACCAGCCTCTTATTTCAGAATGGTGACGTTTTCCCCTGCTGTGGGAAGATTTTGCCTGGAAATGACCTGATCAATCAAACCGTAGTTCTTCGCCTCTTCTGCCGACATAAAAAAGTCGCGCTCAGTATCTGCTTCAATTCTTTCTAAGGGTTGACCAGTATGATGAGCCATTAACTGATTCAACTTAGCCTTAATGTAAAGAATTTCTCTGGCTTGAATTTCAATGTCAATGGCTTGACCTTGAGCGCCACCAAGTGGTTGGTGAATCATAATCCGGGAGTCGGGCAGAGACATTCGCTTACCAGCAGCCCCTGCTGTCAACAAAAACGCTCCCATGCTTGCGGCTAATCCAAAACAGATGGTAACAACATCAGGGCGAATTTGTTGTATTGTATCATAGATTGCCATCCCTGCGTAGACCGAGCCGCCAGGAGAATTAACATACAGTTGGATGTCCTTTTCTGAGTCCTCGGCGTCTAGGAATAACAACTGAGCCACAATTGAGTTGGCTACGGCATCGTCTATTGGCGTTCCCAAAAAGATAATCCGCTCTCGCAGCAGGCGGGAGTAGATGTCGAAAGCCCTTTCTCCCATGCCAGATTGCTCTATAACCATCGGCACGATGTTGCTAGGGCTGCTTAACTGGGAGTTAATGTTTATTCGACTTAAGTTACTGATGGGGGAATTTCCCGACTGCGATAGAAGCATACAAGCTTTCTTTGACGATAATTTAGGACAAATGTTTCAGCAGCAGATGCTGCCTTTTCAACGAATGGGATTTTTATAACCTACGTGTTAACCATTATGCCTCATATAATTTCCTCTCGTCTAACACAGTACCAAGCCGAGGTGATAACAGGTGTGACTATTTGCTGAAAATTCATTAATTCTTTAATTATTCTGCCTTCATCCCTGAGTCGCCAGGAGTTAAAAATCATGAGCCAAACAGGGCATTGGTTATTTCTCCCCCTGTTCCCTGCTCCCTGCTCCTTGCTCGCTCTTACCTTACCCATTTCACCAGTACTTTAACTCAGAACTGGTGAACTCATGGCTGTGGGATTTTTTATTATCCTTCTGGGACTTCTGTAGAAGCTTCGCTGTTTTCTTCCTCAGTCTGAGGTGCATCAGCATCAGCATCTGATTCTGCGGCTTCCGTTTCCTCTGCGGGACTCAAGGAACCTTCGGGTACAAGTTCAACGGAGGAGTGTTCTAAGAGCCAATCGATGATTTTTTCGGTTAATAGTTCGTTTTCCACGATTGAGCGCAGTTTATCTTCATCAACCTCTTGTTCCTCCGGGTATTGCTCCAAAAGTTCTGTGACTCTGGCTGCGATTTCTTCTGGTGTTACCTCGATAGATTCGCGTTTACCGATTTCCCGCAAGGACAAGGAGCGTTTGATGCGTTCAATTGCCTCAGTGCGCGATCGCTCCCGCAACTGAGGAATAATATCTTGAGTGAACAACTTTTTCACATCCAATCCCTGTTGAGACAGGCGCATTGCTGTTTGCGTTAACATCGCATCCACTTCTTGCTCAATCAATGTTGCTGGTAAGTCAACTTCTACGTGCTTGAGCAGTTCCGTTAATAAGGCTTCCTGCTTATTGGTTTTTGTTTTTTCGTCCGCCTCTTTTTGATATCGCTCTACCAAAGAAGCGCGTAACTCCTCTAAGGTTTCAAAATCGCTGATTTCTTGAGCGAAATCGTCATTTACTTCTGGTAGCTCCTTTTCCTTGAGTTCTTTAAGTGTCACGCTGAACGTTGCCGCTTTTCCAGCTAATTCTTCATTAGCATACGGATCTGGGAACTGCGCCGCAATTTCTTTGGTTTCTTCCGGATTCATCCCCACTATTCCCGAAATAAAGCCTGGAATAAACTTATCTTCCTGCAACTCAACTTGAAAATCAGTTGCTTCGGCTCCGGGAATCGGTTCTAGTTCAGCTGTTTCGTCCTCGCCCTCAACTCTGGCGAATGAACCTTTAAAATCGACTACGGCGACATCGCCGATTTGGGCTGTACGTCCTTCCACAGGAATCAATGTCGCTAATTCTTGACGTTCCTTATCCAACGTGTTTTCCACTCGTTCTGGATCGAACTTGACTTCTTCGGCCTTAGCTTGCAAATCAGTGTATTGCACTAGATTCACTTCTGGTTCTACATCGACAGCAGCCGAAATCGTCAGGGGTTTTCCCGGTTCATAATTCTTAATCAAATCCTCAAAAGAGGAGCGCAATTGCGGCTGACCGATTGCCGGGATAGCTTCTTGTTTGACTGCTTGCTCAATGCCATCTTGAATTAGTTCTTCTAGCGCTGCTGCCTTGATTCGAGTTGTACCCAGCCGTTGTAGTAATATCGGCCGAGGCACTTTACCTTTACGAAACCCAGGAATATTGGCAGTACTCGCTAAGTTTTTAATGACCTGTTCGTAAGTTTTCTTGGTAATTTCCGGCGTAATCTCTATTTCCAGACCAATTTGGCTGGCGGGAAGTTTTTCCTGGGTGACTTTCATGCTTCGTCTCTAGTTTTCTGGTATTTTATACTCCGAGTACACACAAGACGCAATAATTGTTCGCGTTTATGGCTTGATGTCTCTTAGGGGCAATGGGAGTTTGCCAAAAGGTCTGATGACATCCAAGGATGGATGTTTGTTTGTCCTGGGGCAAACATCCAGTTTACTGCCAATGACCAAGGACTTGACATTTTACCTTCATAACAATTTAGTTAATGGGGGCATTGGCCAAACAGGGCATTGGAAAACTCTTCCCCACTCCCCACTCCCCACTCCCCACTCCCTCTGAAAGTTAGGAATTAATTATTCAGCTGGCTAATGCCGTGATATCCTGGTTCTCAGCGAGTGGTTAGTACCCCCAAGTTAAAGTTATAGTATTGAGTCTAGCTATTATTAAGTTGTGGTACGAGAGCGCATCTGTTGCCTAGCCGCATAGCTCAGTTTTATGCTGTACCAATTTTATGCATTTCGATCCTAGTATATTTATCATCTTGGTAAGCAACTTTGCAGCCAAGAGGTTTGTCAGCCTTATAGGTGGGATGCCTGTTAAACGTCTAAGTGCAGATATCTCCATTTTTCTGGAATAAGGCGGTTTGTTGTATAATAATATATAGTTTAAATCGATGGAAAAATGGGATAGCCATTGTTGTAAAATGCAACATCACTTAACTTAATAAATAGCCAAGAAAATAAATGTATTAGATATATAGAGATCGACTAAATTAGAGAAAAATCTAAACCTGTTCAAAATGTATTTCAAGATTGCGATCGCCATTTAAATATAAGTAAATTGTCAATTGTTCCAAAAAATTGCAGAGAAATCTCTTAAAGGAGGAAGCAAGTTTGTCGAAATCCTATCGTGTAGCTATTTTGGGAGCGACTGGTGCAGTTGGCACAGAGTTGCTGGAATTATTAGAAAGCCGTAATTTTCCTGTTGCTAACCTGAAGTTATTGGCATCAGAGCGGAGTGTAGGGCGATCGCTGCTGTTTAAAGGGGAAAATATACCAGTAGAGGAAGTTGGCGATCGCGCCTTTGAAAATGTCGATATAGTACTAGCTAGTGCAGGTGGTTCCACATCCAAAACTTGGGCAGCAGTTGCAGTCCAAAAGGGTGCAGTGGTAATTGATAACTCCAGTGCCTTTCGGATGAACCCGGAAGTTCCCTTAGTAGTCCCAGAGGTGAATCCACTAGCCGCAGCTAATCACCAAGGCATTATTGCCAACCCCAACTGCACAACAATTTTAATGGCTGTGGCAGTATGGCCATTGCATAAAGTAAAACCAGTGCAACGCATCGTCGCCTCAACCTACCAATCTGCTAGTGGTGCTGGGGCCAGAGCAATGGCAGAAGTCAAAACCCAAACAAGCGCTATACTACAAGGACAGCCGCCAATTGCGGAAATATTGCCTTACCCATTGGCATTTAATTTATTCCCGCATAACTCCCCATTAAACGATTTGGGTTATTGTGAGGAAGAAATGAAAATGGTCAACGAAACCCGAAAAATATTTGGCACGCAGCAAATCAGAATCACTGCAACCTGTATACGGGTTCCCGTACTCCGCGCCCACTCAGAAGCGATTAATTTAGAATTTGAGACTCCCTTTAGTGCGAAGGAAGCCAGAGAAATTTTAAAATCCTCCCCTGGAGTGAAATTGGTCGAAGATTGGGGAACTAATCATTTTCCGATGCCAATTGAAGCAACAGGTAAAGATGAAGTTTTAGTGGGAAGAATTCGTCAGGATATTTCTCATCCTTGTGGGTTGGAATTATGGTTGTGTGGCGACCAAATCCGCAAAGGCGCAGCATTGAATGCAATACAAATCGCGGAGTTATTGGTAGAGAAAAATCTACTCAAACCATTAGCTATTAGTCATTAGTCATTGGTCATTGGTTAACTGACAAATGACTAATGATTGAAAGTAATTTGCAGATAGGTTATTACAATAGAAAACCACCAAGATACAAAAACATGGGTAATCAGGAGTGAAAAAAGGGTGGGAGATTTTGGTAATGTTTTAACCGCGATGATTACGCCGTTTAAAGCAGATGGTAGTGTCAACTATGATGTAGCGGCAGAACTGGCGGCGCATCTAGCTAACAACGGTACAGATACATTGGTGATGTGCGGCACAACAGGAGAATCTCCGACGCTAAGTTGGGATGAGGAATACCAGTTGTTTGTCGAAGTATTGCAGTCCGTGGCAGGAAAAGCTAAGGTAATCGCAGGTTGTGGTTCAAATTCCACCAAAGAAGCGATCGCTGCTACCCAAAAAGCGTCTAAAATAGGAGTACATGGTTCCTTACAAGTTGTTCCTTATTACAACAAACCGCCACAAGCGGGATTGGAAGCGCACTTTCAGGCGATAGCACAAGCGTGCCCCGACCTACCATTGTTGTTATACAATGTCCCCAGTCGTACCGGACAAAACCTTCAGCCAGAAACAGTTGCCCGATTAGCTGAGGTTAGCAATATTGTCGGGATTAAAGAATCCACTGGTAGTATAGATCAGGCAAGCGAAATTCGTCGCTTGACACCAAAAGAATTCCACATCTATTCTGGTGATGATTACATGACTTTGCCCTTGTTAGCGATCGGGGCAAAGGGTGTGGTAAGTGTGGCTTCTCATCTGGTAGGAAACCAACTACAGCAGATGATCCAAGCTTTTAGTGCGGGTAAAATTGAGGTAGCCAGCGAGATTCATCTGCAACTTTTCCCGTTGTTTAAAGCTCTATTTCTGACTTCAAATCCCATTCCAGTGAAAAAAGCACTGAAACTTCAAGGTTGGGAGGTTGGTTCAACTCGTCCGCCGCTATGTGAAGCTGATTTAGAAGTTAGTCAAAAGTTAGAAGCGGTTCTGAAAGAACTTAGTTTAATCTAGCCACCAGCTGGTTAAGCGCTGTTAATTTGCTGCCTTTCTAAAGATACATATAATCAATGGTCATAATTGTTCATAAGTTGCAATTTAAAAATCTGTGCTAGGACTGATAGACATACTATAAATTCTTCAGTGTACAGTCGATTTTATTGAATAAAAAATTGAAATCTTCAATTAAAACTTGATTGCTTTGGGACTGAATTAGAGACAAATGATGTTGTCTTAAATACAAGTTCGTTAACTATCAACTAAATTAACCACAAGTAACAATCTAAGGAGAAAATGGCTAAAAACGAAGCTAATAATTCCGCCTTGAAAATTATTCCTTTGGGCGGTTTGCATGAAATTGGGAAAAATACCTGTCTTTTTGAGTATGATGATGAAATTATTCTGCTAGATGCAGGATTGGCTTTCCCCACAGAGGCGATGCATGGAGTAAATATTGTTCTGCCAGATACGACTTATCTGCGGGAAAATCGCCACAAAATTAAAGGGATGATCGTTACTCACGGTCATGAAGACCATATCGGCGGGATTGCTTTTCATCTCAAGCAATTTGATATCCCCGTGATTTATGGGCCCAGACTAGCAATGGCAATGCTAGAGGGTAAATTGGAAGAAGCAGGAGTGCGCGATCGCACAGAAATCAGAACTGTTCTCCCCCGTGATGTCGTGCGGATTGGCAAAAACTTTTTGGTGGAATATATCCGTAACACCCACTCCATCGCTGATAGTTTCACTGTTGCCATTCATACTCCCCTTGGTGTAGTCATTCACACAGGGGATTTTAAAATTGACCATACCCCAGTGGATGGTGAAAAGTTTGATTTGCAACGCCTAGCAGAACATGGCGAAAAAGGCGTTCTTTGCCTTTTAAGTGATTCCACTAACTCAGAAGTGCCAGGATTTACACCTTCCGAGCGTTCAGTTTATCCCAATCTGGAGAGAGTATTTAGTCAAGCTACTGGGCGATTATTTGTCACTACCTTTGCTTCCAGCGTGCATCGCATCAACATGATTTTGGATATCGCCAAGAAGCAAAACCGTGTAGTGACGATTGTGGGGCGTTCCATGCTGAACTTGATTGCTCATGCCCGCAATTTAGGTTACATCAAGTGTGAAGATAATCTGCTGCAACCATTGCACGCAGTCCGCAATCTACCTGATGAGAGAGTACTAATTTTAACTACAGGTTCTCAGGGTGAAACGATGGCAGCAATGACCCGCATTGCCAACAAAGAACATCCTCACATTAAAATCCGCCAAGGAGATACAGTAGTATTCTCTGCTAACCCAATTCCCGGAAATACGATCGCTGTAGTCAACACCATCGATAAGTTGATGATTCAGGGAGCGAAAGTAGTCTATGGTCGGGATAAAGGGATTCACGTCTCCGGTCACGGCTGTCAGGAAGAACAAAAGCTGATGATTGCCTTAACTCGACCCAAATTCTTTGTGCCATTTCACGGCGAACATCGGATGTTGGTGAAGCACGCAGAAACGGCTCAAAGTATGGGCATTCCCGCAGAAAACATGATCATTATCCAGAATGGTGATATTGTCGAACTGACTGAAGATGCCATCCGCGTCGCTGGTAAAGTGCCATCTGGGATCGAATTGGTGGATACTACTAGTTCGGGTATGGTCAGTGCCAAAGTTTTACAAGAACGGCAACGCATGGCTTCAGAAGGTATTATCACCATTGCAGCTGCCATTGATTGGAATGGTAAACTGTTGGCAAAACCAGAAGTTCACCTCCGGGGTGTAGTTACAAGTGTAGAGCGATCGCTCCTGCAAACCTGGGTAAAACAACGGATTGAAGAAATCCTGACTGTGCGTTGGTCAGAATTTGCTGCTGGGGAAGGTGAAGCAGCAGATATAGACTGGGGTGGATTGCAAGGAACTTTAGAGCGAGAATTGCAACGTTCCATCCGTCGCGAACTGCAATGTCAACCATCTGTGACTTTGTTGATGCAAATTCCTGATGAGCCACCTGTGAAAGTTGCTGATGGCAGAAGACGCCGGACTCGGACTGCTGCTCAGGTAGCATCATAGGGAATTTAACATAAAAATCTCATGCAGATAGAAGTTTGAGCGGTTGAAGCCGCCGCTCAAACTTCGGTAGGCGCAAAGACACAGAATTTTTCTGAACGTCTTTGCGCTTTGGCGTGAGATATAGTCTTTTATTAGTGATTGCGTTCGCCTAAATCTTGCAATGTTAAACTCGGCAGAGCGATCTAAGTTGTTAGGTTGCGATCGCCTCAAGCAACTGCAACCAATATCTCCTCATTTTTCTCAGCTCCTGAAAGATACAAATCTTTCCACCGCTCGAAGTCGTCAAGCTCAGATCCAAAAGCCTCTTGGTGTGTTTCGATAATATCTTCAAGAATTTCATTAATCTCTTCAGGCTCAATCTGAAAAAAGCGGAAAATACCGCAACCATAGGGGAAAAGATAAACTACAAGGATGCTGAGTGCCTTTTCACGTTGAAGGCGTGTGTACAGCGTACTGCAAGGAGGAATTGCGCTGTAGAGTACAGAAACACCCATAAGCAAGTTCAACTCATTTTAACGCTTCAGACTAGATCATTATCATTCTCAAATCGCCACTGCCAACCTAAGTTTTGTGAAATGCAATCGATTCTACTCGATCAAAAATTACTACTTCTACGGCATTCAGCCAGCAATGAACAGGACGCGGCGACGTGCGGAAGGTGGGAATACAGAGAGGAAAAACGCCTACTAGGGTATTACCAATATTTATACTTAGCAAAAATAGTTGTAGAATGACTTTATATTAAGGATTGTAAATGCTACACTAAAACCTACCTAATGACAGATGTCTTTACTAAAATTTAACGTATGTCAAGTTATGAATAAGATCGTAATATTACACTACCGATCCCCAGAAAATTGAGATTAACTTGACGTAGTAACAAATTAAGTTCTGACTTAAGTGGCGATTCAGGTATTACATTATATCGCAGTCAGGACGCGATTCTTCCGGTAAAGGTCGTCGCCACGTTGTATATATTCATCAAAAAGGTGAATAGCCTCAATTATACAGGGGATTAACCATGAAGGTATTCGACATTACCACAAAAAAGATTTTTCTGGCAAGCTGGGTATCAATCAATCAAGCAGAGACTAGTGCTCATAAAATAACCCAGCTAAACCGTCCTGTTTCCAAGCCTTACTGGGATATTCTCCAACCTCTACGGCAGCAGATAGATAGCATTCAAGTCCGCGATCGCCAACTAGCTCACCGCTTGTGCAAACTGATTCCATCTCAGTGTCCCTTTGAGCGAGATGTGAAATTATTTGGGAAAACTCTGTTTCACATTCCGCCCATGTGCAAGCTCAACCCCTTATATGAAGAAGTGGTTAGTTTACGTTTCCGAGCAATGTGCTATCTAGCCGACGATTGTGGCGAAGATGTGTCGCAGTACTGCTGAGTGCTGTTAGCGGTAGCTAGGTACCCCGTGCTGAGGGAAAAATTACGAGTGAGGAGTGATGAGTGAGGAATTAAAAATAAAACTCCTAACTCCCGACTCCCGACTCCTAACTATTTTTTTACTATATTTTTTTGCCATTTTTGGATAGCATCCTGAGCATCTTCGTAAGCGCCTGTCTCTTCTGGCACTAAAGCAGCAGTCGCAATTGCGGCATTACGTTCTCCTTCGGCGGCGCGACGCTTGGCCAAATCTAAAATTTTCTCACTCCAGTTATTGATCGATTTTTGGGCAGTATCGAAGCCCGGTTGACCTGCTGGTACTTTCTTGGCAACTTCGATCGCACGATTGTAGGTAGATGCCTGTCCAGGCTTAATCAAGGCATTAGCTGCATCTAAAAGAGTTGTGTTACTTACATACTGCTTGCCCTCTAGTCGCCACAGGTTAATTGCTGCTTGTGCTTTGGCATAGGGGGCTTCATCTTTGGTGATTAACCGTGCGGCAGCAATAGCGCTACCATACTGTCTTTGCTTGGCACGACCTTCTGCTAAATCTAAAATCATCCGGCTCCAAATCTTAATATTCTCCTGAGCTTGTTCATACAGTGGTTCACCGGGTTTTATTTTCCCGGCTGTAGCGATCGCCAAGCTCAAATCGCTAGCCTGAGTTTGTCTGAGCGACATTTTCGCTAGGTCTAATACTGCTTGATTTTGCTTTTTTGACTCGGAACTAGAGGCTATTTGGGCGCTAGATTGATTGTTGAGTCTAACTGTTGGAGTGCGATCGTTTGCTAAATTTTGGACAGCCTTGGGGTTACTAGCAGTAGCATTGGGTGATCTGCTTGATATTTGCTTAATTCTAAAAGTTTCTTGATTACGGAGAAAAACTACGGCCATTAAACCTGCTACCAGCAAGCTGCCTCCGCCCCATAAGATAAACTGTTTCCAAAAAGGCATACCTGGCTGATTCGCAGGCAATCGAGAGACGTAGTTTTGGGAAGGATTGGGGATAAATCTTCCTCTGGTATTCACCCCTAAAGAAGTTTCTGGCATTGGCTGGGAAACTAAGCCGCCAGATGACTCCTGGACTTTTTGACCCTTAGACTTCTCGACCTTGTGAGCCTTCACCTGTTGGGAGGAGTTCACAGTAGCTTCTGCCCATCTGCCCCGTTCTGGTGAAGTTCTAGGATAATCGTCGAGGGGAGGAGCCGCAAGGGCAACAGCAAAGGATTCTTCCGGATAAATCACCGATTCTGCTTGAAAGTCAGTTTCCATTGCCAATTTTGGCAAGATTACTTGCTGCCTTGATGGGATGATAGTCGCAGGGTTTTGGACAGGATTCCAGTGGTGTTGACATAATTTTGGCATGAGCAGGCTTAGGTAGCTTTCTAAATCTGCCAAGTTGCTGCCATTACCAGAACGCAAAGCTTCTAACAAAGCTGCTGTAAAGAATCCGTGACCTAATTCGCTACTTTCATGGGAAAATTGCTCTGGTTGGCAAGAAAGAATTGTCGCCAGTTGTAGTTCTTGGGCTAGTTCTATTGTTTCTTCGCCAACAGGAGCATCCGCTTGAGTCCCAAAAGCGCGGTTGATATCGAGTAGTAGCAATACATTTAAATCAGCAAGTTGCAGACTTTGCATTAGCGATCGCAATTCTATGCCAGTCTCTTGCACGAGTTCGGGGTTGCCCTCTACTGGCATTAAGTAATCTTTGCCCTTGTAGTTGACTCCATAACCGCTAAAGAAGAACCACAGATAGTCTTCTGGTTGCCAACTTGTCGCTGCCAAATCCTCAAGCAGCAGCAGAATATTCTCCTTCGTCGGATAAGTTGACCTATCCCCAATCGGCGGCGAAGTATCTGTCATCACTAGACAGTGTTTGGGGACAAAACCTGCATCTGTCGCCAAAAATTCCTCTAGTGCCTCAGCATCTGCTTGGGCATAACTTAAAGGTTGAAATAACTGATATTGATTGATGCCAATCGCGATCGCCCAGTAATTTGCCATCCCGCTCTTTGTCAGTTATTGTTTGCTGGTCTTAAAATTGCGGTTGGCTTTGCCCAAAAAACAAAGCTAACCTATGTCTTATAGTCTAGGTGATTCTCATCGAATCTTAAGTTAGAATGTAATTTTTATTACGTTATTTGACCGGAAAATACTTTCACCTAATTTCAATAACAGATCATTACTAAGGAGATAGAAGGTCATGAGCAAGATTTCTGCTCACCTACCATCATCGATCACTCCCTTTTCAGTTATTAGCCAAATTGCCAGAAGAATCCGGATAGTTCCTTTAGTAGTTTTGCTCATATCTACTGTTCCTGCGTGGTTTTTGACGGAAGCGCTCGCACATAAGGTTGTGCGAGCTTACACCGCTAGAGTTGATCTAGCTATTGACCGCCTGCCAGATGAAAACTACGAAACCATTCTCACCAGAGGGGAAGCAGCCGCTAGGGCAGCTGCTCAACGGAGTTTCGACCAAGATATTTTGGTGACAGATGTTTCAATCATTGTGTCCGTACAAAATTATGGATCGATTGCACCAGTTCTGACATTAGAAGTCACTCGTCCACAATGGCGATCGCGCCCTGATGCTCAAAGTTGGGCTACTTACTTCAAAACAGCGCGATCGCTACTTTTCTTTGAAAATAACTCTAATCCAGTTCCAGCAGCTAGCGGTGTGTCAACCCCAAAATAGCGGGTTTAGATTAGATTGACACAGAAGACTTGTGCGTAGCTTACTTAAGGTTGGGTGCGCCGATGTTCCCACTTCAGTCTCAACCGATCCATTCAACTTACTTATTCCTGACTCAACTGTTGTCCTTAGCGTCAGTGGATGGCCTAGAATAAGAAGGTTGTCAAGAATCGCGATATCTGCTGACATGGCTGTTCCTAAGAAGAAAACTTCAAAATCAAAACGAGATAAACGTCGAGCTACCTGGAGGCATAAAGCCGTCGTCGAAGCTCAGAAAGCTCTCTCTTTGGGCAAGTCAATTTTGACTGGACGTTCTACATTTGTCTATCCAGCTGCTGAAGAAGAGGAAGAAGAATCATAATTTCCCAGTCAGGAAAAGCATGAACAGCACCGATAGATTTGATTGGCAATAAATAACCAATCAAACTTCTTACTACTGGATAAACGCTTTTTCTTAGCTTTCCTGATTGGATTATGATGAATAATAGATACTCTACACAAGCTCATTAGAACGAGGAAATTGGTAGTGAGTAATTGGGAACATCCATTACCCATTACCTATGATTAATGAGTAATGATCAAGTAATATAAAGAGTATTTGCAAAAAAGCTTGTAAATATCTTGAGAAAACTTATTTTTCTCCAACTATGCTAGGAAAATTTTTTCAGAAACCAGGGAAAGAAGAAGGCGAACGCGTCCCTCCTGGTCAACACTTAGCTAAAGGTTTCCCCGTCTTAACTTACGGTGCAACTCCCGAAGTCAGCACTGAGGAATGGGAGTTTCGAGTTTGGGGTTTGGCAAAACCTGCTACCTTTAGTTGGTCAGACTTTATGGCGCTACCTCAACACGAATTCACAGCAGACTTCCACTGTGTAACGCGCTGGTCTAAACTGGATGTCAAATGGACTGGCATTAAAGTGGCAGATTTCATCGGTCTGATTGAGCTAGACCCCAAAGTAGCCCACATTATGGAACACTGCTACGGTGGCTACACTACCAATATTTCTATAGAAGATTTTATGCGCGAAGAAAACTTCTTTGCCTTTAAAGTCTTTGGTGAAGCGCTTCCAGCTGAACACGGTGGGCCGATGCGGCTAGTTGTACCCCACCTCTACGCTTGGAAAAGTGCTAAGTGGATTAATGGTTTGGAATTTTTAGCTGGTGAAGAACTTGGTTTTTGGGAGCGCAATGGCTACCATCGCCGTGGTGAACCTTGGGCTGAGGAGCGTTACAGCAACGCTTTTGGGTTGTAATAGTTAGCAGTTTAGAGTAGTCCTGTCAAGGTGAGTTGTAAAATCTTTCTCCTTGTGGTTACTCTGCGTCTGTGTGGTTTATAAGTCAATACGCTTGGGTTAGCGCCAAATACCTTAAATTGTGTAGGTTGGGTTGAGGAACGAAACCCAACATTTCCGGGGCTTTGTTGGGTTGCGCTTTGCTTAACCCAACCTACAATTTTCCACAAAGCCAAGCGTATTGGTTTATAAGTAATTTATTGAACCGCAGAGGCACAGAGAACACAGAGAGAAGAGATTAGAGAGGAATTGATTTTCGAGAATTTTTACCTACTTTGACAGGGGTAGAGTTAGGAGTTTGAAGTTAAAAATTCATAACTCATAACTTTTAACCCAGAAGTTTCTTGATTAGAGGCAATTTGCCCTGATATGGAGCGTATCGCCATTTTAAATCGAGCCAGAATGAGTTTTGCAATACACTTTTGTTATGGGAAAAGGTGTCAAAACTAGCTTTGCCGTGATAGTTGCCAATACCGCTATCTCCCACTCCACCAAACGGTAAAGACGAGACACCAACCTGCATCACTGTGTCGTTAATACAAACTCCGCCAGAGGAGGTTTCCTGCAAAACTCGATTTTGGAGGTTTTTGTTTTGAGAAAATAAGTATAACGCCAAGGGTTTGGGTCTAGAGTTAATCAAAGCGATCGCTTCTGCAATGTCAGTATATTCAATGATGGGTAGAATCGGGCCAAAAATTTCTTCCTGCATTACAGAATCTTCTAAGGAGACATTATCAACCACTGTGGGGGCGATATAACGCTCTGAAGGTTGATTTTCTCCACCGATGATAACTTCAGCATCTTTGAGAAAGTTAACCAACCTATCAAAGTGTTTTTGACTGATAATCCTGGCATAATCAGGACTGTTTGCTGGATTATCGCCATAAAATTCTTTTAGGCATTTTCCCAGCCCATTTATTAAATCTTTTTTGATTGTTTTATTAACTAAAAGATAGTCAGGGGCGATACAAGTTTGCCCAGCATTAATAAATTTTCCCCAAGTAATTCGTCTGATAGTGTGTTCGAGATTAATGTCACTATCTACAATACAAGGACTTTTGCCACCCAATTCTAAAGTAACTGGTGTAAGATATTTTGCTGCTGCTGCCATAATGATTTTGCCGACGGCTGTGCCACCAGTATAAAAGATATGGTCAAACTTTTCTGCCAGTAGTTTTTCGCTTGCTTCCACGCCTCCTTCAACCACTGCAATATAAGCAGGGTCAAAATGTTTGGCAACAATTTTAGCAATGATACCGGAAGTATGAGAAGCAATTTCTGAAGGTTTGATAATTGTACAATTCCCGGCTGCGATCGCACCTACTAACGGTGACATAATTAACTGAAATGGATAGTTCCAAGGGCCAATAATTAAGACAACCCCCAACGGTTCTGGATAAATTCTCGCTGAGTAGGAAAAAAAATCAAAGGAAACGGCTGCTTTTTTGGGCTTAGTCCAGTTTTGAAGATGTTTTATAGCGTAATCAATTTCCTTAATTACGCCGATTTCTGTAAGATAAGTCTCCAATTCTGGTTTATGTAAATCTGCTTGTAATGCCTCCACTATTAACTGTTCATGCTCAATAATTGCTTGCTTGAGATTTTTAAGCTGCTCAATGCGGAAAGTGACATCTTTAGTTTTACCAGTTTGAAAAAACTGACGCTGATTCTGGATAATATCACCAACGTTAGATAAGTCAGTGGCAATCATTGTTTTACCCCATAAAAAACTATTTATTTAATGTTAGCGCTGCGATGTCAGCATATTTTATTTGCCAGATTTTATTATTTGATTTTTTAATTTGAATATTTACTTTAAATTATTGGTAAATAGTAGTAATGTTATAAATTATGAATTATCAGGGTAAATTGTTCCATAATTCATAATTGCTAATCTTCTCATGTTTGGGTGGGTAGAAGAACAATAAATACACTACCTTTGCCCAACTCGGAATTAAGCATAATCATGCCTTGATGTGCCTCGACAATTCGGCGAGCAAGGTAGAGTCCTAAGCCGCTACCAGAACTCTTGTGGCTACCTTGACGAAATCGTTCAAAGATGGTGGCTTGTTCTTCAGGACGGATACCTGGGCCTGTATCCGCTATTTCAATTTTAATGTAGTCAACAGAATTGGATTTTCCTGAGAACTGAGATTGACTACTTTTGTCGAACTTGCTTTGAGAAGTTAAACGAATAGTAACAGACCCAGAATCGGTAAATTTGATCGCATTCCCTAGAAGATTAGTGAATAGACGATGCAATTCTAAGCGATCGCCCATCACTGTGTTTGTGCTTGACTCGGAAGTTTTGTCTAGATTAATGGACAGTGCTTTTTCTTCAGCTAGAGGTGCTAATTCTCCAGTCACCTCCTCTAGCAATTGGCCCAGATTCACTGGTTGAAATGCCAAAGTTTTGCGACCTGCTTCAAAACGATAAACTTCCAATAAGGTATTGACCATAGAAAGCAGGTTGATATTGCTACGCGCCATGATCGCGATTACTTCCTGCATTTGCGCTGATAATGTTCCCAATGCACCTTGCTGAAATAGCATTAACATGCGATCGGCGGCTACTAAGGGAGTGCGTAAATCGTGGGTGAGACGGGAGACAAAATCTTCTCGCTGACGGGCAATTTCATCACGTTCATCCATACTATGCTTCAAACGCAGGAGCGATCGCACTCTTGCCAGCAATTCGTCTACTGTTACAGGTTTGCGGATGAAATCATCAGCACCCAAGTCTAAACCGTGGGCGACGTTGGGCGCATCGTGGGCAGTTATCAGCAAAATGGGGATGTATTGCGGCAATTTCATCTCTCCACGAATATGCTTGGTGACTTCGTACCCATCCATACCTGGCATCATCAGATCCAGCAGAACCAAGTCACAAGGAGAAGCTTTCAATTGTGCCAAGGCGGAAATACCATTTTCTGCGGTGCTAATCGTATAACCTTCTTCCTCCAAAATGGTTTTGATCAAAAATACGTTATCAGGAGAGTCATCAACAACCAGAATTTTGTTAGAGCGAGAAGATTGTGAAGCCATAAAACTGCAAGGTACAGGGTAAAAGTAAATTTTTAGAGTAACGGGTTTATTGCTATAGTCTTTTAGATATTATCCTTAGGTATACTTTATCCGAAGAAAAATTGTTTACCAATAAATTTATAGGACTTACGCAAAATATCTCTCAAACTCTGATTTCTCCGTGTCCTCTGCGCCTCTGCGGTTCGTTATTCCGTAACTCGTGCGTAAGTCCTAAATTTATATAAATGTATTTTAAAAACTACTTTACTTCCCTTTTGAACAGATAGCCACAAGCTAGTTTGGTAATTGTAAGATAGAGAATCAGATATTATTCATTTCCCAAATAAGCTTCAATTACAGCCGGATTATTTCTGACAACTGTTGGTTCACCCAATGCGATCAATTGACCAAAATCTAGCACAGCAATGCGATCGCACAAACCCATAACCAATGGTACATGGTGTTCTATAAGGATGATCGTCAAATTGAAGCGATCGCGAAGGCTGCGAATAAATGCACTGAGTTGCTGCTTTTCGTTGGGGTTCATCCCCGCCGCAGGTTCATCGAGAAGTAAGACTTGCGGTTTTAATGCTAAAGCGCGGGCAATTTCCAACCGACGCTGATCACCGTAGGCAAAGTTTTTGGCTTTTTCGTCAGCGCGATCGCTCAATCCCACCAAATCCAATAACTCTAAAGCTTTTTGCTTAGTTTTAAATTCTTCACTAGGCGCTGGTGGTAATCCCAAAACTCCTGTAATCATATTACTTTTAGTGTGTAAATGTCGGGCAATTATCACATTTTCTAACGCCGATAATTCCCCAAACAAGCGGATATTTTGGAAGGTACGGGCGATACCTAAAGCAGCAATTTCATGAGGACGCAGTTGGTAAATCTCTGCACCTTGATAAATTAATTTACCGCTAGAAGGTGGAATGAAGGCGGTAATCAAATTAAACAGTGTTGTTTTGCCAGCACCATTAGGGCCAATCAATCCAAAAATCTCATGTTTATTTACACTAAAAGATACATTATTTACCGCCACTAGACCACCAAAGCGGCGAGTCAATGCTTTTGCTTCTAAGACAATATTACTGTTAGCTGCTGGAATACTATGTGACATTTTTAGAGCTTGTTTGAAAAGTCTAATTTATTATTAGCCTTGGCGAATATAATTCGCGGCTACACGAGACTTTACCCACCTCCGTGGGTTAAAAACTCTTAATTTTCTCTTAGTCCACGGAGGTGGACTTCTCTGCGAGACGCTGTTCGCGTTCGTTTGTGTAGTGTTGATTTTCTCTTAGTCCACGGAGGTGGACTTCGTTTGTGTAGTAGCGAATTCTATTCGCCTAATACTTTTCAAACATCCTCTTGCATATTATATAGTTCACTTTGGGATTTTGCGTCTTTGGAAAATATCTGGAGTAATTAACCCTTGGGGGAAAAAGATTGTACCTATTACTATTAGCAAGCCAAAAATAATTAATCTCCCATCGCGCAAAAACTCTGCTAACCAATTAGGTAAGCCACCAGTATCAGCGAGGCTTCGCAGAACCTCTGGTAAGGCTGTAAATACTATACCTCCGACTACTGGTCCTAAAAAAGTTCTCGAACCACCAATTAAAACAAAAGTTAAATATATAATACTGGCATCAAAAGTACCTTGGCGAGCATTCCAGGTGTTGAGAAAGTGAGCGCTAATTGCACCTACAACCCCTGCAAGCATAGCCCCTAATGTAAACGCCAAAACTTTGTAATAAGTGGGATTAATTCCCATTGCACCCGCAGCTAATTCATCTTCGCGGATAGCGATAAAAGCCCTACCTACGCGGATGCGTTCTAAACGGTAAAGCAGCACCATACTAATTAATAGTAAGGGTAAAGCAATCCATAAATATTCAAGTTGTGTATGGAAAGGTTGAGGAATGCCAAAAATTCCGACAGCACCGCCTGTAATATCTAGATTGAGGGAGATGACGCGCAGAACTTCCACAAAGGCAATAGTAGCGATCGCTAAATAAATTCCTCGTAATCTCAACGCTGGAATTCCCACTGCTACACCCAAGAAACCAGAAATTGTACCAGCAATTAACATCTCTAATAATAGCAATGGAATGGGATATAAACTACTACTAGATGTAAAAACCTTTGTGGATAAAATTGCTCCAATATATCCACCTAAAGCATAAAATCCTGGACTAGCTAAAGACAATTGCCCTGTCATTAGCGGTAAGTAAAGCGATAACCCTAGTAGCGCCCCCAATACCATAGAGACAATTAAAGAACCGTAAGTAGCGAAAAAATCAGCCATTTTAATACATTTTCATGAAGCTTAATCAAACTATCGCTTTTATCAACTATTAAGCTGTTAATATTTGCTCTGCTGTCAGCGTCAATTCAGGAAAAGTTCGTGACACAATTCGTTCTGAACCTCTAAACTGTGTGCGTTGGTATTTCCCCTCAGCATCTAATAGAAAAACAAATACAGCCGGAACTTTTGGATTTCCTAAATACTCTCTTAGCCCAATTGCTAAATAATCTACAATCCAATATTCTGTAATACCTAAACGTTGGTATTCATCCAATTTATCAATGTAGTCATCTTCCCAATTAGTTGATGTCACTTCTATAGCTAACTGGATGGGTTCTTCAAGTGCAGAGTAAGCAGAACGATTTGAGCGCCATCTATCTTTATCTATGACACTTACATCAGGCTTGCGCCCTTGTTGTATTCCATTGGCAGTTATAGTTTTAAAGACTGCTGTGTTATTAACTACATAATTTAGGTTTTTTCGCCTAATTTCATCATTGAAAGAGTCAGCCGTAAAGCCAGCGACATCATCATGATTTATAGTCGCACGCAGTTCTACAATTTCTCCATCCACAAGTTCATATAAACCTTCCTCTGGACACTGTTCCAAAAACTGATCAAAAGTTAATTTTTGTTTGGTGTATGTTTTCATAGGGCTACGTCTTTCAAGACTATTTCGTTTTTGACATAAACCGCCCAGAAGTTTAGTTCTGGGCTAATATAACAGTCCTAAATCATTTGTGAAAATTCCTGTTGATTCTTCTCTCTGTGTTCTCTGCGCCTCTGTGGTTCGATTAAAAAGTAATTTTCCCCACTCAGATAGGATTATTTAAGGGACTATAACCTTTTCTTAGTCCTCTTTAGACGAATGATTGCTATGAGACTGGTGAATTCATTCTAAGGCGGGCTAGATGAGAATGAAATAGCGCTGGTACGTCACTTTAAACTTTCTGAATAAACCGCCGACCTAGCAAACCTTGGGGTCTAACTAATAGCATGATAAACAAAATTGCAAATGCTACTGCGTCTTTATATCCAGAGAATTCGGCGGGTACAAATGCCTCCACTAATCCAATTACCAACCCTCCCAACACTGCACCGGGAATACTACCTAAACCACCTAAAACAATTACCGCTAAACCCCGCAAACCAAAAGCAATCCCGAAATATGGCCCTGCAATACTAACACTAGATGCGACTAAAGTTCCTGCTAATCCTGCTAAAAAACTGCTGATGAAGAATGTTAAAATGATAAAGCGATCGCTATTAATTCCTAACAAACTAGCTGTAGTTGGATCTTCTGCGATCGCCTGCATTGCTTTACCATATTTAGTTCGATTGATAAAATAGGTAAGAATTGACACAATCACAACCGACACAGTAAAAATTACCACCTGGACGCTGCGAATTGGAATTGGGTTTTCTGGACTCCCAAAGTTAATCGCAGGTGGCAAATTACCGTAAGTATTTGCGGGATATGTGTAACTTTCCGCGCCTACTAAATACTGGATTAAATTCACAATTACCACTGCTACCCCCAAGCTGGAAACAACAGTTAGTAAAGGGTCAGACCCTTGACGGCGCAAAGGTTGAAAAGCAACCCGTTCCATCACTACCCCTACCAATCCCGCCAAGGTACTTCCTAAAATCAAGGATATAGCAAATGGTAATTTTATCGGCAGGACTGCATTAGCCAACAAGCCATTAAATCCAAAGTTACCGCCCATGAGTGCATAAGTGAAATATGCACCCAAGGTAAAAATCGCGCCATGAGCTAAATTAATGATGCCCAAAATAGAATAAACCAAGGTATATCCTAAAGCAAAAATTGCATAGACGCTGCCGATGGATAACCCATTTAATAATTGCTGCAAAAACAGATTTATATTCATCTAGCAACTACTTTATAAAGGTGAATTTACCCTGGCTTCCGTCGTTTCCCATCTTGATTTGGGCTACATAGAAATCTTTTTGAACAACTTCACCTATAGGAGTAAAACCAATTTCACCCAGTGGTGTATTGTATCTTCCGACAAGTATCTGTTTATTTAATTCTGTCCGCAACTCTGGTAGCTGTAATTTGTTAACTTTGCTCTTTTTATCTAAAGTTTGGAGTGCTTCGACATAAACCTGCACTGCTGCAAAAGCTTGGGCGCTAAATTGGGGCGGCTCTTTTTTGTATTCGTCAGTATAGGCTTTACGAAATGCTGCGTTAATTTCACCTGGATGTTCTGGGCTGTAAGCTTGAGCAATTAACACACCATCACAAAATGCTTTACAAACTGCCAATATATTCGATGTATTTAAACCATTACCACCGACAATTAAACCTTTATAACCCAGTTCCCGCAATTGCCGGATTAAATTACCACCATCCGCAGCCAAGCCAGAAATAATCACCAAATCTGGTTTGAGATTAATCGCATTGGTAGCTTGGCTTTGAAAATCTGTATCACTGGTTTGGAACTTTTGTACTGTTACCAATTCCAGCCCTTGATCCTTAACTGTTTGTTGAAAGATTTCCGTTTCTGACTTGCTAAATGCATCATTTTGAGCATAGAAAACTGCAACTTTTTTCAGTTGGGGGTTTTGCTTCAGTGCAGCTTTTACCGAATTAGGCGCGACAATGGAAACTGGTGCAGAAACACGAGCAACGTAATTACCAATTTCGGGAATGTTTTTAGCAGTATTCGATGGGCCAATAATTGGTACTTTTGCACGTTCGCCAATCGGGTCAGCACTAAAGGCTTGCTGTGATAAAGTTGGGCCGACAATCCCAATAACTTTATCTTTGTTAATTAAAGTCTGAAAAGCGTTTATTGCCCCTGTTTCATCACCGCTAGTATCTTGAAACACCAATTTAATTGGTGTGCCATTAACACCACCTTTACTATTAAAATATTTCTCGGCAAGTTTGGCTCCGGCGACTTGTTCTTGTCCTAGTAATGCCACATTGCTCGTTTGGGCAACAGCAATACCGATGGGAATAGCAGCCGATGATGTACCCGTTGCCGGTGCGCTATCAGTTGCAGGGTTATTTGTGGTACTATTCGGACTATTAGTTGGAGAATTTGTCACAGTGTTAGTGCCACCGCCACAGCCTGTTAGTAGCAAAGCGCAAGTTGATAATAATCCTGTTGCTCGAGCGATCGCGTTGTTCATCGTTGGATAATCATGTAGTTATTAGATATTCCGCAAAAGCCCATAGTAAAGTTTATAATCTGCAAACAAAATGACGCAGATTTACACTTTTGCACGAATTCTATTAAATCATTCTTATTTGACCATGCAAAGACAAATATTCAAAGTGTTTGTATATACAAATTATTATAAATAGTCATGATCTTACCATTCCCCGGTTCTATTTGGGAATATGCTATGAAGTCGCTTTGTCAGTTTAGCTGATTACTAAGTAAGCACTCTTAAACCTTTTTTTCACTACCAGCTAATCCCTTAGCTTCGTAGTGACGGCAACCGTTACATGGGCCGTCGGGATTGACAGCACAACGAATGTAACCAGATCGGGCATTAAATTTGCAGCTAATGTCGCCAATCAGATAACCCACCCCTTCTAAATAATAGCGATCGCCTTGAACCAATCTGAGGTTTTGCCCTCCCTGCACCGATGAAAAATTCATGGCTGCTTGTCTAAGCCGTAAGCGCGATCGCAAATGGGTTTTGTGGATTACCCACAGGGAAATCAGGGACGGTAAAAAACCAACGGCAATCACTAAAAGTGTCTTTAACACCTTCTTTTTACCTCTTCTGTGCGCTGATTGATTGGCCGTGATGTTGCACTCTGGTTTTACAAAAGTGCAAATCTTAGGGCAGCTTTGCCTATTCGCCACCAACTGTGGCTGCAATGAGCAATGGCAGTGTGGTATCTAGCAATTTTGAGGAAGAAATTTCTTCTGCCACTTCAATCAGCATAACTGTTACAACCTCAAGGGTGATCTGCCGTTGAATATTGATAATTTTAAGATTTGTTGACTAATACCTTTTTGAATAAGCATTTTGTGCCAGCACCACTCTTATTTTTTTTGTGTCGCTGCAATGCTAATCTTTTTTTGGTTTGCTGACGAAGTTGCTCTGCTAGCTGTGCGGCTTCCCTTTCGGCTCGGAATAAATCAACTCTTCGCGTCGTCAGAATAAATGATTCGTCAGGCTTTCGTTTTACCCAAGGAACGCTAACTGCGAAATACTGACAAATATTTTTGCATGGCTCCTGATTTAAAACTGGATAACCTTTTTGAGTTTTGAGTGTATTAGCGATCGCTTTTAACTCTAATATCGCTGCTTCTAACTCTTCTGCCATCTGATTGATGCGTTTGACTTGCGCTATCAAACGCTCTTGTTCACTGATGATTTTTTCCTCTTGGGGTTGCAATGGCTCTATAGCACTAGTAACAGATGCAAGCTGCAACAGGGAAACTTTCAGCAAAATGGGCTTTTTGTCCGTGTCTTGGATTTTTTTCATACAAGCAAGGCTAGCTGACTTGTAAGGCATTTTAGCAGTTAAATAGTATAAATGTACTAAATTAAAATATATTTACCAAAACTTACGCAAAAAGGCAGTGAAAGCCTTGATTTAGCGTCGGGGCAGTTGATGAATTGCGCCTACATTTCCTCAGCCCAAGACAAGGGTGTGTTTGGCTATTAGGCAAGTTGTCACCACTTCAACAACCATCACCCCGCATGTAGAAGCAATCGTTACTAAAATGATGCTTTTGTTATTAAAGTTGTAATTTTCCCCTTACTATCACAATATTTCCCTTAAGTTGATTTTTTTTTCCTTAATATCACGAGTTTTTTCTTAAAATCACGATTTTTTCCTTAAAATCATGATTTTTTCCTTAAAGTCACGATTTTTTTCTTAAAGTCACGATTTTTTTCTTAAAATCATGATTTTTTTCTTAAAATCACGATTTTTTTCTTAAATAGGACTTATGCATTCATAGAGAATAGGACTTACGCATTGACAAGAAATACCAAATATGAGTCAAGGTTAAAAACCATATCTTTCGTAAGGGCACAGAAAAAGCTCATTGGTGTCAACTTAAGTTCAAATGCATCACCCACAGGCGTTTTACCCCCCTTAATCCCCCCGATGCATTGGGGGGAAATAAGAAATCCAGTTCCCTCCCCAATACATCGGGGAGGGTTAGGGTGGGGTGACGCGGATCGTGATCGGAAGCCAGAGAACTGAATATCACGTCTTGACAAGGGTTTTACGTTAAGTTGACACCAATGACCACCCCACAAGAAGTAGTTGAGTATTTTTTTATTTGGAAGTCCCTTAAGTGATCAACAGTCTCATAGAATTCGCCAAGGCTCTTACTTATTTACCATCAAAGTAATTTGAATTTGCAGTTTTTCTCGTAATTTTTGCGCCTGTTGATAGATTGCTACACGCCTTTTACCGGAGTGAGTTTTCAGCCCTACTTGTTCCAAAGGCTGAATAAAGTAACGCAGACGAGTTCTCATTGCCCAAATTCCCATTGAAGGAAACAGAATTAAGGCAAACATTAAAGGCGAGAAAGGCAAGAATGGTAATTTGACTAGTCGTTGCAATTTGGTGAAATTAACAGTCCAAGGATGTAAAAATTCACTCCCGATGCAAACTACTGGGAGAATGGGAACTTGATAGCGATCGCTCAATTGAATAAAGCTCACATCAAACTTTTGTAGTTGATAGCGTCTTTTCCAACCTTTCAGAGGGCCACGGATACCTTCGGGTGCATATAATAGAATTTTACCTTGGGCAATCGCTGCCTCAAAATCATCTAATTCGGCTCGCACACCACCCAAAACCTGCGACCATTTAGATGGTAGCCACCAAATCACCCAAGGATGTTCAAATAATGCTGGATTTGTTACGGGTTGTACCACCCATCCTTGAGCTTCAGTTAATAAATAACCCAAAGTCAAAAAATCCCAAGGAAAACACATCCCTGCGTGATTCATTGCTACAATCAATGGCCCTGTTGGCGGCAAGTTTTCGACTTGTTGCAATTCTCCCCGAAAATAGTATTTAACAATCGGGCCGAGAACTTCTTCGCCAAAAGCTTGTTGATATTTAGGATCAAATTCACCAATTTCTTTTCGGGGTGAACGAAAGCCAAGACGCAACCAGCGACTCAGCAGCGCCAGATAAAATCCGCCAGGAATTAAAAATAATCCATATTCTAGCCAATTCCAACCTTCTGGATCGTTTTGATAGTGCTGCCAATGGCGGTTGAATAAAATTAGCCAGCCTGGAGGATACCATAAACAAAACCAATCAAACCAGCTAAATTTATAGCCTTCAAGTGGTGCCTTTTTCAGTTGAGTATTGGGGAGGTTTTCGGAGTGTTGATTAATCAAAACAGTGATATAGATTAGAGGTTGTTTGAAAAGTCTAATTTGTTACTAGCCCTGGCTATACAAACAAAACCCACCTCCGTGGGTTAAAACCCTTGATGAGTGTATTAGCCTACGGAGGTGGACTAAGCTTTGTGTAGTAGCGAATTCTATTCGCCCAATACTTTTCAAACATCCTCTTAGGCAAATATTTGATTTAAATCTTATTATAGCTTTACAGCTTCACTTAATAACTGATATCAGTATTCCGCCAAAAGATAAAATTGATAATAACTGATGATTGTTTAAATTCTTCCTGAAGCTGGAGACAAATGGCAAGACACCTGTCCTAATCTTCCTATTATGGAACTAAGAAAGCCAGTAAAAATTTCCGATTTAATCCGTGAACTTCGGCAGCAGCTCAATCTCTCTCAGGAAAAGTTTGCAGCCAAGTTGGGAGTTTCACTGCGAACAGTCAATCGCTGGGAGAACGGATCTACAGTGCCTTCACAGATGGCACTAAAGCTAATTGAAGAAATGTTACATAAAATGGGTAAACCAGGCGAAAAACTAGTAAACGAGTATCTCCCAACAGCAGAGCAATCGCAGGACTTCTAAGATGATCGTGAAAGTACCCGAAAAAATTTTGATGCGCTCTTGGTTAGTAAGCTATGGTGTGATGATTCTGGCAGTCATGGCGGCGATGCTGCTGACAAAACTGTTGCTGCCAGTCTTCGATCCGAGCGTATTTACATTATTTTATGCTGCTGTGGCAATCAGTGCATGGTATGGCGGCATGGGACTTGGAGTATTGGCGATCGCTTTATCTGTTACAACTGCCTTTTTCTTTTTTATCGAGCCGGTCTACTCGTTCGATATTCTTAACCTAAGCGTCTTAGTACGATTAACCACCTTCTCACTAGTATCCTTGTTAATTACTGCACTCTCTTCAGAGTTGCGAACTGCTAGAGGCAAGGCAGAAACAAGCCTAAAATTGTTGCAAAATAGCGAAATGCGGTTTAGCCGGCTGGCAGAATCGAACATCATTGGGGTGATCCTAACTGATGTGAACAACGGCTCGATCATCGAAGCCAATGATGCTTTTCTGAAAATGGTCGGCTATACGCGAGAAAATTTGTCTGCTAACCAAATTAACTGGCGCGAGATCACCCCACCTGAGTATCTTCTTTTGAGTGAGCGTTCAGTGGAAGAACTGAAAACTACCGGAGTATGTAAGCCATTTGAGAAAGAATACATTCGTAAAGATGGCGATCGCATTCCGGTTCTACTCGGTTCTGCCCTGGTGGGAGATACTCAACAAACAGTTATTGGCTTTGTTGTTGATTTGAGCGAACGCAAACAAGCAGAAGCGGCATTACAGCAAGCCAATGAGCGGAACAACCGCACTCTGGAAAACATGAGTGATGCATTTATTACTCTAGACCGAGACTGGCGAATCATCTACCAAAATGCGGAAGCACAGCGAATTAACGGCAAACTTCGCACAGAGGTGATCGGTAAGTCACACTGGGAAGAGTGGCCTTTATCAGTAGGTACTAATGTAGAGCTACAGTATCGACGGGCGATCGCCGAACAAATTCCCGTCCATTTCGAGCATCACTACTACTTACCCTCTAAGTATGATCTGTGGCTGGAGATTCACGCCTACCCTTGTGAAGATGGTCTTGATATTTTCTTCCGTGACATCAGCGAACGCAAGCAAGCAGAGAAGGCAGTCCAAGCAAGTGAGGAACGCCTCAGGAGTTTTTTCAAAGCGAATGTAGTTGGTATTCTCTTTGGCGATGTAAATGGTGAGATCACTGAAGCCAATGACGAGTTCTTGCGGATTGTCGGCTATACCCAGGAGGATATCCAGGCAGGTAGACTAGGCTGGACTGATATCACGCCCCATGAGTACCAATATTTAGATGAACTGGCTATTGCCGAGGCCACAGCGAAGGGAACCTGTACTCCCTATGAGAAGGAATTTATTCGCAAGGATGGTTCCTGTGTCCCGGTTGTAGTTGGTTACTCTCTGTTAAGATCTCGGCAGAATGTCGTATTCATTCTGGATATTAGTGATCTCAAACAAGCTAAAAAAGCGCTGAGTCAGAGTCAAGAGCAATTTCAAGCTTTTATGGACAATATTCCCGCCGCAGCATGGATTACGAATGCAGACGGGCGTGTATTTTACCTGAGTCCAACTTATCTGAGGATATTTGATTTAAGAACAAATAAGGCAATTAATAAAAATATTTTTGACCTATACCCAGCCCAAATCGCTCAACCCTTCCTCGATAACATTAGAATGGTTGCCGAGACGAATCAAGTTGTTGAAGCGATCGAGTCTGCCCCACGCACAGATGGCACACTAGGGGAATTTTTGGTATATAAATTTCCGATTGCAGATGCATCTGGACAACGCCTGGTAGGAGGGGTTGCAGTTGACATCACCGAACGCGAACGCGCCCTTCGTGAACGTCAGCTTGCAGAACAAGCCTTGCAAGAGCGCAGCGAAAGACTCAAGCTGCTCTCTGAAACAACCAGCGATTTGCTTTCAACCGAGCGCCCCTTGGATTTAATGAACAGCTTGTTTAGCAAACTCTCGGCGCAGATGGATTTGCATTTTTACTTTCACTATTTAATCGATACACAGGAAAATAAGCAGAAACTGCGGTTAGTAGGTTGGGACGGCATTACTGATGAAGTATTTCAAGCAATTGAATACCTGGAATTTAATCAAGGGATGTGCGGAGTCGTGTTGCAAGAAGGCCATCAAATTGTCCTCAATAATCTGCTGCACTCTACCGAGCCAAATGTCCAAATCCTCCAGACTTTGGGAATCACAGCCTATGCAGGTCAACCGTTAATTGCTCAGGGAAAGCTGCTTGGTGTCCTCTCCTTTGCCAGCCGCACGCGTACCCACTTCACTTCTGAGGAAATTGCTCTATTACAAGCAACCTCCGATCAGGTAGCGGTTGCTCTGGAACGCGCTCAGTTAATAGCTTCGTTACAGCAGCAAAAAGAGGAATTAGTCCAAGCTAACCGAATCAAAGATGAATTTTTGGCGGTTCTTTCCCACGAACTTCGCACGCCGCTAAACCCGATCCTGGGATGGGCGAAGTTACTGCAAACTAAAAAGTATGATCAAGCAACTACCGCTCGCGCTCTGGAAACTATTGAGCGCAATGCCAAGCTTCAGACTCAACTAATTGAAGATTTGCTAGATGTTTCTCGCATTTTGCAAGGTAAACTCAGGCTGAATATTACTTCTGTGAATTTGTCAACTGCGATCGCCGCCGCAATAGAAACTGTACGTCTAGCTGCTGAAGCCAAATCTATCAATTTGCGATTTACGATTTTTGATTTTGGATTAGAAAATCCTCACAGCAATTTAGAATCTATCGATTTTAACAAGCAACCTGACAATCTCAAATCCGAAATCCAAGTTGCGCTGGAAGCAGACCAAAGGGCCAACCCAAAATTCCTAGTAACCGGTGATTCGGGTCGTTTGCAGCAAGTTATCTGGAATCTAGTTTCCAATGCGATTAAGTTTACGCCCCCAGGTGGAGAGGTAGAAATCAGTTTAGAGTCTGTTGGTTCTCAGGTTCAACTTCGAGTCCGTGATACAGGTAAAGGAATTAGCCCAGATTTTTTACCCTATGTATTTGACTACTTCCGACAAGCTGATGGTGCAACTACCAGGAAATTTGGCGGACTGGGATTAGGATTAGCTATTGTTCGTCACATCGTAGAGCTACATGGCGGCACAGTTAAGGCAGAAAGTTTGGGTGAAGAACAGGGAGCAACCTTTACAGTCATGCTACCACTGGTGAAGATTCATCTAAATAGCCACCAAATTGATAGACAACTTGATGATTCGCCCGATCTAAGTGGGGTGAAAGTTCTGCTTGTGGATGATGAGCGTGATACGCGAGAGTTAATTGCTTTCATTTTGGAGCAGTCTGGCGCGGTAGTAATCCAGGCTGCATCGGCTGTGGAAGCACTAGGAATTATGCCTCAGTTCCAGCCAAATCTGCTCTTAAGCGACATTGGAATGCCGGAAGTAGACGGCTATATGCTGATGCGTCAAATCAGAGCGATGTTACCCGAACTTGGGGGGCAAATTCCGGCGATCGCTCTTACAGCTTACGCAGCTGAGGCTGATTACCAACAGGCAATTGCCGCCGGATTTGGGCAGCATATCACCAAGCCTGTGGAACCAGCTAAATTACTTCGAGCGATCGCTAACCTGATTTCTAGCTGTAGCGATCTGAAAACTTTACAACTCTTGGAAGCTCGAAAAAGAGATAATTAACGATGAATGGCACGCTTGAAAAGCCAAAACCCTTGTGCTTTAAGCAATAACAAATGACAAATGACAAATGACTAATTTTGAGAATTTACATCAATTTTGCTTAACCAAATCACTAAGTCATCTGCATCAATTCCTATCTCATGTCCTAAAGTTTTGACATACAGAATTCCATCACTAATGATTAAATCTCTGATTGGATACCATGAATCTCGTGTCTGGATTAAAAGATCCGATTGAATTCCTAGTTGTAAAGCATTCTTGCGATATTTCCACCAAGCTCGCCATAAAATGACAGATTTAGTACATTGCAACTTATAGTTCTTAGGGATTTGGCAGTATTGATAGTGATAGAAACTATGACTATCTATCTTCCCTTTCAGGAAATAATTGGATTCTGGCAAAGTCTGATTGAGTAATTCCCAATGGGATGAGTTAGACAAAATCAAGAATTCAGTTAGTGGGGTATTTAGTTGGACAGTGGCAATTACGCCTTCAGCCTTTGTTGCCAGATTGCTAATGTTATAAATTGTTTGTGCTGTTAAAGAACGATTTGCCAATAAAATATCTTTTTTTTGGATAGAGTTGCCGATAAATTCTCGAACTAAATCTAAATTAGATAACATAAAATTATTTATACTAAATCAACTAGTATTTTAATTTCTATAACACTCTGTAGATTAGTAAATACATTGCCGTTATCCGCAAATCAGGATAGTTTTTCAAATCTTCATAAATCTTGCTCTTTTATTCTTTGAAACTGCAAAATCCGTTTAATAGTAAAGCTGAAACTGCGATACCTGCGGCGGGCTACGCTGAAGCAGCCACTAACTGGGGAGCATCTCAGTGAAAGCAAATATACCAGATAAGAAACAAGATTCTTGCTCCCTCTCCGAACCCACGGAGAGGGTTGGGGTGAGGTTTCATTGGTGTCAACTTAAGCTCAAAATCCTTTTAAAACCTCGTTTCCAGCCAGAGGCTGGAAATGCAGTTCCTGGTGGTGCCGCAAGTTACGGAGGCGGAGCCTCAATGAGGGGCATTCCCAGTCGGAGACTCTTAACGAGATAATGAGATAATCTGCTAAAAGCTGATTCTAGACTGGCTTTCACATTAAGTTGACACGTATCGGTGAGGTTTACGTCCCTACAGCCGATTCATGTGTTGCAAAGATTTTTATCAATGGTATAATTCAACTCAAAATTAATAAATTCAGATTTCAACTGGTATTCTTTACCTTTACGCAAATTTAATTTTCGGACGGGTTTAATGAAACTAAACCAATTTGGGATTACATTTTTGAGTGTTTGTATTGCTGCTTTTTCGGGAATGAGAGCAGCAGAGGCGGCATCGTTTTCGGTAGTTGCCGATGGTCTTGATAATCCACGGGGTCTAACTTTTGGCCCTGACGGCAGCCTCTACGTCACAGAAGCAGGAACAGGCGGAAGTGGAGCTTGTGTTCCTTCACCGAGCGTTGAAAACCAATCTTTATGTTATGGCACAACTGGTGCAGTGACAAAAATTGGAAATGGTACGCAAAAACGTATACTTACAGGGCTTCCTTCTTTAGCACTATCAGATGGTACTGATACTTCTGGGCCTCAAGATATCAAATTTGATGCTGCTGGCAAGCCTTATATTGCGGTTGGGTATGGTTCAAATCCCACATTTCGCGCCACATTAGGTAACACAGACTTAGGAAAAATCATCACTGCTAATTTCAATACAAATTCCTGGACTAGCGTTGCTGATTTAGCTAATTATGAACTTGCAAATAATCCTGATAAAGGCGATGTAATTAGTAATCCCTTCTCTCTTCTTTTACAGGGAAATAATATTGTTGCAGTTGATACGGGTGCCAATGAATTATTCAGTGTAGGGACTGATGGAAGTAATTTAAACGCGATCGCCACAATTCCCCGGCAGACATTAACTAACCCAGTTTTTCCCTCTGGTGCATCGTCATCGCCATTTCAAATCCAAGCAGTACCCACAAATGTTGCCAAAGGCCCAGATGGTGCTTATTATATTAGCCAATTAACTGGTTTTCCTTTTCCAGAAGGTAAAGCAAATATCTATCGAATTGGTTCTGATGGTAAACCAACAGTCTATACTGATGGCTTTACCCAACTTACTGACTTAGCTTTTGATCCTCAGGGTAATTTATATGCTTTGCAGTACGCTAATCAGTCACTCTGGAAAGGTAATCTAGATGGTTCTGTGATTAAAATAGCGACCGATGGAACTCGCACAACTCTTCTTAGTGGCAAGGGACTAGAATCTCCTACTGCTTTGACTATTGGTGCTGATGGTGCTATTTATGTGACAAACCGAGGCGATCGCCCAGGACAAGGACAAGTTCTCAAAATTGAGAATCCCAAGTCTGTTCCTGAATCTAGTTCTACTTTGGGCTTATTAGCGCTTGTTGGCACTGCAAGCGTTACTTTGTTGCAAAAGGGTAAAGCCAAAGGACTTAATAACTAATTAATATAGGACTTACGCAAACAATAGCCGAAACCGTGATTACATCCTGTAGGGGCAATTCATGAATTCCCCCTACAGCATGTAATTTTGCGTAAGTCCTATAATAGTAAAGCTGAAGCTGCGATCGCGCTTGAACAGAACTATTTTTGACTCTCTAATTTACCTTATGGAACAAACACCTAAAATGAGGTCAAATTGGAACTAACAGTAGAACAATTGCGGAGCTTTTACCGGATGTCGGTGAGAGGATGTTTGAAAAGTCATGATTGATGTATCAAATATTTTTTTACCCCACCCTAACCCTCCCCGATATATTGGGGAGGGAAGCGAATTTTTCTTGTTTCCCCCCTTTATAAGGGGGGATTAAGGGGGGTAACAATTCGATTAAAATCACAACATATCACTTTTCAAACAACCTCTGAGAATGAGCAATTTGCTCCGACCTATAAATCTAGTGCGGATGGACGAAAGAACAAAACGCATAGTGATGTTGGTGGGAGAGACAATAGAGATAGAAATTTATCCTAATGGGGAGGTAGTTACAAAATGAAACAAACCAACTTTATGGATATGACCGATGCCGAGTTACGAGCTTATGTATTACAGAATCCCGATAATACCGAAGCGTTTCATGCCTACGTCGATCGTTTGCACGCAGCCAATCCAAACCCAAGGCTAATGTCAATTGAAGAAGCAGAGGCGGAATTAGAAAGGAGAGTCAGCCAGGGACAAAGATAGCATTCAGTATCAAGAACGATCACAAATCATTCACTTCAAAATTGTGATTCATTTCCCAATCATCAGGAGAAATAACGGGTTCATTCGGATCTGGTGACATACTCCACACACTCCCCTTTCTTTCTTGAGTGTGGGCTTCTCAACGACTCTTCTAAGAAGACATTAATTGAGCTTTAAGA
>NZ_JABXKP010000051.1 GCF_017114985.1 Nostoc sp. JL33 | reverse complement strand
CTGTCCTGGGGGAATTACTATGGTGCTCTTTATTTTTTATTTATAAACACCCTCTAAGTCCTACATTAAACGCACAAAAGCTTTTTGTAACATCTATTCATTAGGAATTAGTAGAGACGTAGCAGTGCTACGTCTCTACATTTTTTTTCACTCCTATGTCTATTAGTTAATCTGGCTTTTCGCGGCATCTGGAAAACCTCTCTTCTTCATCCTTCTCCTAAAAGGAGGAGCCACTGGTACAGGTGCGGTTTCCGGACTTGGAATTTTCCCCCTAGAGCGTCGGGAAGGGGGTTAGGTTAATCGTTAGCTTTTCCACATGACATGAAAAGTTAGATTAGTTAATCTCCTTTCTCAATAATTCTGGAATCTGAGAAGGACGTTCAGCTACTGAAACTTGCGCTTCTTTGAAAGCAGCTAACTTACTTTGAGCTGTACCAAAGTTAGAATCGCGTCCGATAACCGTTGCTAAAGTCCCAGTTTGACGCCAAGTTTTTCCTGGTGGTGCGTGTCTGCCTGCAATGTAGGCAATTACTGGTTTATCAATTGCCTCAGCAATGTACCGGGCTGCTGCTTCTTCACTACCACCACCAGGTTGACCGACTAAAACGATCGCCTGTGTAGTTTCATCCTCATCGAGAATTTGCAGCCATTGGAGAAAGGAGGAACCGACGATCGCATCACTACCAATACTGACACTAATCGACTGCCCCAAACCTGCTTTTGTTAATTCGTAAGCAACTTCGTAGGTGAGAGTACTACTACGACTAACGATCCCCACTGGGCCAGGAGTATAAAACTCGCTAGGTTGAGTACCCAAAAGAATTTTTCCCGGCACAATGATCCCCGGACTGTTGGGCCCGATTACCAAAGTTTCACAGGCTTCGGCTTTGCGGAGTAATTGCACCATATCCAAAGGCGGCACGCCAGCAGTGATAATAATAATCTGGCTAATATGAGATGCGATCGCTTCTAATGCCGCATCTAGCACGTCGTAAGGATCTACACAGATAATTGTCGTGTCAATTGCCCCAAATTGTTCTATTACCTCCTCTACTAAGTCAAATACTGGCAGTCCATGCAGTTCCTGTCCGCCACATCCAGGATTGACACCGGCGATCAAATTCGAGCCATAAGCTTTCATTTGAGCAACATTAGTGCCTGATATAAATTCACAAAAGCCTTGAATTAATACTTTGCTATCTGGCGTTAGGTTCATAAAAAATTACCGTAAGTTTGGCAACCCAGCGCCTTGAACCACTGGGGATAAAAAGGACATGTTTATAGTGTCGGATTTATTCAATTTTTACTACTTCTTATTAGCCCTTGGTTTAGCAAGACGAACTGCTGCCGCCACTGCCTCATCTAAATTTTCTACCACCAAAAGCGCGTCGCTGTGGGTTTTTAATGTTGCTAAATATTTTCTAGCAGCATTAAATTCAGAACCAGCAAGACGGACAACTAAGGGTGAAAAATTCAGTTCTCGCCGACTTTTACTACCATTAGAATGTACAACCTGTGATTGAAGTTCGCTGTGGTCTTGCTGCACAACTCTGGCTATAACTTCAGCCACTTCCTCAGTTTGAGGAATGCTACCCATAAAGTTAATTAGTATTACTTGAATGCTTTTGTCAGCCTCCAGGATTTTTAGACCTGTCTCTAGGCGATCGCGGAATGTAGTTGGTGTAGTATCTGTGAGGAAAACATGACGTAGATTCAAACAAACACCTGGATTGCCACCAGCATTAGCGACTAAATCCAAAGTTGTCATCACTGAACCAGTACCATTACCTAAAATACCGATTTTACCATGCATTTTTACACCATCCCAGTCGCCCAAAATACCGTTGATTTCAGTACTGGTATGACGGCTGATAATTTTTGCCGCCATCTCGGCAAGATCGGGATGACGCTTGATCGCCCGTTCGTTGACCCTGACTTTACCATTAAGAGCCATAACTTGACCAGTAGCACTGACTGCCAAGGGATTTATTTCGACTAAATCCAGGTCTTTTTGCACAAATAACTGGTACATCTTCTGGACAACGCTGCTTACCGACTGCATCAGGCTTCCCTGCAAACCCATTTTCAAAGCTAGTCGTCGGGCATAAAATGGCGAGAATTCCTGTTCCACGACAACATGGTGCATTCTTTCCCCAGCCGATTCCCAATCGATGTCTGCTTCTTTGCAACCTAAAAGTACTGGCCGGCAAACAGCAGTGTCTAAAACCACCGCTAGATAAAATTCCTGCTTGGCATCGTATTGGGATTCTGCCAGCACAACTTCCGGCAATTCGCCCCATATTGGTAAACTAAAGATGTTTTGAGCAGCTGCTATCGCGTCGATTGTCGTCTCCGCAAACCTGACTCCACCAGCTTTTGCCCGTTCCGCTCCATGTACTTGAGATTTCAGTACAATTGGAAAGCGAATTTTTAAACGTTTCAAATCTGTAGGATGGTCAATTCGTTGGGAGGGCAATACCGGAATGCCTATCTTCCCAAACCATTCTTTAACTTGGTACTCTAACAAATCCATTGATACACCTTGTATTGACACTTTCCAAACCTTAGGCAAGTCCTGTCTTAATATTTTGCAGCACCTTTATTGCAGAATTAAGCTTTTGGCAGCTATAAAAACTTATTTTTCACGGATCAATTTTATCGAATTCAGCAAATGAGGCACATTAATTTCGATAGTCAACCTGTTTGTGCCAGAGCCACAACACATAATTAATCTCCTCAGTAAGTTTCCCAGCATAGAAGATAACTAGCATTTCTGTCAAAACCCTCTGACATAGCAGCCTTTTCTTAACCCTTGGATTATTTTGTCACAGCTACTCTGCAACCAGAGTTTTGTACAGCAGTAGCTCCTGTGAATTTAATTATCGCCAAATAATGCAGTGAAAATACTTAATAACTCTATTATTCCCATTTTTTATTTGTAATTTATATCTGAAGATAGATTATTTATTTTTGCATCTAGTACTGTGAAAATGTAGCGAGGCGAACAATAACTGCTTTTTTAATTTTTGGTGAAAAGTCAGAATTTGTGTTAGAAAGTTGGTCGTTCAGATTTTCAGGCTGTGATTGGTTAAACTGTGCATTTGCATTCAACAAACCGAGAAAGTTCGTTTCATCTCCCTAAAGATAATCAAAACAATATAAAAATTTAGCGGGAAAGCTCTATGAAAGTAGCAGTCCAGCAGGAAGATTTACAGCTTTTAGCCAAAACTTTGCAGGAACAATTACTTGTAGAAGTCTCAACGGCTGAAGTCTTCGAGGTTAAGTGTGCCGTCAATAAAGACGGGCTAATGATTTTAACGCAACACGCATCAGATGTAATAGTTGACGCTCAACTAATTTTTGCAGTCATTGAGGAAGTACTTCAGTCTTTAGCACCCCACAAAGAGCAGGGGGTACAATGTTTTCTCAGAGTTTTTGGCGAACAACTCCCTTATGCCAAATGTTTCTTGGCGTTGAAGCAGACGGGGAGCAGGGAGGATGCAAAGATAGGGAGCACTTTTGCAGGGGGAGATGAGGAACCAATATCTTACTCATCCCCCTCATCATCTCTGACATATTTTCCATCAATCGATGAGACTAAAGAGGAGGAGCCGTTTGACCCGTTTGCAGATGCGCCGAATTTGTCGGCTTCAAAGCCAGCATTCCAAGTCAAATCTATCCTACTGGGTGCAGTGTTGGTAGGAATTGTAGTCTTAGGCGGTGGTGCTTACTTCTTGACTCCCCCTTGTGTGATGTCCGAGTGTAAAGAAATACAAAACGCCGAGGAATTAAAAACAAAATCTCCCCAACTGATGCGCCGCGCCAAGTCTGAAAAAGAATTAGTTGCTGTACAACAGCAACTTGCGGCAGCCAGCGCAGCCCTGAATGGAATTCCTAGTTGGTCGCCCCGTTACCAGGTGTCAGAAGAACTAAAAGCAACTTTGTCTGGACGATCAGAAAAAATCAACCAGGTGGTCAAGGCTTTTCAGATGGCATCCTTGGCGGCAGAAAAAGTTGCATATAGCCTAGAGGAATTACAAGCTAGGCAGCACTTATGGCGACAGGCAATAGCGCCGCTAGAAACCATTAGTTCCAGTAGTGAACTCTATGGACTGGTGCAAGGGAAATTACTTAGTTATCGTGTCCGTCTGCACGTTGTAAATCAACAGATATTTACTGAGGAAAAATGGCTGAAAAAACTAACAGCAGCAAAAGCTGTAGCCAATGCAGCCGAGAACGGGGAAACTACTGCTAAATCCTTGAATGAATGGCAAAAGGTGCAGTCTACTTGGCTGGTGGTAGTTAATGCCTTGAATACTATTCCCCAGACTAGCGCTGGATACCAACAAGCCCAAAAGCTGTTGATAGATTATAAACCTAAACTAGTCGCAGCACGCGATCGCGCTACAAAAGAACAATTTGCTCTTAAAACCTACCAACAAGCCGTTAGCACCGCCAAGCAAGCCAAAGTTTATCAGCAACAAAACCAATGGCAAGCAGCAGCGACATACTGGGATCAGGCTTTGCAAACTGCTAAAAAAGTTTCTCAAGATAGCTTGTACTACACTCAGGCTCAGTCTCTGATCGAACCCTATTCAGCAGCCCTCAAACAAGCACAAGAAAAAGTACAAGCTGTTAGTAGTTTGCAACAAACCCACACCGACTTAGATAAGACCTGTATTAATGGAATTCGGATTTGCACATTTAGCATAGACAACACAAGAATTATTGTCCGCCTAACCCCTGAGTATGACCAAATAAGGCAAAATAACTTGGCTAATCCTTATTCTAAGAACTCAGAAACTGCTGTTGATGTTACCAATCACTTGCAAATCCTACGGGAAGCCTTAGCTGTAATTAGTGACAATGCCAACCTGTCCCTTTTCCTCTATGATTCCCAAAGTCAGGTAATTTATACGCGGACTTTAGGCGGGTAGAAAAGTTAGGAGTCAGGAGAGACGCGATTAATCGCGTCTGTACAAGAGTATTGAGTAGAGACGCGATTAATCGCGTCTGTACAGGAGTTAGGAGAGACGCGATTAATCGCGTCTGTACAGGAGTTAGGAATATATAATGTTACAGAGAACTACCCTGCATAAGGATTACCGATTCTGTCTACAGAGACGTTGGAGGAGAATGGCAAACGGCCTGGATTTAAGCGTGGTTCGGCTGCATAGCCAACAGGAACTAAAACAGCGATCGCTAAATCTGGATTATCTCCTGCACCAATCACTTCTTTCACCTTGTCTTCAAGCCAACCATTCATAAAACAGGTAGATAAACCCAGACTTTCGGCTGCTAATACCAAATGGGTAGCGGCAATGATCGCATCTTTAATGGCATATTCGCGTCGCTTGTTGCCCAGCCCAGCTTGAAATTGCGGGACGGCGGTTTTAAAGTAGTTTATTGTACCTTCATTCCATGCCCCAGTTTCGAGTCCCTGCTCTAGAATTGGGGTGAAGTTTTGTTCGCTGGCGTTCGGATCGGCACCAAAGACAAAAGTTACAGGTGCTTGAACAATTTGCTGTTGATTAAAAGATGCTGCTGACAATGCGGCCTTTTGCGCCTCATCTTGCACAAGAATAATTTGCCAGTCCTGGAGATTATAACTGCTGGGTGCAGCTACGGTTAACTCTACCAGTTGCTTGAGTAGTTCTGGGGCGATGGGGTCTGTTTCAAAAGTTTTGATTGCACGGCGTTTAGCGATCGCACTGGGTACATCTAAAGGTTGGGTTTGGGTGATAGAACTCATGAGATTCTCCTGATAGTTGAGTTTTGACAAAAATCATTCCTAATGACATTCGCAGACTCGCTTGCGGCGGCACTAATGTCTATTAGGATACAAGCGAATATATTTATTCAGGAAACAAAAATAAAAATTATTCCTTGTTTCAGAACAAACTACTTGTCTACGGCAGGCCCAAGAGACAGTCATGAAGTCATAATTACGAATTACGCCTTAGCTACCGGCTCGTTAGCAGCCGACCAAAATGGATAGTCTGTATATCCCTTTTCACCGCCACCATAAAAGCTTTCTTCATTTGGCGGATTCAGTGGTGCATTTAAAGCCAAGCGTCGGGGTAAATCGGGATTTGAGATAAATAATGTGCCAAAGGCAACTAAATCTGCTGCTTTGTTTGCCAGTACCGCATTGCCTTTTTCACGGGTATAACCACCATTGACGATCAGTGTACCTATAAAGCGATCGCGTATATGACTAGTGGGTACAATTATCCCGCCATGTCTGATGTCTGCTTCTGTTGCCTCATAAATATGCAGATATGCCAAATTAAACTGGTTCAACGCTTGAGCGGCATAACCGAATGTCTCCAGGGGATTGGAGTCACCTATATCGTTAAAAGTCCCACTGGGAGAGAAACGTACTCCGACTCGGTTAGAATCCCATACACTAGTTACTGCCTCTGTTACCTCTAAGAGAAATCGGGCGCGATTCTCAATGGAACCCCCATATTTATCTGTACGTTGATTGGTGCGATCGCGCAGAAACTGATCTATTAAATAACCATTAGCTGAGTGAATTTCCACCCCATCAAACCCAGCTAAGAGGGCATTTGCCGCTCCCTGACGGTACTGTTCGACTATCTGCGGTATTTCCGAAGTTTCTAAAGCACGGGGAGTTACAAAGGGTTTTGGCCCCTCATAAGTTGCAGTTTCACCTTTAGGAGCAATTGCAGAAGGTGCCACAGGTAAAGCTCCATTTGGTTGGAAGTCGGGGTGGGAAATCCTGCCTACGTGCCATAGTTGCAGAAAAATTCTCCCTCCCTGCTGATGTACAGCATCAGTTACTAACTTCCATCCCTCCACCTGTTCGGGTGAATGAATTCCTGGTGTAGCGGGATAGCCCTGTCCTTCAGGAGTTACCTGTGTTGCTTCAGAAATAATCAGTCCGGCGGAAGCACGTTGGGTGTAGTAGGTCGCATTAAGTTGATATGGTACGTTTCCCTCATTAGCCCTGTTTCGGGTTAAGGGTGCCATCACTATCCGGTTAGGTAATTCCAGATTCCCTAATTGGTAAGGAGAGAATAAGTTGATATCAGTAGTCATTGGTTATATCTCCAAATTATTGGGCATGGGGCATTGGGCATTGGGCATTGGGCATTGGGCATTGAGCCCTTACTCCCCCTACTCCCCAGTCTCATGCAAAGCGTATTAACTAAACAATCGACCGAATAACACCACCATCTACCCGCAAAGCTGCACCATTAGTTGCTGATGCTACGGGACTAGAAAGGTAAACTACGATCGCTGCTACTTCTTCATTAGTTGCAAAGCGTTTAATTAGGGAAGTTGGACGCACATTCTCAAAAAACTCAGTCTCAACTTCAGAGGGATTAATACCGCGTTCCTGCGCCAGCTTGGTGATAAAGTCTTCAACTCCTTCTGAGCGGGTTGGCCCTGGTAGGACAGAGTTTACTGTGACTCCAGTCCCGACAGTCATTTCTGCTAGACCTCGTGCAATGGCAAGTTGCGCTGTCTTCGTTGTGCCGTAGTGAATCATTTCCACTGGGATCTGAATTGCAGATTCGCTGGAGATAAAAATTATCCGCCCCCAGTTTTGCTCTAGCTGCTTTTGCAGATATTGCCGACTCAAACGAACTCCACTGAGGACGTTAACCTCAAATATCTTTAACCAGTCTTCATCAGTAATATCGAAGAAGGTTTTTGGTTCATAAATACCTACATTGTTAATCAGAATATCAACGTGAGGAACTTTTTGAACGAGTTGCTCTACTCCTGATGCAGTGCCGACCTCAGCAACCACACCAGAAACTTTCGCGTCGGGTGTACTTTGCTTAATTTTGGCGATCGCTTGGGCTACTCGTTCTTCAGACCGACCGTTGACAATCACTGATGCACCTTCTTGAGCTAGCCCAAGGGCGATCGCAAAACCAATACCTGCGGTTGAGCCACTCACCAGCGCGGATTTACCATGCAATTTCAAGTCCATTTCGCTCTTTCCCCGTTAGTTAAAACAGAATACATGCGTCAGGAGTATTGAGTAGAGACGCGATTAATCGCGTCTGTACAAGAGTATTGAGTAGAGACGCGATTAATCGCGTCTGTACAGGAGTCACGCGATTAATCGCGTCTGTACAGGAGTCACGCGATTAATCGCGTCTGTACAAGAGTCAGGAGTCTTATGTATTATGACTCCTGGCTCCCTTGGCTAGAGAAGACTGCAAACTAAATGCTTCTCACCAATAGTATCTAGATTAAAGATGCTGTGCTAAGGTCTTATTCAAGGTGGTTTTTGGAACTGCCCCTACAACAGTATCGACTTGCCGACCTCCCTTAAAAACCATCAGCGTCGGAATGCTACGAATTCCATAATGGCTGGCGACAGTAGGATTTTGATCTGTGTTCAGCTTCACAAACTTCACCTGTCCTTCGTATTCAACAGCAACTTCATCGACGACTGGGCCCACCATCCGGCAAGGGCCGCACCACGGTGCCCAAAAGTCTACTAAGACCGGAATTTCACTTTCTAAGACTTCTTGCTTGAATGTGGCTTCTGTGACATTTGTAATGGATGACATAAAATTGCCTTCCTAATTAATTCTATAATTCGATAATATCGAATAATAAAAATATATGCCACTTGGTGAGATAATGCAACTATGAGATTTCTTTATCATCCAGATCGAAAAAATATTTCTTTACCGGGAGTGCTGTATGCATTGGGCGATCCAGTGCGGCTAGAGATTGTGCGGCTGCTGGCGACTGAGGGGGAACAATGCTGTGCGAGGTTTGATTTTGCGATCGCCAAGTCTACGATGTCCAATCATTTTAAGATTTTGCGGGAGTCGGGCATAGTTTTGACACGCAAAGAAGGGACGCACCATATTAACATACTGCGGCGTGAAGATTTGGAGGTGCTGTTTCCAGGCTTGCTGGATGCGGTATTAAAAGCCGCTCGACCATTGCCTGTTGAACCCGCCAGTACGAAACAAACAGCTTCAACGATTTAGGGGCATTGGGCATGACCTGTTTAAAAATCTTCTCGTTTTTCATTTTGTGTTTCTAAATCAGCAAAGATATCATGTTGTTCTCGAAAAACCCTTGAAGTATAAGATAAACCTAAATCTATAGCGAGTAAATCAATACCGTCGATAATTTTGGGTATCTGCGCTTGATCAACTTGCAGACCAAGAAAGCATTTCTGCCTGTAATCTGGTCTTTCTTGAAAGCGTGCGATCGCTCTTTTTAAAGGACGTATAACCTCATAGGCTTTCTCTGCCTTCTCAATTGATGTTTGAGGGATTGGCGATCGCAGCCTGAGAATTGCTAGATCAATTAAATCTCTTGCCTCAACGCTGTCATCTGCGTAACGGTCAGAATTTGACAGCAGCTTAGAGGTAAAACAGTCATTGAAGCTTAAGCAGGGAACAAGTGACCACTTTGGATATCTTGGTGGGTCTAGTTGAAAACGAGTTTCGGCAATAATTTCCGTTTTAATCGGCAGATCATCTACAAAAACTATCATCCGAATTCCATATTGGTCAGTTGTGCTACGTCCAACTTGAATTTTACTTAAATCCCGAAATAATGCTTCATGCCCACCCTCAAATACCACTGTACGCAGGTATTTGTAGCCTTCTGTACCAACAGAAGCGATAAAATCAACGTCCTTACTCCAGCGATATTCTTTAAACTCAAATGCCAGAAGGGTTCCGCCACCGAAGTAAGCAGAACCCTTCCTAAGTATGTCCGAATCTAAGCATTCAAGAACTGTGAGAATTTGATTATGGTGTTCAAATCTGAAGGTCATAAACAAACTTGCAACCAAGATTTATACCGTCTGGCGAGTTCCTGAAGAAAATGGAGTTCTTCACCCTCAAGATTATTAAATAGGTTGTAATATTGCCAACCACGCTCGTAGCGACTCAGCATTTGTTCTGGAGTAAACCGATAGACATCGGCTGTCTGCCAACAAATTGATTCCAGAAAAGGCAGCTTCTTGGGTACAATAACAGGATTATCTGTTGGTGTTGCGGTTGTCATAACTTTTTTAATCAACCACTTTCGGTTTAGTTTAATTTTAGCTTTCGCGCGTTAAATTTGACCACTGTATTTGATAAGGACAAATCACTAGTGAAATATAAGGCGGGCGATCCAAAAAAATCTACGTGCCGCTAACTATTGAGGTGTGATGCCCGTATCAAAGCAATGGCATCTGATGCAGAGGTAAGTTTGAAAGCTATAATTAGGATAAAATGCATATTCTTAAAAGTGCAAAATTGCAACAAAAGCACCAATGGCAGAATTCACCATTCAAATTCCCGATGAACTAGCTCAACGTTTAGAACCTCTGCAAAATCGCTTACCCGAATTGCTTTGGCGATTACTAGACGTTGTTAATCTACCAATAACTATTCAACCAACAGTTAACCCTGAGACTACAAATATTCCAGCAGTTTATCAAGAAATTATTGATTTTTTAATTAAGGGACCAAAACCAGAAGAAATTATTAATTTTAAAGTTTCATTTCAATCTCAAACACGCCTACAAGAACTACTTGAAAAAAATCGCTCTGCAACACTCAGTCAAATGGAATTAGCAGAATTAGATGTTTACGAGCAGCTAGAGCAGATGATGATTTTCTTAAAAGCACGAGCTTATTCTGCAATCAGCTAATATGACTTCTAATTCGATTTCTGTGGAACTCCGTAGGTTAGTCACCCAGAGAGCTTCAGCACGCTGCGAATATTGCCGAATCTATCAAAACTTTTCTATTTATACCCATGAAGTAGACCATATTATTGCCGTCAAACATGGGGGTGAAACTACTGCTGATAATTTGGCACTTTCTTGTTTATCCTGTAACCGTCATAAAGGTTATGATTTTGCTACTATAGACCAACTTACTCAAGAAATTGTCCCATTTTGAATAAGGTCTTTTGCTTCTTGATTCAAATTTTTAAATCTAATTTTATCCCAGCTATAAATTATCTGAGTTGGGGTAAACTCTTCCTTTCCAAGCGCCGCCGCGCCCTTGCCAGTGACGTAGTGCTGAGTCTAGAGTCATCAAGGTATAGAGAAAAGCGATCGCAGGTAAACTAAATGCTAACCAAGGAGAACATTTATAAAAGCGGATTGTTGGGTAGTAAGCGAAAGTCATTAACAGCCATCCTAATAAACCTGTAAATGCGATCGCCCAATTGCTCCAAACTGCACCCAGAATTACACACACAGGTGGAACTAGATAAATCAGAGGCATTCCTACCAAAGTTCCCAATAGTAGTAATGGAGAATAATTCAGTTGGGTATAGGCACTACGCGCAACCATATCCCAAATTGTCGCCAGCGAGTCATAGGGACGCAAACTGCAAGTTAAAGTACTCAATCCTAGCCAGATACGCCCTTGATTAGGCATTGGGCATGGGGCATTGGGCATGGGGCATTGGGAATGGTTGTCTCTCCTGCTCTCCTGCTTCCCCACTCCCCACTCCCTACTCCCTACTCCCCCACTCTTTTTAACAGCGTCAGCCAGGGCGCAATCGTCAATTAAAGCTTGGCGAATGACTTGAATACCGCCGATTCGCTCTAAAGCTTCACGGGCGATCAGAATAGATCCGCCAGCTGCGGCGGCTGTGGCATTGTTGGGATTATTCACCCAGCGAAAAGGATAGAGTTTTTGGAAGAAAAAGACGAAAGCTGGAATCAAAAGTTTTTCCCAAAAGCTTTCACACCTGAGTCGCACCATTACAGAAACCAAGTCTAAATCTTCCTGCACAGCTTTAGCAACGAGTCGGCGAAGATTACCAGGATCATGTTTGATATCTGCGTCAGTCAGCAAAAAATAGTCAGGTGCAAATAAACTCGCGCTCTTTATACCTTGCTCAACTGCCCAAAGTTTGCCCGACCAACCATTCGGCAGTGTTTCGCCTGAGATAATATGCAATTGCTGAGGTTTACCTACAGCGTGTGCAACCCCTTCGGCAAAATTTGCTGTCCGGTCTGTGCTGCGATCGTCTACCAAAAACACGTTGAAAGAACCAGGATAATCTTGGAGTAGGAGCGATCGCAAGCTGGCTGATATCAACTCAGCTTCGTTACGGGCTGGAACCACGGCACAAACCGCAGGTAACGATTGTAGAGACGTTGTATACAACGTCTCTACCTCTAATTGCTGGTCTGTCCGCCAAAACTGTCCCCAAAAACACAGTAATCCTAACCAAATTGTCAAGGATAACAGCATCAATCCTAATACAATTACATCCATGACCTATTGCAAATTCTCAGTGACTCAGACACAATACTATGTCTACTGATAGAGAAAAAATTTTTTCATCATAATATTGCCGTGTTCATAATTAGTGTTGGGTGTTGAGGTTAAATAGTATTTGATGCAAACACAAGACAGGGTAAAAGTCAATCAAGTCGCAACAGCGATCGCAGCCAGCCAAGAATATCTGCTTTCGATTCAAAATCCCGCAGGTTATTGGTGGGCAGAGTTAGAATCTAATGTTACCATCACTGCTGAAGTCGTCCTTCTGCATAAGATTTGGGGAACAGACCAAACAAGACCCTTAGACAAAGTTGAAGCATATCTGCGTCAAGAGCAACGGCAGCATGGCGGCTGGGAACTTTACTACGGTGATGGCGGAGAACTTAGCACCTCGGTTGAAGCTTACATGGCGCTGAGGCTGCTAGGTGTACCAGCAAGCGATCCGGCGATGATTCGGGCGAAAGCTTTTATTCTCCAACGGGGTGGTATTAGTAAAACTCGGATTTTTACCAAGTTGCACCTAGCCTTGATTGGCTGCTACAACTGGCGCGGTATTCCCTCACTACCGCCTTGGATAATGTTGTTGCCAAAAGCTTTTCCAGTTAATATCTACGAAATGTCTAGTTGGGCACGTTCCAGCACAGTACCATTGCTGATTGTATGCGATCGCAAACCTGTTTTTCTCACCGATCCAACTATCAACCTAGATGAGCTATACGTTGAAGGTGTTGATCAAGTCCGGTGGGAATTACCCCAAAGTGGCGATTGGACAGATTTATTCCTCACCCTTGATCGGGGATTCAAGTTGGCAGAAAGTCTGAATTTAGTACCCTTTCGTGAAGAGGGCATCAAAGCCGCCGAAAAGTGGATTTTAGAGCGCCAAGAAGCTACAGGGGACTGGGGCGGCATTATTCCGGCGATGTTGAATTCAATGCTAGCTTTGCGCTGTCTGGATTATGACCGAAGCGATCCCATTGTGGAACGAGGTTTGCAAGCAATTGATAACTTTGCCATTGAAACAGAAGATAGTTACCGAGTACAGCCTTGTGTTTCACCCGTCTGGGATACAGCTTGGGCGATACGTGCTTTGGTAGAATCTGGTTTTGCACCAGATCATCCGGCTGTGGTAAAGGCTGGAGAATGGTTGCTGCAAAAACAAATTTTAGATTACGGAGATTGGGCTGTAAAAAATCGCCAAGGAAAACCAGGGGCTTGGGCGTTTGAGTTTGACAATCGCTTTTATCCAGATGTAGACGACTCGGCGGTGGTGGTGATGGCTCTACATTTGGCGAAACTTCCGAATGAAAAAATCAAGCAGGCTGCGATCGCTCGTGCATTAAACTGGATTGCATCTATGCAATGTAAACCAGGTGGGTGGGCTGCTTTTGATTTGGATAACGATCAAGATTGGCTTAATTCCATCCCCTATGGCGATTTGAAAGCGATGATTGATCCAAACACCGCAGATGTTACGGCTAGAGTTGTAGAAATGCTGGGTGCTTGTGATTTGGCAATTGATAGTTATAATTTGGAGCGATCGCTTAGTTATCTTCACAGCGAACAAGAAACCGAAGGCTGTTGGTTTGGTCGTTGGGGTGTAAATTATATCTACGGCACAAGTGGTGTTCTCTCAGCCTTGGCCTTGATTGACCCTCAACGGCATAAACTCAGTATAGAACGAGGAGCAGCTTGGTTAGTCGGATGTCAAAACCCAGATGGAGGTTGGGGTGAGACTTGCCGCAGCTACGACGATCCCAGTCTTAAAGGAAAAGGAAATAGTACTGCATCTCAAACTGCTTGGGCTTTAATTGGCCTCTTGGCAGCAGGTGAAGCTACTGGTAAATTAGCTCTTGATGTGATTGAGCGGGGAATTGACTACTTAGTGGCAACTCAACAGCCAGATGGTACTTGGTTTGAGGCGGACTTTACAGGTACTGGCTTTCCCTGCCATTTTTATCTCAAGTATCATATGTATCAACAATACTTTCCTTTAATCGCTCTAGGTCGCTATCAAGCAGTGATTAAAGAAAATTAATATTCTTTGCTGTGGTAGGGGCATAAAATTGTTCGCCCCTACGACTTAAAACTCTTACAGCACCCGCTTGAAGAAAGTCACTAAATCGTCAATGTTCGGTGTGTGAAGTAAATCTAAGACTTCTGTAGCTTTTTCCGAAGGTATATAGTCATTTGGTACACCGATAATTGTGGTTCCCAAGTTTTGGGCTAATTGATACCAAAAAGCCAATTTATCCTCAACGCTTATTGAAGTATACTCTTGAGTAGGAATTGGCGTTTCTCCTACTTCATCTGGGTTTAGCAACTGACGCAAAGCAGAAAGCTGTTCCGCTTGAGGCAGGTTTTGAATTTGTGCAACTAAATTTGCACTGTTTTCATTTGGCACATTATTGAGACAGAGCGCGGGAATTTCATCAGTAATTTCAGTATACAGTAACGCTAGAACCGTCAGGCGATCGTCTATATCCAAACTCTGAAATTTTGTTACACTTTGTTCTAAAAAATTGACGTTGGTAGAAGTCATAAACACCTCGAAGTAATTAACTAAAAAATTATTAAGTGAAAATTGTAATCCTGCCTTCAGCCAGTTCGACTATCGCTTTGCTTATAAACAGAACGAACATCAATAGATTTGAGTAAATCTCTTCTGTTGGCAATAATTCATCCCAAGCAGATAACTGTTGACATAGATAATTACAGAGTAAGAGTTTTCGTTTTTACTCTGTATTTATTTATCAACAAAAAATAAAAACGCCAGTCATCAAAATTCATTTTTATATTAAGCGACTGGCGGATATAGCAAGCTCTAAGAGAAGGGTAGAAATGACTTAATAGATACCCTCAAGCAGCCTGAAAACTTCAAAATTGCTAAATTTCAGCACCTGCTTTTGCTTCTGCGCCCATTGGCGAAACATAATCACGGAAAAGAGTAATCTGTTGCTCAAACTCTAATCCTTGAATTCTGCCAAACAACTCTTTAGATTCTGAGGGAAGTTCATAGTCAGAAGGTACAGGAATGATAGTACCAGTATCCATCCCTTGAGATAATCTATACCAAAATAGGAGCTTGGTGGTATCACCCAAAGAGCCATATTCACGAGAAATTAGGGTATCGACTTTATTAATCAAGTCACGCTGAACTTGTAATTGTTGCTCGTGAGATAATTCCTTAACTTGATTAAATAAACCTTCAGCTATTTCTGGGGAGACAGTGCTAGCACCAGGGGCGGCTGGAGTAATTGAACCCCCCATTTCTTTGTAAATAAACCAAAACAAAGCAAGCTGTTGATCCACATCCAACTTTTGCCAAGCTTGAACATGTTCATGAATAGTTGGATCGTTAGTTTGCGTGTATGTCATTATTAACTCCAATTGCAATATATCAGTGTTGTTAACAACGTTATCAAATTTACATTTGCAGTTTTACCCTACTGAAGACAGATGTATTGGAATCATAAAGATGAACAATTAGATACAGAAAATAAATCGCGCGGCGTGTAGTCCTGCATTCAAAGTATTACAGTTGGATAAATACACCCAATGTCATAAGCCAAAAAAATCCTTGGCAAGGACAAGGATTTGGCAATTGGAATGCTAAAAAATTGAGATATTCGTTAAGAGCTATTTCGGTAGATAGATGTTAATTTTATTTTGACAGTGCTTTTCTAAGCACTGTCCAATTTAGCGACATCCAATTTGGAAATCTACAGTAGGAATACGACTTCTGATTTTATTTAGGTTATTCTCGCCGATTTTGATAATCTTCAGAAGACTTTGGATCTAACTCCCAGCGATCGCCGTCACGTTTCTCTAAAATATCGTTAGTATGCAGAAACTCAGAGTCATCCATTTCTAGCCCTACGGCTGCTTCTAGCTCCTCAGTTACATTTTGTTCGGGAATGGAAGTACTACCACCAACAGCTTCATCCCCAACTGCATCTGCATCTTGCCAATAAGTATCAACATCCCCAGCAGTGAATTCAGGACTAGTTTCTGTGTTCTGGTCTCTTTGTGCTGCCGTTGATTGCCCACCAATATTGTATCCCGACAAGTCTTTCACACCAGTACCGTAGGATTCAGTAATCTCTTGTGGCAAATCATTGCTTTTAATTTCGTCGTCATGATGATTTTTTTTTGCCATGATCCTAGCCCTTTTCTGCATTCTCACAATAACCTTTTCCGGTGATCAAGTTCTCTAACTAGAGAGGTATAGCTTTAGAAATAAAATAATCTATCCCCTTGGAACGAAGCTAAATTAGCGATCGCACCATACCATTGGAAATATGAAATCATGGTCAAGCAACTTGTAGTTGAAGTTTTTGGTTATGAGTTAGGGGTTATGAAACCGAAATTGTTCAGTAGCCAACTTCTCTCTCATAGCTATTTTTTATCTTTGAGCAAAAATAAAATTACTCGCTGTTTAAATGTCCTAATTGATGAAGATTGTAGCTAGTTAAAAACTAGTATAAATGAACAGGTAATACCATCTATGACTGACCATAAAAATCATTCCGGTAATAAAAAAGTTGCCATTCTCATTGAACAGGCAGTAGAGGATGCAGAATTTATAGTTCCTTATAATGGGCTAAAACAAGCAGGAATGGAGGTAGTAGTCCTCGGTTCCCGAATGAATGAAAAATATAAGGGTAAACGCGGCAAACTTAGCACACAAGCTGATGGTACTACGACAGAAGCGATCGCAGCCGAATTCGATGCGGTAGTGATTCCTGGTGGTATGGCTCCCGATAAAATGCGGCGAAATCCCAACACAGTACGCTTTGTTCAAGAGGCTATACAACAAGGGAAATTGGTAGCTGCGGTTTGCCACGGGCCACAAGTTTTGATTGAAGGTGACTTGCTCAAAGGTAAACAAGCCACTGGTTTTATCGCTATTGCCAAGGACATGATCAACGCTGGCGCAAAATATCTAGATGAGCCGGTGGTAGTTGACGGGAATTTGATTACATCTCGTGAACCCGGAGACTTGCCAATTTTCACCACAGCTATTTTAAGTCGTTTGGGTTATGGTGGCAAAGATGCTGCATTACCAAATGAGAAAGACACAACTGCTGAATGGTGGAAACTGGGTGATGCTTGGGGTGGCTCAACTAAAAGTGAAATTGCCAGAGGTTTAAATAGTGCCCTTGCTGGTGAACGTTATTCGCTAGAAGCATTTGATAAGTACTTGGAAAAGGAATCAGATAGCGAAGTAAAATCAGTCTTTCAAGAAATCATTGCTAAGAAACAGCGCCACATTGAAAAACTGGAAACCTATCTTCAGCGATTGGGCGAAAAGCCTTCTTTAGGGGCAAATGTTGCTAATCAGTATGCCAAGGTGAAAACTGCCTTGACAGGAAGTGATGACATATATCAGTTACGTTCCGCTTTGGGGGATGTGCAAACTGGTATCGGCGATATTGGCAATTTGTCTGCAATGTTCACTGATCCAGTAGCAACTGCTATTTTCAAAGAAATTTACCACGATTCATTGAAATACGAACAGGGATTAGTAGAACTATATCGGGCGCGGGTAGTAGCTCAGATTCAGCCTCCTAAGCCGACTACAGGGGCTGCTGTATCGATGTAAGGAAGCGCTACTAGAGGCGCACAGCTAGCTAGCTGTGCGCCTCTAGCAAAGGGCTGAGAAATCAGAGAATTGATGGAGATATAAAAAAGTGAGTTCAACATCAGGCGATAAACAAAATACAAGCCAGACTGAAGCTAGTGAAGTAGAGCGTTGGGCATCTCTGATTGGTGGCGGTGCGATGGTACTAATGGGTTTAAGGCAAGGTTCATTGCGGGGAGCGCTGACGGCTTTAGCAGGTGGCGGTTTGGTTTATCAAGGTGCAACCAAGCAAAGCACAATCCAGAAAGCACAAGAAGTAATAGGAATAAACCAAACCATCAAAGTTGAAAAGACGGTAACTATCAATAAATCGGCAGAAGAATTGTATCGCTTTTGGCATAACTTTGAGAATCTGCCCACATTTATGAAGCATCTCAAATCTGTCAAGGTGCATAACGAAAAACGTTCTCATTGGATTGCCAATGCACCCTTGGATAATACCGTAGAATGGGATGCAGATATTCTCGAAGACCGGGAAAATGAGTTTATTTCTTGGGCTTCTGTGGAAGGTGCAGACGTTGATAATTCTGGTTTTGTCCGCTTCAAAAAAGCACCAGGCGATCGCGGCACGGAAGTCAAGGTTGTTTTGGAGTATAACCCACCAGGTGGAGCGTTGGGAGCTACTGTAGCTAAACTTTTTGGCGAAGAACCAGAACAGCAAATTGGTGATGAATTGCGCCGCTTCAAGATGCTAATGGAAGCAGGCGAAATTGCCACTACTGAAGGTCAAACTTCTGGACGCAGCTAATACCGCAGGGCGGAAGTCAAAAGTCAAAAGTCAAAAGTCAAAAGTTTTGTATATCAAGGCTTTTGCAAGTTTTAAAACGGTAGCTTGATTTCCGCCACGTTGTACTAGTTATTTGCTCAATGCCCAATGCCCAATGACTAAGAACTATGAAAGCAGTTTGCTGGAACGGTGCTAATGATGTGCGGGTACAGTCGGTACCAGATCCGACAATTCTCAACCCGCGTGATGCAATTATTAAAATTACTTCCACGGCGATTTGTGGCTCTGATCTACATATTTATGGCGGCTATATTCCCACAGTGCAACAGGGTGACATTATTGGTCACGAATTTATGGGGGAAGTCGTGGAAGTTGGTAAGGGAGTCAACAATTTAAAAATAGGCGATCGCGTTGTTGTTCCTTCCACAATTGGCTGTGGTAATTGCCATTATTGCCAACGTGATATGTGGTCATTGTGCGATAACTCTAATCCCAACGGTTGGATTGAAGAAAAATTATTTGGCAATATCACCTCAGCCATTTATGGCTACTCTCATATGTTAGGTGGTTATGCAGGCGCACAAGCAGAATATATCCGTGTACCCTTTGCTGATGTGGGTGTCGTCAAAGTTCCGCCAGACTTGCCGGATGAGATGCTATTATTCATCTCCGATGCTATTCCCACCGGTTATATGGGCGCAGAATTATGCGATATTCAACCGGGTGATACCGTAGCCGTTTGGGGTTGCGGTGCTGTTGGACAATTTGCCATGATTAGCGCCTACATGATGGGAGCCGAAAAAGTGATCGGTATCGATCGCTTTCCCGAACGCCTGGAAATGGCGAAAAAGTTTGCCAAAGCAGAAGTGATTAACTACGAAGAAGTTAATGCTGGCGAAGCGTTGAAAGAGATGACTGGTGGTCGTGGCCCCGATGCTTGCATCGATGCCGTTGGTTTAGAAGCACACGGGGTTGGTTTAGAAGACTTCTACGACCAGACAAAACAAAAGCTCAGATTGGAAACCGACCGTCCCCACGTCCTGCGGGAAATGATGGTCGCCTGTCGTAAAGGCGGGACTCTTTCAATCATGGGTGTTTATGGTGGTTTTGTAGACAAAATCCCCTTGGGTGCAGCCTTTAATAAGGGTTTAACCTTTAGGATGGGACAAATGCATGGACAAAAATATATGCATTCGTTATTGCAGATGATTTTAGATGGAAAACTTGATCCATCCTTTGTTGTCACCCATCAATTGCCTCTAGAACAAGCACCCCACGCCTATCACATCTTTCAACAAAAAGAGGATAACTGTATCAAAGTTGTTCTAAAACCCTGAATGGTGAATAATGATTTAAGGTTTTGAATTGTCCACCCAACATAATGCAATTGAGGTTTTTTATGAATCGAGTAATTTCATGGCTGCGGAATATTCGGATCTCCCAGATAATTGTAGTTTTTCTGGTAGGATTTATGTTTTTACTGGGACAGGCTTTTAGCGACATTAATGTAGCACAAGCTGATGTTCAAACTCCAGAAGGCACTTATTATAAAGGAGTACCAGACGGACAAGGTGAAGTCAGAAACGATACCCAAACAACAAATAGCCAAAATCCATTAAAAGAAGCTGCTGATACTATCCGCGAAAAGTTAAACTTGGATGAAAAAACTCCTAGAGCTACAAAAGAGTTTTTTGATCCTACAAAAAACAAAGCCGAAGGAAAAGCTCGGTCATTAGATACAGATAAAGAGGGTTATTACCACAATCCTCCTAGCAAGCAACTGAGAGATAGAACCTAAACTTGTCGCAACATTAGAGTCTAAATTTTTGACTCATAGATTGTTGAACCAGATTTGAGTAGTTACCGAGACGCGATATTATCGCGTCTCCAAATCAGGTTAAATCGAGTATTTATCTTGATATTAACTAGCCAAAAATCACAACTAAGGACTAAATAATTATGAAAGCAGTTTGCTGGCATGGAGCAAACGATGTGCGTGTGGATACAGTTCCTGATCCCAAAATTATCAACCCACGCGATGCGATTATTAAAATTACTTCCACGGCAATTTGTGGTTCAGATTTGCATATTTATGACGGCTACATTCCCACCATGCAAAAGGGCGATATCCTTGGTCATGAATTCATGGGGGAAGTCGTAGAACTTGGAAGTGCAGTTAAAAATTTCAACGTAGGCGATCGCGTCGTTGTTCCTTTCACTATATCTTGCGGTAGTTGCTTTTTCTGCAATCGAGATTTATGGTCGTTGTGCGACAACTCTAACCCCAATGCTTGGTTAGTAGAAAAGCAAATGGGCCATTCCCCAGCAGGTCTATTTGGCTACTCTCATTTATTCGGCGGTTACGCTGGTGGTCAAGCAGAGTATGCACGAGTACCCTTTGCCGATGTTGGCTTGCTGAAAATCCCCGATGGTTTAACGGATGAGCAAGTGCTATTTTTAACAGATATTTTCCCCACTGGCTATATGGCAGCCGAGAACTGCAACATCAAACCCGGTGATATTGTCGCCGTTTGGGGTTGTGGCCCAGTCGGGCAATTCGCCATAAAAAGTGCATATATGCTAGGTGCAGAACGGGTAATCGCCTTTGACCGCGTTCCCGAACGTCTGCAAATGGCTAAAGAATACGGCAAAGCTGAAGTTCTCAACTACGAAGAAGTCAATATTGGCGAAGCACTCAAAGAATTGACTGGCGGTCGTGGCCCCGATGCTTGCATAGATGCAGTGGGTATGGAGGCACACGGCACAGATTTTATGGCATTCTACGACCAGGTAAAGCAAGCAGTACGTCTAGAAACAGACCGTCCGACGGCATTACGGCAAGTAATAGTGTCTGCTGCTAAAGGTGGTCACGTATCGATTGCGGGTGTGTACGGTGGCTTTTTAGATAAAATCCCAATGGGTGCTGCCATGAACAAGGGATTAACCTTCAAAATGGGACAAACGAATGTCCACAAGTATTTACGACCCTTGCTAGAGCGGATTCAAAACGGTGAAATCGATCCCACATTTATCATCACCCATACTTTACCTCTAGAACAAGCGCCCCACGGCTACGAAATTTTTAAGCACAAAAAAGATAACTGCATTAAAGTGGTACTCAAACCGTAGTCAGGAATGGGGAATAGGGAAGAGTTTCCCAATGTCTAATGCTTAATCCCCAGTCCCCAATACCTAATACCTAACCTTCGATGTTTGATTAAACAATCAAAGTTTAAAATTAAAAGAGGCAAAAAATATGTCTGATACAACCGTTATCAAAGTAGATTCTAGCCATTCCCCTAAAGGTCAACTTGGCCAGAAATATCTTGCATCTGGCAAAAGTATTTCCATGCGCCTGTGGGAGAATGAGCAACCGAATGAACCTAAAGAGCCAACAGCGCGAGAATATGAAACTGTTGGTTATGTAATCAATGGTCGTGCAGAATTGCATATTGAAGGGCAAACGATTTTACTAGAGCCTGGGAGTTCTTGGGTAGTACCAAAAGGAGCCAGCCACACCTATAAAATTTTAGAATCATTCACTGCTGTTGAGGCAACCAGCCCACCCGCTCAAGCTCACGGGCGAGACGAAAGCTGATTTGCAGTTATCTGAAATTTTGCGTTAGCGAAGCTCACCGTTCGCGTAGCGTCTCGTAGAGAAGGTATCGCTAAAAACTTATAGCCGCTTGCAATTGCATGGAATATAGAGCAATACGCTTGGGTTAAGAAAAATTGTAGGTTGGGTTAAGCAAAGCGCAACCCAACAAAGCTTCGGAAATGTTGGGTTTCGTTCCTCAAACGCCACATGCTTCTCCCAAGGGGAGACGCTACGCGAACAAGTCGGGAAACCCGCCCAACGCAGTGGCTCCCCAACCTACGCAGTTTAAGGTTTTTGGCACTAACTGAACCGTATTGGAATATAGAGCGTTCGTAGGGGAACAAGAGTGTTGTTCCCCTTTTTAGTGTGCTTTGTGCCTTAGAAAGAATTGCACCAAATGTCAGGCGATCGCAAGGCTTACTTTGACTCGCTATCTAGCCTAGTAACGCGATACACAAAACTACTGTTTTTTGGTTATACCTTTCTCGAAAGAAGTCAGAGCTTTCTGAAATCCCTTCCTAGACAGAACTATAAAGAAAAAAGCCCTAGTCGGAATACTTATTTAAAAGTATTTTTTTTATCTGACTAGAGGCTGATGAAGATAAAGCATTTAATTAGTTTCCTAGTAATAAGAGGCAACACAAAATCGCATAAAAGTTTGGCAATAAACGAATTTTTTCGCGTAGACGCGAAGCGGCTTGTCGTCAGACATCGCCACTTATGACCAGTTTGAGTGCAAACTGGAATAATGTCTATTTTGCTTACGACTGGCAGGCGGCTGTCGAGACTCCAGAGGTTTTGTCGATCATCGATAAGCTGTTGCGCCTTTAATTTGCACTAATATTTTTTCAATATGATTGTGGGGTGGGCCGAAAAGCCCGCCCTGATAATGCAAGTTGTATACATAACAGCTTATCATCATGGGATCAGTAGATCGGTAGTATAGCAAATGCGTAGGCGTAGCCAGCCGTAGGCATCGCCGAAATAGCAAATGCGTAGGCGTAGCCAGCCGTAGGCATCGCCGAAATAACAAATGGGTTCGC
>NZ_JABXKP010000033.1 GCF_017114985.1 Nostoc sp. JL33 | reverse complement strand
CGAACGAGTTTCCCGTAATAACCCTAGAGTTGTGAAAAAACCTGTATCAAAGTTTCGTTCTAAAAAGCCAAAACACAGAGGTACTGGACAACGAGTTGAAGCTCCTAAATTTCATATCACTAATCAGTCTTTCAGCCTTAACTGAACCGTATTGGAGTATAAGGATGAATATTGGGGAGCGATCGCACGGGAGGCGTTAGAGAGATTACCAGAGTAATCGAGTGATGGCATTTAACAGGGGCGCGACCAGATCATACTTATAAGGCAAGCATTGTCAATCGAAACAATCGCATTGTTAGTCGATACAATCAAATTGCAAGAGGTTGCGTTGCTATAACAGGGCGATGCAAATACTCAACGGCAAGATAGCACTTATTAGCAAGTAGCGCGATCGCTATATAAAGATAAGCGTCCTAACAGAGGAATGAGGAGGAGAGAGTTTTTTCGTCAGTTTTTGGGGTATTTTTTTATTTGGAAGTCCCTAAAGCACTGATTACTCAGCACTATTTTACTACTTTCCCAAACCGCCGCTCTCGTTGCTGGTAGGCACACAAGGCGCGGTGAAACTCAGCACGGTCAAAATCAGGCCAGAGAGTATCGGTGATGTAAATTTCCGCATAAGCCATTTGCCAGAGAAGGAAATTTGAGAGGCGCATTTCTCCACTTGTGCGGATTAACAAATCTGGGTCAGTAATTCCTGCTGTGTACAAGTGGCTCTCAAACTGCTGTTGATCAATTTCATTGGGTTGTAGCAGACCTTGCTGAACTTGTTTTGCGATCGCCTGACAAGCTTGTAAAATCTCCTGCCGTCCGCCATAATTAGTTGCTACCAAAAACTGGATACCCTGATTATCCTTAGTTTCTTCCATTGAACGGGATATTTCTTGTTGGAGCGATCGTGGCAGGTCTTGCAAATTTCCGACAAACTTAATTTGAACATTTTCTTCGACCATTTCCCGCAGTTCTTGGCGCAAAACTCTTTGAAACAAAGTCATCAAAAAATCCACTTCTTCCTGCGGTCTTTTCCAGTTCTCTGTCGAGAAAGCATAAGCTGTCAGCGCCTGAATTCCCCAATCTTGACAACAGCGAAGTAAATCCTTGAGAGCATCTACTCCTCGCTTATGACCCATAATCCGGGGTAGACCCTGACGTTTAGCCCATCGACCATTGCCATCCATAATCACCGCAACGTGCTGCGGCAATAGTTCTCGTTTTAAGTCAGTAGGCAAATCTTGCAGTTTAGTTTGTTGTCCTGTCATTTTTTATCTCGAGAAGCGGTCGATGGTAATCTGAGTAAACGTGAAACCAGTGCTAATGTCTTCTTACCTATCTGATGAACAAAACTCAACAGACCAGGAGCAACAGCTTCCCTATCCACGGCTGGGGACAAAAGAGCTTCTAATGACTCTTTCAGTTTCCTAATCGTCAGTGGTCTATTTAGGGTTCCTCGTTCTGCTAAGGAAATGGAACCCGTTTCTTCAGATACAACTACACAAATGCAATTTTCGACCCGCTCAGTAATTCCCATTGCCGCCCGGTGGCGTGTTCCCAACTGGCGCGAGGCTGTGCGTCCCGAAAGTGGTAAAATTATACCCGACGACACAATCCGTGAGCCACGAATCAATGTCGCTCCATCGTGTAACAAAGTTTTCGGCTGAAAGATTGTTTGGATCAGTTCCTTAGAAACCTCCGCATTTAGCTTTACTCCGGGCACAGAAAAATCTCGCTCATCAATTGGCCCTGTCGTTTCCAAAATTAGTAAAGCTCCAATCCGGTTTTTTGACAATTCTTTAACAGCTTCAACAATTTCATCAATTACACTATCAGATTTGGGGATTGGCAGACGGTCGGGTTGAAACATCTGGCGGAATTCGCCACGCCCCAATTGCTCCAAAAACCGCCGAAAGTCTAACTGTAGAGCAACTGCCATCGCCACAGCACAACCAATCACCAACTTTTCCAGTACAAAACTTAGCAAAAGTAGTCCTAATTTGCCACTTAGTGCTGAGGCTAGCATTAAGATAATGAATCCTCGCACCATCCACAGTGTCCGGCGCTCACTAATGATAACTAGTATCATATATGTCAGCGCCAGCACTAACACAATATCCAGAGTCCCAAGTAGCAAGGACTGTGACCATCCCAGGTTTGTCAGCCATTGCTTCCACCAATCTCTCATGACATCTGGATTACACTTTTGCCTCTAATTACAGTTAGTCATTAGTCATTAGTCAGTAGTCCTTAGTCATTAGTTCCTGGCTAATGACTAATGACTCTTCGGGTTCGCCAGTCACCTGCAGAAGGGTTTCCCTCCCGCAGTGCTGGACTCACTAAGGACAAATGACTATTTCTTTAGTCTTTCTGGTAGGCGATCTTGTCGAATTAAGTCTTGATAAGTTTCACGTTGCAAAATTAAATTTGCTTCGCCATTCGCTACAACAACTGCTGCCGGTCGGGGCAAGCGGTTGTAGTTAGATGCCATACTGTAATTGTACGCACCAGTTCCCATAACTACGAGAATATCCCCTGGTTCAGTTTTTGGGAGTAGTGCATTTTTAATCAGAATATCTCCTGATTCACAATGTTTCCCAGCAATTGTGACTGTTTGGGTTAAGGGAGAAGACATTTTATTGGCAACTACTGCCCGATAAACTGATTGGTAAGTAATCGGACGGGGATTGTCAGACATTCCTCCATCAATTGCCACGTAGGTACGAATTTCTGGGATAACTTTGGATGAACCAACAGTATAGGCAGTAACGCAAGCTGTGGCAATTAGCGATCGCCCTGGTTCACAGAGTAATTTCGGCAAAGGCAGATTTTCGGCTACACAAGCTTCTTGGATCACTTCACAAATCGGTTTCACCCACTCTTCAATGCTGGGGGGATCGTCTGATTCTATATACTTAATCCCTAAACCACCGCCGACATTTAACTCTGTCAGTTTTAAACCATACTTTGCCGCTTCCCGCAACCACTGCACCATCAGAACTGCTAAATCTCGATGCGGTTGGCGTTCAAAAATTTGGGAACCGATATGAGCATGTAACCCTACGCAGTTCAGGAAAGACTGTTTGCTGACAAAAGTAAATAATTCCTCTAACTCATTTGGATCAAAGCCAAATTTACTATCTAGTTGCCCCGTGCGGATATATTCATGTGTGTGACATTCAATACCTGGGGTCAGACGCAACAGGAATCGAGGATGTACAGAGGGGGAATTTGTCCTCTCGACAATTTCTACCAAAGTGCGTAACTCGTGCCAGTTATCCACGACAATAGTGCAACCGACTTCAGTGGCAAAAATCAGTTCTTCACGAGATTTATTATTGTTATGAAGATAGATTTTCTCAGGATTGACACCTGCTTGCAGCGCGGTGTAAAGTTCACCGCCTGATGCAACATCAATTCCTAAACCTTCGGAAGCGGCGATCGCACAAACTGCTAGACAATTCCAAGCTTTTGAGGCATACAATACTTGAGATTCGCCTTTGTAGTATTGCTTGAAAGCATCTCGGTATTGCTGACAAGCCGAACGCAGGGTTTGTTCATCTAAAATATATAAAGGTGAACCAAACTGCTCAACTAGGGTTGTGACATCACACCCACCAATTTCCAGGAAGTCATGATCATGAACTCTGGCAGTTAAGGGTAAAAGTTCTTGATTAGGCGATGGATTTGCCTTGGTGTCGTGCCTTTGAGGTAAATATTGACTTCCAGAATGTTGAACCCCTGTGGGGTGAGTCGATACCATAACTATAAAAATTTTCCTTGTTCAAATTACGGGCTTTGAGTTTGTCTCCCGATTCCCAGTTTACAAAGCGTTTGTAACGTTATTCAATAAATGTGATCTCATTAGACTTAGAAATTAAATTACTGACTCCAGAGCATCTAAATGCATTGTTGGAACTGGATCAAGCCTGTTTTGGGCGTCTCTGGACAATGGAGGGCTACCAACGAGAGTTGGACAGTCCCAACAGCGATCTGCTGGGTTTATTTTCCCCTGTCTCTAATTCGAGACTGCTGGGAATGGGTTGCTTTTGGTCAATTTTAGAGGAAGCCCACATTACAATTTTGGCGGTTCATCCCCAATATCACCGTCAAGGTTTAGGACAGGCTTTATTATATTCACTCATTAAGACAGCTTGCGATCGCAAAATGGAGCGAGCTACCCTCGAAGTGCGAGCTTCCAACCTGGGGGCTATATCTTTATATCAAAAATTTGGCTTTCAAACAGCTGGGCGGCGTCGGCGTTACTACCAAGATAACGATGAAGACGCGCTGATTCTTTGGCTCCCAGATTTACAACACCCCAAATTTCAAGCAACTTTAGACCAGTGGTATTCCATTGTCAGCGATCGCCTCGAAAAGTCTTCTTGGCACTTGCTTTTTAAGTAGTTACGGATTATTAATTTGGAATTATCGCCGCTTGGGATCAGCTTCAGCAAAAAAATGCAACCTTGCCGCACCTATTTATATACAAACATATTATCTTAAAAAGTTATTTAATTAATAAATCTTATATAAAATATTTTTCCTTGACATAAAAAAATACATATGTTAAATATAAGTGTTTGGGATTGAGTAAAGAAACTCTGAATCTAAGCAGTCAGCCATTTGTAAGAAATCCCAAAAACGCTGGTGAACTAAAGCTCCTCAGTACACTAGCGAAATAAAAGTAGTCAATAGTTAACAATTAGCCCATCAACCCAAGTCATAGCTTCAGGATGTCTATAATCTGTTATACAGGCATCCAAAAGCTTTGCCTGTGCTAAAATCAGCATACCGGCACGACCGCAGGTGATGGGAAAAATGCCATGTTTGAACGCTTCACAGAAAAAGCCATTAAGGTAATCATGCTGGCCCAAGAAGAGGCCCGCCGTTTAGGTCACAACTTTGTCGGAACCGAACAGATCCTCTTGGGTCTGATTGGCGAAGGCACTGGAGTGGCCGCCAAGGTGCTGAAATCAATGGGCGTCAATCTCAAAGATGCCCGAATTGAAGTTGAAAAAATTATCGGACGGGGATCAGGCTTTGTTGCCGTGGAAATTCCGTTTACGCCACGGGCAAAGCGAGTTCTAGAACTCTCCTTGGAAGAAGCACGCCAACTGGGGCATAACTACATTGGCACCGAGCATCTGCTGTTGGGCCTAATCCGTGAAGGGGAAGGCGTAGCAGCCAGGGTGCTAGAAAACCTCGGTGTGGATCTATCTAAGGTAAGAACCCAAGTCATCCGCATGTTGGGAGAAACTGCCGAAGTTTCACCAGGCGGTTCATCCGGGCGCACAAAAACCCCGACTCTGGATGAATTTGGCTCAAACCTGACCCAGATGGCAATAGATAATAAGCTCGATCCGGTGGTGGGACGCGCCAAGGAAATTGAGCGGGTGATCCAGATTTTGGGTCGCCGAACTAAAAATAACCCAGTGCTGATTGGGGAACCAGGGGTTGGTAAAACAGCGATCGCTGAAGGTTTAGCTTCACGCATTGCCACAAAAGATGTCCCTGACATCCTGGAAGATAAACGCGTCGTCACGCTGGATATTGGTTTGCTGGTAGCAGGCACCAAGTACCGGGGTGAATTTGAAGAACGCTTGAAAAAAATCATGGATGAAATCCGCTCTGCGGGTAATGTCATTCTCGTGATTGATGAGGTACACACCTTAATTGGTGCGGGTGCAGCCGAAGGTGCCATTGACGCAGCGAATATCCTCAAGCCAGCTTTGGCTAGGGGTGAGTTGCAGTGTATCGGCGCTACAACCCTAGATGAATACCGGAAGCACATCGAGCGAGATGCAGCACTGGAGCGGCGTTTCCAACCAGTGATGGTTGGCGAACCTACAGTTGATGAAACAATTGAAATTTTGTATGGTCTGCGCGAACGCTATGAGCAGCACCACAAACTGAAAATCTCCGACGAAGCATTAGTGGCGGCGGCGAAATTGTCAGATCGTTACATTAGCGATCGCTTCCTCCCAGATAAAGCCATCGACTTGGTTGATGAAGCTGGTTCTAGGGTGCGCTTGATTAACTCCCAGCTGCCACCCGCAGCCAAAGAGTTAGACAAAGAACTGCGTCAAATATTAAAAGAAAAAGATGACGCGGTGCGCTCTCAAAACTTTGACAAAGCTGGAGAATTGCGCGATCGCGAGATGGAAATCAAAGCGGAAATTCGCGCGATCGCTCAAAGCAAGACCAATGCAACAGGCACAGAAGGTGATGAACCTGTAGTTACAGAAGAAGACATTGCCCACATTGTCGCTTCCTGGACTGGGGTACCGGTGAGCAAACTCACCGAATCGGAATCTGAAAAGCTGCTGCACATGGAAGACACCTTGCATCAGCGTTTAATCGGTCAAGATGAAGCTGTCAGAGCAGTTTCACGGGCAATTCGTCGCGCTCGTGTTGGTTTAAAAAATCCCAATCGACCCATAGCTAGCTTTGTCTTCTCTGGGCCGACTGGTGTGGGTAAAACCGAGTTGGCGAAGTCCTTGGCTGCATACTTCTTCGGTTCCGAAGAAGCGATGATCCGCTTAGATATGTCCGAATACATGGAGCGTCACACCGTCAGCAAGCTGATTGGTTCGCCTCCAGGTTATGTTGGCTATAACGAAGGTGGTCAGCTGACCGAAGCCGTGCGGCGGCGTCCTTATACCGTGGTGTTGTTCGACGAAATCGAAAAAGCACACCCCGATGTATTCAATATGTTGCTGCAAATTTTGGAAGACGGTCGGTTAACCGATGCCAAAGGTCGCACGGTGGACTTCAAAAACACCTTGCTGATTTTAACTTCCAATATTGGTTCTAAGGTAATTGAAAAAGGCGGTAGTGGTATCGGCTTTGAGTTCTCCGAAGATGCCACCGAGTCAACTTACAACCGGATTCGCTCTTTGGTGAACGAAGAACTCAAGCAGTACTTCCGTCCAGAGTTCCTCAACCGACTCGATGAAATTATCGTCTTCCGTCAGTTGAGCAAGCCGGAGGTAACACAAATCGCCGAAATTATGCTCAAGGAAGTATTTGGTCGTCTGACCGAAAAGGGTATCACCTTAGAAGTCACCGATCGCTTCAAGGATCGGTTGATCACTGAAGGTTACAGTCCCAGCTACGGCGCAAGGCCGTTACGTCGAGCGATTATGCGCCTCTTAGAAGATAGCCTAGCAGAAGAAATTCTGTCTGGTCGGATCAAGGATGGCGATACAGCCCTTGTTGATGTGGATGAAAATGGCGTTGTGCAAGTTAGTTCTGAACAGCGTCGGGAATTGTTACCCCAAGGTGTTGAGTAAGATTTAGGATTTGAGATTTAAGTCTCAAATAGAAAATTAGCAAACGGTAGAGTATTTATTGCTCTACCGTTTTTTATTGACTAAATATTCATTAACTGCTTCAAATCTGGATCTAGTAGCATTTGGTTTGCGGTAGTATATAGTTCACTATAACCGCCTTGCATTATAGCTTGGTAGTAGAATTAGTATACAACATGAACAAAGGAGCAAGAACGTGCAAGCCATACTTTTAAGCCGCGAAGAAGTTGGACGACGTGCGAAAGAATTATATGAAAATAGCATTCGTCAACAAGTGGAACGAGAAGAAAACATCGGTAAAATGGTGATCATTGATATAGAAACAGGTGAATACGCAATTGATAAAACAGGCTTAGAATCGGCACGATATTTACGTAACAAACGTCCATTTGCTCGACTTTTTGGTATTCGCATTGGTTACAAAGTTGCTGTTTCCTTCAGTGGTGAGATGGAGCGCGATTATCGGTGATTTCTGGTATTATCAAAAACGGACGTGCAACCGTTAACATAATATTTCGACTGCCAAATAGACCAGATTTTACTATTGAATTTGTTATCGATACAGGTTTTACAGAGTTTCTTTCTCTGCCTCCAGAAGCAGTTAAGTAAGTCAACTTAATTAAACATAAAATGCTTTCAGGCTCGTAGTAGCGCTTTAGCGCTAAAGCCCTGCTACAAACGTTTTACTTTTTTTAGGTTGAACTACTTAGTCTATTGGGTTTCCCTTTTGTGTATGATATGTATGCAAATTTAGCTGATAATAGTAATGTAATCTTGCCAGTACATCAAGCTAACATTATTTGGAATGGAGAAGAACGGGAAGTGAATGTACTTGCGACAGGAAAGCGACCTTTATTAGGAACTGGTTTACTTGATGAGCATGAACTTGTCATACAGTTTATCGAGGGCGGTTTAGTAACAATTGATGAATTGTAGTTGCTTTCTGGATATATCGACTTTCTATCAACAGCAATGAGAATTATTAAGCCAAAGATTTGAATAGGATTTAAAATTTTAGCTTTATCGTTACCATGTTAGATTTATCCGATAAGCCTAAAAGGTGTTCCAAGTTTGACCTTCAGTGATGTAGTTGAAGCAATTAAAAGTCTTTCCAGTGAAGAAAAGTTAGAAATTCAACTGTTATTGCAGCAATATCTACGGGAAGAAAGGCGTGAAGAGATTTATCAAAATTTTCAGGCGGCGCAAGTAGAACAGCAAAATAGTGAACTAAAGTTTTCCTCAAATATAGATGAACTGAAAAATTTGATTTCTGAAATACACGTAGGATGCGTTAACGAAGCATAACGCACTCTGTCCTAATACACCCTATATATACTTAGATTTTTCCATCAAATCGGATTGCTATATTTCATAACTAATAGATTGATTAACAGCTTGAGTAGTAATACTTAAAAAAAACTCAATTTAACAAAGCATAAGTTAAGTGTTTTTATCAAGGCTGTTTGTAAAAAAAAAACACATAATATTGAATAGTGAGTCTGTAATAGTTTAAATAACAGCTTTTCATTAATATCAGTCAGGGGTGAATACATCTCAAAAGATGAAGTGGTATTAAAAAGCTAATTTTCTAGTAATGCTTTCAGTGCATTGCTACCAATTTTATGCAGATTTTTTGCACCTTTGCATACAACAATTATCTCGATAGGACAATTGAGAAATGACAATTACATTAACAAAAGGCCAGCGTATTTCACTTGAAAAAGTTGCACCCGGTCTATCCGAAGTGTTTGTTGGTTTAGGATGGGATGTTAAAGCCACAGACACTGGTCAAGACTTTGATTTAGATGCATCTGTCTTTCTATTAAATGCAAATGGAAAGCTGATTTCTGATGCTCACGTCATCTTTTATAACAACCAAACAAGTCCCGATCCAGAGAAATCAATTCAACATACTGGAGATAATCTCACAGGCGCAGGTGAAGGAGATGATGAAGTCATCAAAATTAATCTCAAAAAAGTTCCTTCTGAAATTCAAACAATTCTGATTGCAGTAACGATTCACGAAGCCGAGGTGCGGCGTCAGAATTTTGGTCAGGTACAAAATGCGTTTGTGCGAGTTGTCAATTCTCAAACTAATGAAGAAGTTGTTCGCTACGACCTTGTGGAAGACTACTCCACAGAAACATCCATGATTATGGCTGAACTTTACTTTAAAGACAATGAATGGCGTCTCAACGCTGTAGGTTCGGGTTATCAAGGCGGCTTACAAGCACTTCTCGAACGCTACAAATAGGCAATTATTGCAAAGACATAACTGATACTAGTAAAAAATTTAAGGAGTCTACCAAATCATGGCAGTTACACTTACAAAAGGACAACGTATATCACTCGATAAAGTTGCACCAGGACTAACTGAGGTATTTGTTGGTCTTGGATGGGATGTCAAAGCAATGGACACTGGCTTCGCTTTTGATTTAGATGCATCAGCTTTCATAGTGGGAAGTAACGATAAACTAATTTCAGATAACCACTTCATTTTCTACAACAATCTTCTCAGCCCAGATCCAAATAACTCAGTTCAACACACAGGAGATAATCTAACAGGCGCAGGCGATGGTGATGATGAAGTCATCAAAATTAATCTCCAAAAGGTTCCTGCTGAGGTTCATAAAATTTTTATTACTGTAACCATTCATGAAGCCGCAGAACGGAAGCAAAATTTTGGTCAAGTTCAAAATGCTTTTGTGCGCGTCGTTAATGCTCAGAGCAATCAAGAAGTAGTCCGGTATGACCTAGTGGAGGATTACTCAATCGAAACTGCATTAATTATGGCTGAACTCTATCGTAAAGACGGAGAGTGGCGTTTAAATGCGGTTGGTTCAGGTTATCAAGGTGGATTAAAAGCTTTACTAGACCGTTTTAGCTAGGAGATTGAGTATGGCAATTAGTTTACAGAAAGGACAACGGATTTCACTTTCTAAAGAAGCCCCTGGTCTAAGCAAAATGATGTGTGGACTGGGCTGGGATGTCGCTAAACGCTCAGGCGGTGGATTTTTTAGTAATTTTGGTGGCGGTGGTAAAGACTATGACCTAGATGCATCTGTAATCTGTCTGGATGCAAATGGCAAGTTAACGGCCAAAGAGAATATTATCTTCTTCGGTAATCTTCAGCATTTCTCTGGAGCCATAACTCACACAGGGGACAATTTAACTGGTGCAGGTGAGGGTGATGATGAAGTGATTATAGTTGATTTGCCGCGCGTACCTGCCGAGATTGTAAAGTTACTCTTCGTAGTCAATATTTACGATTCCATTGCCCGAAAGCAAGACTTTAGTCAAATTGAAAATGCTTTTGTGCGCCTGGTTAATGCAGCTAATAACAAAGAACTGGCTCGATATAACCTCTCTGGTAAGGAGTATTTGGGCATGACTGGGATGGTCTTGGCTGAAGTGTATCGACACAATGATGACTGGAAAATGGCAGCTATTGGCAATGGTGTCAATGTCAACGGTATAGGTGAACTCGCTAGTTCTTACTCTTAAATACTGAGCAAACTTGTAATTATGGCTATTACGCTTCAAAAGAGTGGTGATTCCCACAAAATAGACCTGAGTAAGGCAGGTAAATCTAAGCCACTGACGGTTCATATCAACCTGAATTGGAATCAGCAGTCCAATCAAAAGGCTGGGTTCTTTTCCAAGCTGCTTGGAGGTAACAATGCTCCAGACCTTGACTTAGGCTGTATGTATGAAACTGTAAATGGTGAAAAAGGGGTCATCCAGCCTCTAGGAGGAAATTTTGGAGCCAAAAATTCTCCTCCTTACATCTTTCTTGATAAAGATGACCGTACCGGAGCAGCCTCAGACGGTGAAAATATGTTCATTTACAGACCAGACACAATTAAACGAGTGATGTTTTTTGCCCTAATTTATCAAGGAACACCCGATTTTAAGTCTGTAGGTGGTCGGATGCTTTTCAAAATCAGTAATGGCGAGGAAATTTATCTGGAACTTAATAATCCAGATACAAATCGACCTTTCTGTGCTGCGGCTATAGTAAGTAAGTAAGTCGGTGAGAATAAATCAAACTAGATTAAGTAATGTAAAAAATCTTGAGATTAGTTCGTAGTGAGGACTTTAGTCCTCAAATGATGGCTGAAGCCCTCACTACAAACCTTGAATTATTCACACCGCTCTACTTAACATTGGCTCTGAAGTCACGATTTTGAAGGAAGAGAAATACTTTAGTGGACATAAAGAGGCAGACGATTACTATCATTTTGGCTTTAGCTGGGTAGCTGGCTCGAAATAAAATGTCGCTTTACGATCGCCTGAATCTAACTAAAGCTAGCCGTAACCTTCAAGTTCCGATTTGGGAACGTATTAACCTTGATAGACCTTCAAAACCTTGCTGTCAAGGTTGCCGTTCCCGTATCCAAACTAATTGGCAACTGTGTCCATATTGTGGATGGTTGATTGTTGGAAAAAATAGCGAAATTCGCCATTGTCTTTGGGTTAATATTTCAGGCATGATTATCGATACTGAAGATAATAGCACCATACTAGAAGTTATGGCAGATGCACTTGCTAAAGTCTTCAGTGCTTTTAGAAGTATCAATGTGTTTTTGACTTCAGAACCACCCGATGAAAAGGAGTGGAACCAAAATTTCACTCATATCTATGTGTTAATTGATCAGCAACCAGTTGACTACTTAGGAATAGCTAGTTTCAGTCATGGTAAAGTTACAAATATTGCTGCTGTTCGCATAGATCAAATACTTCATATCTCTGATCTGGCAAGTCTAAATTTGGCTCAATTGTCTAACTTGATTGCTAATACTATCACCCACGAAATTGGTCACACTTTGGGATTAGACCACTCCCAACTACCAACAGATGTGATGCACGATGGACTCGATCATGGAATTCACAGTTTGATGCCTCCCTCATTTCATGTTGAGCAGATCATCTTGATGAATAATGCAATTCGCAAACATAAATCTTCATCAACATAAATTGGTATTGAACTTCTGAACTTTGATCAAGTGTTGGAAATTCGTCATTATTTACTTTGAAAAGCATTCAATATTCTCCTTTGGCAGCACTCTTCTTAGCTAAAGGAGTTTTAGATTTTAATCCATTTATTTAGGTAGAAAAACTGAATATGCTTACTCATAAAGTCAACGATCGCCTTCTGCCATTTCAGGGACTCACATCGGCTCAGGTAAAACTTAACCGCGAAAAGTATGGTGTTAATATTCTTACTCCCCCAGAACGAGAGCCATTATGGAAATTATTCTTAGCAAAATTTGAAGATCCAGTAATTCGGATTCTGATGATTGCGGCGGCAATCGCTATTAGTGTCGGTATTTTTGAGGGAGAATATGCTGAAGGCTTAGGTATTGTGGCTGCTATCTTATTGGCGACAACTCTCGCTTTTGCCAACGAATACAAAGCCAGTCAAGAATTTGATATTCTCAACCAAGTTTATGACGAAATTTTTATCAAAGTCATCCGGGATAATAGCTTTACCACGGTTAAGCGTAAAGATTTAGTTTTTGGTGATGTTGTATATGTAGAACAAGGTGAAGAAATCCCAGCTGATGGACAAATTTTAGAAGAAATTTCTCTAGAGATTGACCAGTCAAAAATCACAGGAGAAGCGGAACTAGTCAAAAAGCTTACTCAGGCTGACGCAGAAAATCAAGGTATTGAAGAGGGAACTTACCCAGCTTACAAGATTTATCGCAGTACGATTGTTGAACAAGGACAGGGTTATTTTGAAGTTACTGCTGTTGGTGACAATACAGAAATTGGTAAATTGGCAACAGCAATTGCTAGCATCGAAAACACAGAAAACACACCGCTTAATCATCAACTAGAAAAACTTAGTAAACTGATTGGTGTCGTTGGTCTGGGATTTGCTGGTTTCACTTTCGTATCTTTGCTGGTACGCGGTTTTGTCACTAAAGAACTAAGCCTGAGTTCTCAACAGTGGTATGTTGTCGGACTGTCAATTATTAGCGTGTTAGTAGCACTTAGCCGAGTATGGCTACCTGTGATTTATGATGGTTTGGAGTTAGCTGGTAGCAAACTTGCAGCACCAAAATGGTTGGAAAATAATAGTTTTCTTAGTTGGCTGAAAACAGTTGGTATAGTACTAGTATTTTTCACTATCGGACTTGGTTTAGGCTATCCTCTAGGACTAATTCCTAGCTCTATAAATAGCTGGGTTCCTAGTAGTGTTGCCAAAGCATTACTGCACTACTTTATGGTAGCTGTGACAATTATTGTGGTAGCTGTGCCAGAAGGTTTGGCGATGAGTGTTACCCTCAGCCTTGCCTACAGTATGAAAAAGATGGCGGCTTCCAATAATTTGGTGCGTCGGATGCACGCTTGCGAAACTATTGGTTCAGCTACGGTAATTTGCTCTGATAAGACTGGCACTCTCACCCAAAATCAAATGCGGGTGTATGAAGTCAATTTTCCTAGTCTGAATTCTCAACTATTGCCAGTACTTAAAGATGTTAAAGGGTTAATAGCGGAGGCGATCGCAGTTAATAGTACTGCTGATTTAGAGAAAAAACCTTTGCAGGCTACTCGTCCCATTGGCAATCCCACAGAAGGAGCTTTACTTTTATGGCTAGATAGCCAGGATATTGATTACATATCTTACCGGGGTAACTTTCAAATCAAATCCCGAATGCCTTTTTGTGGTCATCAAAAATACATGGGTACAATAGGCATTTCCTCTGTAACCGGAGAGGATGTGCTTTATGTGAAAGGAGCGCCGGAGGTAATTCTAGAGCGTTGCTCGCAGATTCTTACAGAGCAAGGACTAGAATCACTTAAGAATAAAGCCGCGATCGCATCTGCAATTAAAGAATATCAAAAACGAGGAATGCGGGCGCTAGGGTTTGCTTATCATAACGTCTCACAGCATTCGAGTCAGACGAACTTGGACGAAATTGCTCACGACATGACTTGGCTGGGGTTTGTGGCAATTTCAGACCCCTTGCGTCCAGAAGTACCTGATGCAATCCAAGCCTGTTTACGCGCAGGAATAGAAGTGAAAGTTGTAACAGGTGATAACTCGGAGACGGCTAAGGAAATTGCTCGTCAAATTGGACTTTGGCAAGAAGAAGATGACTTTAATAGCGGTTATTTACATTTGACTGGTCAACAATTTGCCCAACTGAGTGACGAAGAAGCAAATCAGGCGGTGCTGCAATTAAAGGTACTTTCCAGAGCGCGACCACTTGATAAGCTGCGGCTTGTGAAACTGTTACAGGAAAATGGTGAGGTGGTAGGTGTCACCGGAGATGGTACAAACGATGCAGCTGCTCTCAAGCAAGCTCAGGTAGGTTTAGCAATGGGAAGTGGTACAGCGATCGCTAAAGAAGCTAGTGATATCATTTTGCTTGATGATTCTTTCCACAGTATTGTAAATGCAGTTGTTTGGGGGCGATCGCTTTACCTAAATATCCAACGATTTATTCTGTTTCAGTTAACAATCAACGTTGTGGCGTTGGGAATTGCTTTAATTGGGCCATTTATCGGTGTAGCGCTACCTCTAACTGTCACCCAAATGCTCTGGGTGAACTTAATTATGGATACCTTTGCTGCTTTAGCTTTGGCGACGGAACCCCCTCATTTGAGCGTGATGCAGCACTCTCCTCGTAACCCGCAAGCCTTTATTGTCACCAAAGCAATGGCAGAGAATATTTTTACTGTTGGGTTAGCATTTTTGATTTTTCTGATTGGTTTCTTACGCTACATCCGTCGCGATGGGGAAATCACTCCTTATGAGCTTTCCGTGTTCTTCGCCGTGTTCGTAATGTTACAGTTCTGGAATTTGTTCAATGCTCGATGCTTGGGGTTAAAGCAGTCTGCTTTGAAAGGCTTATCTAAGAATAAAGGATTTGTAGCGATCGCTATTACCATTTTTGTCGGACAGATATTGATTATTCAGTTTGGTGGTAGCGTTTTTAGAACAGTACCTTTGTCTTTGGTGGACTGGATAAGTGTAATTGTTGCAACATCGACAGTGCTTTGGATTGGTGAGCTATGGCGCTTCATAATGCGGTTTAAATTGAAAAGTCATCTGCGAGAATCCTATTAACTACTGCAAATTTTGGCAAATCCTTGGTAAACCGATATCAAAAATAGCATCAGTAATTTTAATTCCAAGGCGTTGAGTAAAATTTAGAACTTGGGATTAAATCTCAAATAGAAAATTACAAAACGGTAGAGCAATAAATACTCTACCGTTTTTTGATGAACCAATAGGTTATAGAATCAGTCCAGATGGTAGCCGTATTCTACTTTACTATGCGGAGATAAAAATCAATGCAGACGACCAATACCACGTCATCCCCCGCACAAGACCGAGTGAAGAATAACTGGGAATTTACAGAAGTATGGATAGATCCGATGTTATCCCCTCCATATATTCTTTTATTGCTTTGCGACAGTGAAGATAACTGTCAAGTTTATGATCCCGCACAGGGTTATAAAGTTGTATTTTCTAGTAATGACTATAATGCAGCCAAATTATGGTTACTAGAAGATAAGTATGAACCAATTGAAGGTAGGCTTTTAGCTGCGGAATTAGTCTGAGTTACTAGAGAGTTTTTAGAGAATATGATTGAGAACGCTTGCGTAAGTCTTGTGTAATTTACGCGAGTGTCACCAGCACCGACTAAGGTCAGTAGCTACTCGCCAATTAGCCACCCATGCTTTATGCCGTGTTCAATTCCGGCAGTCCAGTGCATTTTCAGATGCTAGTGCTATGCTTTGAATATTTGACATAGCTTTAATGTTAAAAATATGAAAACTTTCACTGCAATTGTTGAGCGAGATTCTGATACAAAGCTTTATGTTGGCTATGTTCCCGGATTTCCTGGCGCACACTCCCAGGCAGAAAGATTGGATGAATTACAAGAGAATCTGCGTGAAGTAATTGAGATGCTTCTGGAGGATGAAAATTTAGCATTCGATACAGAGTTTGTTGGCACACAACAAATTGTAATCCAGTAGATTATGAGCAATATCCCGATTTTGAAACCACAAGAGGTTATTTGGATACTAGTACAGGATTGTGAACTATAGGCATTGCTTATCTATGTTTTTAGGCACTATTTTTTAGTTACTAAAGTCAATAGCTACTCCTCAATTAGCCATCCACGCTCTATGCCGTGTTCAATTCCGCCAGTCCAATCCATTTTCAGATGCTTCCGCACTTTATGGAATAGATGTTGAACTACAACTGGATTAATTGAATTTTTAAGATATTTTTCTTCATACCTAAATTCTCGGTCAGTGTTTTTCTGCTGACGTAGTACGTAAATCTGGTCAACCTTGTACTTCCGAAGATTGACATCACTGGTCAACTTGATCCACTCCATAAGTACAACATATAAACTATTTGGATTTCTTGCCTTTAAGTCCTCTGCTGCTCGTGATGAACCTTCGAGCATAGTTTTATCGAGATACGTCTTACATTCAATTGCAACAACTGGAATATCGAAAATGTGCGTTTCGGTGTTCCCTGTAACTGTAACTTCAGAGTAGTTTTCCGGTTCCTCTTTAAGAAGTGGGAGTATTTCACCAGGATTTTCATCTTTCTCCGGTGGGGTTGCTGCTTCAAATGATACTTGAATCGTGGCTCCAATTACAAAGTCATGATCTTTCTTTTCAATACGTGCATACGGTCGCTTAAGCATCTCAGAGTATTTTGGCGGCACAAAGAAAATATCTTTGAACGTATGTGATTTGCCGATGAGAGCATTTTCTCCAAAGTCTCTGACTAAATCTTTAAACAGATAATAGAGAAATTCCTCTAGCACGCTAGAGTGAAGGTTCGATCGAGAATCAAACTTTTCAGCATAGTGCTGCTGGTCTAAAAAGTCCTTATATTTTGATAAAAGTTCTACCCTAGTAGCAATAATTGCGTCATCTTGAGCAGTAGGTGTTGATGTAGGTCCAACTAATTCGAGATTAGCGGAACGCCACTTATCATACTCATTTCTAATCTCACTGAGATATTTTTTACTCTCAGTATCTCTGTATTTTGTGCGGTGATTCTCCTTTTGTTCAAGATTAGAGCCGTGAACTAAAGGGTTCCTATCGCTTTTGGGCATAGCTCTAATTTCTCTTGAAGATGAAGTGCGATCGCTTTAGCAAGAATAGGTGGTACAGCATTACCTACCTGATTGTACTGGCAAAGAAACTTCTCGTCGAATCTCTCTTCTCGATGTAATAATTTGTGAGATACAACAGTCTTCTTTCCTAGAAAACGATAAGTGTCAGGAAATGATTGGACACGTGCGCCTTCACGGGCTGTCAAGTTGCGATGCTGGAAAGGATGAAGAAAATTGGCGTAAAATGAAGCGGCTATTGTATGTGATGGTTTATATGGATTTAAACGTCGGTTATTTTGGTCATAACTTATCTCAGATAACTCACCATTTCCACTACGCCGTCTAGCGCCATGTTCTTTTGGTACGTCTGAACTTGATTCACCCCATTTAATATGTTTGAAGCGTTCTACAAGCCTCTGGGAATGATCCATTGCAACATGATTGTAAAGTGTTTGACTGCCATTCCTGATCCAGTTTTGATAGTTATTTAGAGGTTCTGAAATATAAGGTTGTTCCTCTTCACCCTCACGTGCATTCAGTGGTGGTAAATCTGATATGGCATCCCATAGGCTTATGGCAGGAAGTAAACCCATGCAGGCAAATATTGATAATTGAGAGCTATTGATATGCAATAAATCTAAGGAATGTGTTTTTGGAGGAAGACCTAATTCTTTTCCTGTTTTATTTCCAACAATAAAAATACGCTCTCTAATTTGTGGCACACCATATTCAGCAGCATTTAATGACCATACTTCTACAAAATACCCTAGATTTTCAAAAGTTTCTTTAATGATATCTGTTACCTTTTTGCCTTCAATATTTTTGCGCGAAAGTAAACCTTTGACATTTTCCATTACAAAAGCTTCAGGTTCGAGAAAACATATCCACTGAGCAAAGTTAATGAATAGACTATTTCTAGGGTCTTTAGGATCTTTTTGTGCTGGCCCGGCAATACTAAAGCCTTGACATGGAGGCCCACCAATCACAACATCCGGCTTGAAGTTACAGATACCCTTAACACTACTTGCAGTGTTTAAATCACGGATATCCTGTTGAATAACTGTCATATTCGGACGGTTATGGCGCAGTGTATCACAAGCCCAGGCATCAATCTCAACGGATAAAGGAACAGAGAAACCCGCCATCTCGAAACCTAGACCAAAGCCGCCAGCCCCAGCAAACAAATCAATAGTGATAGGTTGTGCTGTTAGCATAGACTCTTAATGTGGTTAGTCATCTGGTTTACCTTCTAAACACTCTAGGATGATACCCTTGTACCGCTTTGTCAACCTGCTACACAGTTATTCTGGTCAAGGTATCTGGCTATAAGTAATTTTTAGTATTCTTAAAGACAAACTGCCTGTATCTTAAATCAATCGGCTGATTCGGAATCAGACCTGAAGTGCATTTAAAATGGGAGAATCTAAAGAATTATTAGGAGGAATCAATCGTCATGACTGTGATACTTGCTAAGTGGACGATTGACGAATATCACCGCATGATTGACGTTGGCATTTTGAGCGATCGCAAAGTTGAACTACTCAAAGGAGAAATTGTCGAAATGTCGCCAGAAGGGGAACCCCATGCTTATAGTAGTGATGAAGCTGGTGAGTATCTAGCAAAGCTATTGGCTGGACGCGCCAAAATTCGTCATGCTAAACCAATTACCCTACCCAACGACTCGGAACCAGAACCAGATATTGCCATTGTCCAACCTTTAGGACGCGAGTATCGACAGCATCATCCCTATCCAGAAAATATTTTGTGGTTGATTGAGTACGCTAACTCTAGTTTAGAAAAAGATTTAGAGACAAAAAGCAAAATCTATGCAGAAGCAGGTATTTTAGAATATTGGGTTGTCAATCTAAAAAAGTTATATTTGGTCGTGTTTCGAGAAATCTTAGATGGAGAGTACGCGACAAAACTGACATTAACTGGCGGAGCAATTCAACCCCTTGCATTCCCAGATGTTTCTGTTGCGGTGGAACAAATTATTAACAGCTAAGAGGATGTTTGAAAATTCAAAATGTATACTAAAAAATCCCTCTCGCCGAGACGGAAAGAGGTTTTTAAACCCCCTTTGTTTGTAGGGAAGGCTTGCTCGTGGGGTTAGGTTTGGGAACTTTTGATGTTAGCAATATTTTAAAACATTTTCTAAGATAATTTACGGCCTTTTTTATGTCTTTGAACCACAATCCTGTAAAATATGGGTAGATGGTGATTTTTGATATAAAAATAGGTATAGAATCGGCGCGAGATTTACGTAATAAACACCCATTTGCTCGGATTGAATGTGTGGGTTAACCAAGGTTGCACGAGATATTAGCCAATGTCTGCATAAAAACTAAATGCCGACTAATAGAGTTTTCAGGTGAGCCAGACCACTTTCATTTACTGATGTTTTCACAATTTCCCGCCATTCATCACCACCCTCAATGTACTCATAGGGTGGCGATGAATCGCGTATCGTTAAGCGCCGGATGGTAGCAGCACGTCCTTTACTCAGAGATACTAATTAGACAACCGGCCAAATTGCTATTGCACTGGGCTATCAAAATACGTGTCATTTCTCTCGCCAGTTTCGTCAACACCAGAGGCTTTCTCCTAAAAGTTGGAGAAAACAACAACTTCTTCAGCCTTCCAGAAGCGCGAAACTACAATTCATCAAAAATTATAATTCGTTAGAAAAACTTATGCCTTTAGGTTGTTGATTAAAAACCAATAACTAGCTTTCACTACTTTTTTCTTTGGTCAACTGCTGCACTAATAATTGCACTCCCAAAGCCAACAAACCAATTGCCACTATACCAAATATTCCGCTTCCCAAAGCAACTACACCAACAACCAAAGTACGAACAGCAGAAGAAATCTTCACCACCAATGGATTAATTGAATGGATAGGTTTAGTAGCAAAATTTGTGGCGATCGCAATCATCAGCGAATACACTGCAAATCCCATTCCTCCCGAAATCACCGCCCCACTAAAACAGCGTAACGGACTCGCACTCACCTGTTTTTTAGTATCTGTTTGCGGCGTTAGATTTTGATCATTCATAACATTTTAGATTTTAGATTTTAGATTTTGGATTGGAGCATTAGGAATAATTCTTGCCCTCAGCTAATCGTCATTCAAATTGCATCTTTGCGTCTTTGGGTTTTTCTAGCGATTTGAACTATGCGACTTAAAAGCTCATCAGCTTATTCCCTATGCTTCATTAACGATAAAGATTTATTTAAACTGAAGACGCCACCTGAATACCATGTGTAATTGTCCGAGTCACAAACAATTCTAAGTCTTCATCAACAATTGCTTCCCTTACTTGCAGTTTAACTTGTTCCGCCTGCTGTTGAGACTCAAAAAGAGCAAATACTGTTGGCCCAGAACCAGACATCATTGTTCCTAAAACACCTTCCTGATTTGCAAACACCTCTCGCAGTTGCAAGACTTGAGGATAGGCTGGCAATACCACGCGCTCCAAATCATTATGCAGTTTTTGGGCAATTTCTCCCACATCTTTATCCAGGATAGCTTTTACTATTGATCCTGAATGAACTGCACTAGCACGCGCTGCCAAGTTGCCGCTATCTTTAATATAAGAATTACTAAACTGCTGTCGATAGGTTTTGTATGCCCAAGCGGTGGAAACTTCCAGGCTGCGGTATTTTGCCAACACTATATATATACTATCCAAACTTGGCAGTGGAGAAAGTTGCTCACCTCTACCTGTTGCGATCGCAGTTCCACCCGCTACACAAAACGGTACATCTGAACCAAGTGTGCCTCCCAACTCCTCTAATTCTGACTGAGTTAATCCCAATTTCCACAGTAAATCCATCCCCATTAACACAGCTGCTGCATTCGTCGAACCCCCAGCCAACCCAGCAGCTACAGGAATCTGCTTGTTGACGGTAATCTCTACGCCCCCATATTTAGCAAAGGCTTCGGGAAATTGCCTCGCCATTAATTCTGCTGCGCGGTATGCCAGATTACTTTTATCTGCCGGTACTTGTGGGTGGTTGCAGTGAACACGGATGCTGTCAGTGCTGATAGAACGCACATCAATTTGGTCTGCAAGTCCGATACTTTGAAGGATCATGGCTAACTCGTGATAGCCATCGGAGCGATCGCCAATGATTTCCAGATACAAGTTGATTTTAGCAGGGGCAATTAGGCTGTAGGAACGCATTTTCTGGGACTGGGGAATCGGGAATCGGGAATTGGGAATCGGGAGTGGGGAATCGGGAATCGGGAATGGGAAAAAATCTGCCTTGTTCCCTACTCCCTACTCTCCACTCCCAGTTCATTTGCTAGAATTACCCATTGCTGAACGCTGAGGTCTTCGGCTCTGGCTTGGGGATTTATTTCTAATTGTTCCAGTAAGTGGCTCAGGCGATCGCGTTCTATAACTGATTGCAAATTATTTCGTAACATTTTGCGCTTGGCACCAAACCCCAACTTTAAGAAATTCTCTAACTGTCGCGGATTAAGTGCTGGTATTTCTATTTTTCGGGGGCGCAATCGCACCACTGCTGAATCGACTTTTGGCGGTGGATGGAATGCGGATGCTGGAACTGTGCAGATTAACTCACACTCAGCCAAATACTGTACCCGCACGCTCAACGCCCCAAATGCTTTTGATCCTGGTTTAGCATACAACCTTTCTGCTACTTCTTTTTGTACCAGCAACACTATTGAGTCAAATGGTTCGGGATTGGGGTTGGCAATTGTACCCAGTAGTTTCTCAATGATTGGCCCCGTAATATTGTAGGGGATATTGGCTACTACTTTATTTGGCTGTTGGAAATTGGGAAAGGCTACCAGATGAGATGGTAAATCCAGAGTGAGAAAATCGCCTTGTAACAGTAAAAATTTTTCAGTCTTACCAAGTTGCTTTGCCAATAGTTTGCATAAGTCGCGGTCTATTTCAACTGCAACCAGAGATTGCACTAAGGGTAATAAACGACGAGTGAGAATGCCGGTTCCGGGCCCAATTTCCAGGATGCGTTCACCCTTGGCGTTGGCAAAGCCATCGCTTTGTGTACACTCTGCTGCTTGAATAATTGCGTCGAGCGCCTTTTCACTTTTGAGCCAATGTTGAGCAAAGACCTTACGCGGTCGGATCATCTGTATTTATTGCCTAGTCTAGTTTTTAGCTTTTTCTCAAAAATTAATTATAAATTTTGAAGTCCTTCTACAGCGCTAGACTCACTGTAACGCCTATCTTCTCTTCCAAACGCTCCGCGAACGTAGCAGTGGCGATCGCCTAAATGCCTATAAAAGCGTCACCTGTAGGATAGAAGTCTTAAACCGCAAGCTCCGCAACAATTATGCTCTTATATATATAATAGTTAGTTCGAGCATTTGGATTCACGATAAACCCCCTCACAAAGACTACCTCCTGCCTTTTTCGATAATCATTACTATAATTACTCAACTTGCATCAGATTCCATTTAGACACAAGCAACGTGCATTATTCACACAGTCAGGTTTAGCCACTTTGTTCTCGCCTCCCCCTTGTTGCTTAACCCATTAACCTGAAAGCAAGCCCAGTCAAGCGATTTGCCCTTTTAGAAAAATAATAAATTTACCCCTTGACAAACTAGGGGATGACTAGTTACTCTAGTTAAGTGGGAAGGCGAAAGAAGCCAACCACGGCTGAACCAAAAAAACATAATACTTTGAAAGCTTAAGAAAAAACCAATCCTCGTCAAAAGATTTTAGTTTTGGGATTTCCCAAAAAGATAATCGAAATTACAACTTGGATTCCGGGAAATATTTTTTTTCGGAGCCGCAAACTCGAAACACAACAAAACGGAGAGTTTGATCCTGGCTCAGGATGAACGCTGGCGGTATGCTTAACAC